>DASTYZ010000112.1:0-23859 GCA_035764545.1 Solirubrobacterales bacterium | reverse complement strand
GTGCTTCTCCATGTACTCGGACATGTCGATCCGGATCATCGCCTCCTCGTCGCCGAAGAGGAAGTCGGCGAGGGTGCGGGCGAGCTCGGTCTTGCCGACCCCGGAGGGGCCGAGGAAGATGAACGAGCCGGCCGGCCGCTTCGGGTCCTTGATCCCGGCGCGGGAACGGCGAATAGCTTTCGAGACGGCGGTGATCGCGACCTCCTGGCCAATCACGCGCTTGTGGAGTTCCTCCTCCATCCGGATCAGTTTCTTGGTCTCGGCCTCGGTCAGTTTGAAGACGGGGATGCCGGTCCACATCGAGACGATGTCGGCGATCTCCTCTTCGCCGACCTCGGGCCGCTCGCCGTTCTCGCCCTCGGCCCACTCATCTTCGAGCTGGCGCTTGCGGGTCGTCAGCTGGCGCTCGGTGTCGCGCAGATTGGCGGCCTTTTCGAACTCCTGGGCCTCGATCGCGGTCTCCTTTTCGCGCCGCGTCTTCTCGATTTCCTCCTCGAGATCGCGGTAGACCGGCGGCGTGCTCATGCTCTTGATGCGCATCCGCGAGCCGGCCTCGTCGATCAGGTCGATCGCCTTGTCGGGCAGGAAGCGGTCGGAGATGTAGCGGTCGGCGAGCTCGGCGGCGGCTTCGAGGGCGTCGTCGCGGATCGTCACCCGGTGGTGCTGTTCGTAGCGCTCGCGCAGCCCCTCGAGGATCTTCACGGTGTCCTCGGGCGAGGGCTGGTCGACCCTGATCTGGGCGAAGCGGCGCTCCAGCGCCGAGTCGCGCTCGAGGTACTTGCGGTACTCGTCAAGGGTGGTGGCGCCGATCGTCTGCAGCTCGCCGCGGGCCAGGGCCGGCTTCAGGATCGAGGCGGCGTCGATCGCGCCCTCGGCGGCGCCGGCGCCGACCAGGTTGTGGAGCTCGTCGATGAAAAGGATGATGTCGCCGCGCTGGGTGATCTCTTTCATCACCTTCTTGAGGCGCTCCTCGAACTCGCCGCGGTACTTGGAGCCGGCGACGAGGGCGGCCAGGTCGAGGGTGTAGATCTGCTTGTTCTTCAGCAGCTCCGGCACCTCGCCTTTGTTGATGCGGGCAGCGAGGCCCTCGACGACGGCGGTCTTGCCGACGCCCGGCTCGCCCAGCAGCACCGGGTTGTTCTTGGTCCGGCGCGAAAGGATCTGCATGATCCGCTCGATCTCGGTTTCGCGCCCGATCACCGGGTCGAGCTTGCCCTCCTCGGCGAGGCGGGTGAGGTTGCGGCCGAACTGGTCGAGCAGTTTCGAAGACTTTTTGCCCTCGCCGGCGCCACCGCCGCCGCCACCGCCCTGACGACGGCCACCGGGGCCGGAGAGCATGCGGATGACCTCGTTGCGGATCTTGTCCGAGTCGGCGTCGAAGTCGAGCAGGATGCGGGCGGCGACTCCCTCGTTCTCACGCACGAGGCCGAGCAGGATGTGCTCGGTGCCGATGTAGTTGTGGCCGAGCGAAAGCGCCTCGCGCAGCGCCAGCTCCAAGACCTTCTTGGCGCGCGGCGTGAACGGGATCTGACCGGAGGTGACCTCCTCGCCGGAGCCGACGATCCGGACCACCTGAGAGCGCACCCTTTCGACGGTGATGTCGAGGGACTCGAGGACGCGGGCAGCGAGCCCCTCCTCCTCGCGAAGCAAGCCGAGCAGGATGTGCTCAGTCCCGATGTAGTTGTGCTTGAGCGTCCGGGCCTCCTCCTGCGCTAGGACGACGACCTGGCGAGCCCTCTCAGTGAATCGCTCGAACAATGAAGACCTCTTCCTGGTTCACAAACCCGGCATACCCGGATTTGTACCGCCGGACGCCCTCTTCCCCTATCGGGAGGCATCCATCTGTCCCTTAACTCTACCGGGGTCGGATGTCCGGCTTCTGAGCGCTTGAACACGCTAAGAGCGGAATTTCACGCGGGACTTGGCGCGTTTACGTGCGCATTGCGGGGAAGAGCAGCACTTCGCGCAGCGTCTTCGCGCCGGTCAGCATCATCACCAGGCGGTCGATCCCGAGGCCGACGCCGCCGGTTGGCGGCATCCCCTGTTCCAGCGCCTCGACGAATGCCTCGTCGAAAGGCTGCGCCTCCTCGTCGCCGCGGGCGACCTCGGCGGCCTGTTCTTCGAACCGCCGGCGCTGCTCGTCGGGGTCGTTCAGCTCGGTGAAGGAGTTGGCGATCTCGAGGCCGCCGACGAACGCCTCCCAGCGCTCGACCACGCCCTCCTCGGAGCGGTGGCGCTTGGCGAACGGGGAGAGCTCGACGGGGTAGTCGAGGATGAAGGTCGGCTGGATCAGGCCGGGCTCGACCTCGCGCGAGAGCAGGCCGTCGACGAGCTTGCCCCAGCCCTCTTTCGGGTCCGGCTCGGTCCCCATCGCCTTGGCCAAGGCCTCCCGGGTCGGGTGCTCGGCGATGTCGATCCCGGCCCGCTCGAGGATCGCCTCGCGCAGGGTAATCCGGCGCCAGGGCGGGGCGAAGTCGATCTCGGTCTCACCGCGCGGCACCTTGGTCGTCCCCAGCACCCGCTCGGCGACCTCGGCGACCAGCATCTCGAGGTCGTGCGCGGTTTTCTCGTAGTCGGCGTAGGCCTCGTACCACTCGAGCATCGTGAACTCGGGGTTGTGCTTGTGGGAGACCCCCTCGTTGCGGAAGTCCTTGCCGAGCTCGTAGACGCGGTCGATGCCGCCGACGACGAGGCGCTTGAGGTAGAGCTCGGTCGCGATCCGCAGGTAGAAGTCGCGGTCGAGCGCGTTGTGGTGGGTCGTGAACGGTCGCGCCAGGGCGCCGCCGTAGAGCGGCTGCAGGACCGGCGTCTCGACCTCGACGAAGCCGTGCTCGTCGAACCAGCGGCGAATCTCGGAGATCGCCCGGGCGCGGGTGCGGAAGGTCTGGCGGCTCTCCTCGTTGGCGATCAGGTCGAGCTCGCGGCGGCGGAAGCGGGTCTCGGTGTCCTCGAGCCCGTGGAACTTGTCCGGCGGCGGCCGCAGGCTCTTCGCCAGCAGGCGCCAGTGGTCGATCGCCAGCGAGAGCTCCCCCCCGCGCCGGGTCGCCATCGCCGTTCCCTCGGCGCCGATGATGTCGCCGAGGTCGAGGTCGACGAGAAGGTCATAGGCCTCGTCGCCGAGGACGTCTTTGCGCGCGTGCAGCTGGATCTGGTCGCTGCCGTCGCGGATGTCGAGGAAGCAGGCCTTGCCGTGGCCGCGACGGGCGACGATGCGGCCGGCGACACGGTGGCGGGAGTCCGTCTCCGCCCCGGCCTGCAGGCCCGGATGGGCCGCCCGCACCTCGGCGATGTCCTCGCGACCGGAGAACTCGTGCGGGAACGGCTCGATCCCGGCCTCGCGGATCCGCTCGAGCTTCTCGCGCCGGTCCTCGAGGACCTGGGAGAGGTCCTGCTGCTCGGTTGGCTCCTCGCTCATCGGGGAGCGAGCCTACCTGCCGTCAGGCCTTCTCGATTTTCGTGATTTTCAGTTTTTTCTTCGGCCCGCGCGGGACCTCGACGGTGACGATGTCGTTGCGCTTTTTCCCGATCAGCGCTTTGCCGATCGGCGACTCGTTCGAGAGCTTGTGTTCGAGCGGGTTCGCCTCGGTCGAGCCGACGATCTGGAATTTCTGCGAGTCGCCGGTCTTCTGGTCTTTGACGTGGACGATCGAGCCGAAGCTGACCTCGTCGCTGCTGATCGACTTCTCGTCGATCACCTGGGCGCGGCGCAGTTTCTCTTCCAGCTGGGCGATCCGCGCCTCGAGTAGGGCCTGTTCGTTCTTGGCGTCGTCGTATTCGGCGTTCTCGGAGATGTCGCCGAATTCGCGCGCTTCCTTGATCCGGGCCGCGACCTCCCGGCGTTTGGTCGTCGAGAGGAACTCGATCTCCTCTTTGAGTTTTTCCAGCCCCTCGGGGGTTATGACGGCCTGACGCACGTACGACCTCGCTTTGCGATTGAAAAAGGGAGCTTTTGCGGTCTCCCAGACCTAAAAAAATGCCCTGATGCGCACCGAAACGGCGGTGGCACCCCGGGCAGGGAGCCGGCGATTATAGCGATGGTGGCTGCCTGGCCAAAGTGCCTGTTCAGGCGACCTGGACAGGCGATCCAAGTGAGGCGATCAGCTCCCGCGCGCGGCCCAGATCGGCGCTGCGCTGGAGCTCATCTGCGACCTGGGTCGGCGCCTCCAACCGCTCCACGTACCAGGGGTGGAATTTGCGCAGGTAGCGCTGCGCCCGCTCGGCGCCCATGTGCTCCTCGGCGCGGTCGGTGACCCAGAGCCACTCGGCGACCATCTCCTCCCGGCTCGGCGGCTCGGCCCGGCGGCCGGTCAGTTCCTCGAAGACCCAGGGGTTGCCGAAGGAGCCGCGGGCGATCATTACCGCGTCGGCGCCCGACTCCTCGTAGGCGCGGCGGGCGGCCGCGGCACTGGAGAGACCGCCGGAGACGATCACCGGAACGTCGACGCGCTCGACCAGTTCCCGGGTCAGGGCGTAGTCCGGCTTGCCCTTGTGGCCTTTGGTGGCGGCGCGCGGGTGGAAGGCGATCGCGGCGACGCCAGCCTCCTCGACCAGGCGAATCGCCAGCTCGAAGCCGGAGCGGTCGCCGGCCTCGATCCCGGAGCGCAGCTTTACCGTCACCGGCAGGCCGCTGCCCTCGGCGGCGCCGCGAGCGAGGCCGAGGGCGAGGTCGGGATCGCGCAGCAGTTGGGCGCCGGCGCCGGTCTTCCGCACCTTCGGCACCGGGCAGCCCATGTTGATGTCGATCAGGTCGGCCCCCGCCTCGGCGGCGATCGCGGCCCCCGAGCGCATCACCTCCGGGTCGTGGCCGAAAAGCTGCATCGAGACCGGGTGCTCGTCGGGGTGGATCCGCATCAGCTCCCGCAGGGTGCGCTCGTTGCGGTAGTGCAGCGCGAAGCTGGAGACCATCTCCGAGACGGCGAGGCCGGCGCCGTGGCGTTTGGCCTGAAGGCGGACGAACCAGTTGCCGATCCCGGCCAGCGGCGCCAGCAGGACGCGGTTGGCGATCGGCACGCCGCCGATCTCGAACGGCTCGGTCAGCGCCGGGCGGGCGGCTTCCTTGTCATTGGTTGCGCTCATGGATCAGTCGCAGTCCCTTCAAGGTCAGCAGATCGTCGACCTCGTCGATCGTCTCGGTGAAGGGAACGACCGTCGCCGCGTAGCCGCCGGTGGCGAGCAGCCGCGGGTTCGGCAGCTCCTCTTCCATGCGGCGGACGATGCCGTCGATCAGGCCGGCGAAGCCGTAGACGAACCCGGACTGGATCGCCGCCCGGGTCGAGCGGCCGATCGCCTCAGAGGGCTGGTCGAGGTCGAGGCGGGTGATGCGGGCGGCGCGTTCGATCAGGGCGCTGAGCGAGGTCGCGAGGCCGGGGCCGATGGCGCCGCCGAGGTACTCGCCCTCGGCCGAGACCGCGTCGATGTTGATGCCGGTGCCGAAGTCGACGACGACGCAGGCCTCGCCGAAGCGGGCATAGCCGGCGATCGCGTTGACGAGGCGGTCGGCGCCGACCTCGAGCGGGTTCTCGATCCGGATCGGCATCCCCGTCTTCACCCCGGGGCCGATCGTCAGGCATTCGGCGCCCAGGTAGCGCTCGGCCAGCTCTTCGAACTGGCTGCCGAGCGGCGGCACCACCGAGGAGACGCAGACGGCGTCGATGTCGTCGAAGGACATCGAGGAGAGCGAGAAAAGGCCGGCGATCCGCTCCGCCAGCTCGTCCCCGGTCGCGCCCGAGCGAGTCTGGAAACGCCAGTGCTCGGCGAGGCGCTCGCCGTCGAAGGCGCCCAGGTGGGTCTGCGTGTTGCCGACGTCAACCGCGAGCAGCATGGCGGGGATTATCGCGGGCGCCGACTGGCCAGGTAGCCAAACGGGGGCGGATGCGCTTAGGATCGCCCGATGAAAGCTCGCCTCTTCGTGATCCCCGCCTCGCACCCGAGCATCGCCATCGAACTGATGCTGAAGCACAAGGGCATCGACTACAAGCGCACCGACCTGCTGCCGGTGATCTCGAAGGGAGTGCTGCGCGCCGCCGGTTTCCCCGGCGTCACGGTGCCGGCGCTGAAGGTAGACGGCACCAAGGTTCAAGGATCGCGGCCGGTCGCCCGTGAGCTCGAGCGCCTGCGGCCGGAGCCGTCGCTCTTCCCCGCCGACCCCGCGCAACGAGCCGCGGTCGAGGAGGCGGAGCGCTTCGGCGACGAGGAGCTGCAGCACCCGATCCGCCAGATCCTCTGGTGGGGGATGAAGAAGGACCACGCACCGCTGCGCAGCTACTCGGAGGGCGCCCGGATCGGGATGCCGATCGGGCTGGCGGTGAAGACCGCGGCGCCGATCGTCGCCCTCTCGGCCCGCTTCAACGAAGCCAGCGACGAGAACGCCCGCCGCGCCCTGGAGAAGCTGCCGGCCCTGCTCGACAAGGTCGACGCCTTGGTCGAGAGCGGAGTGATCAACGGCGAGCGCGCCAACGCGGCCGACTTCCAGATCGCCCCCAGCATCGGGTTGGCGATGACGCTCGACGACCTGCGGCCGCTGATCGAGAACCGGCCGGCGGGCGCCCTGGCGCGGCGCTTCGTCCCGGACTACCCGGGCAAGATGCCGCCGGTCCTGCCGGCGGAGTGGCTGGCGCCGGTGCGCGGCGAGCCCGCCGCGGCCTGATTCCTCGCCTCGGCCCTGCTGCCGGCGATCAGAGCCGTCAGCGCCGCGCCCGTGATCGCGGCGGCGGAGAACCCGAGCCTGGCGGCTGACGGTCCGGCGGCGGTGTTCTGCCAGTTGGTCAGCACGACCACGGCCTGAGCGAGCAACCCTCCGAAGGCTCCGGCGACGATTGCCGCTTCAATTCGCCGCGGCTTCCAGAGGCCACCGATCAAACCCCCGAAAATCCCGCCGGTGACGGTGCAGGCCAGGAGGTCGATCAGGTCTCGTTCGTCGAGAGAGCGGTTCTCACCCCCGTAGACGAAGACCCCGAAGATCGCGCCTCCGAGCGCACCGGCGAACGCCCCGATGAGCAGGGCCCGGAGCAGATATCGAAGCGGAAAGGCGTGCCAGACCCTGACGGCGATCCAGACGGCCAGTGCAGCTCCCGCGAGGCCGAAACTGATGCCCCGCCGGGCGACGATCGCACCGAGCTTTTCGACTTCGAAGACCGATGGAATTCCACCTATTCGGGCGAGGTAGGCGGCCACGGCAGCCACCAGCATGCCCTCCGGAGCCAGCCGCCACGGAACCGCCACCGCTGGCGTTGGTGGCACCGGCCCGGGCTGGTCGGGCAGCAGCTCGTCGAGGATGCCGAGCAGGCGGCCGATGTCGTACCGCCAGCGACCCTCGCTCAGTTCAAGCGCGTTGCGGCGGGTGATCGGCCGCAGCTCGGGCGGTAAGTCCTCGCGGTGCGGCATCTCGGCGCCTCCGACGAGCACCGGGATCGGGGTGACGTCGTTGCGCTTCAGCCCCGTTTCGACCTCCAGCCGGACGAAGTCTTCCGGGTCCGCGATTCGCCGGGTCCCGTCCTCGTTCTCGAGCTCGGCCCATCGCGGGCCGATGACGACGATCAGCGCCACGCAACCCGAGACCACCTTGGTGATCCGGTCGACGAAGTCGACGCCGGGATCGAGGTCGAGGTCCATGAAGACGTTCTCGACGCCGAACTTGGCGACCATCGCGTCGTAGATGCGACCCGCGTAGGGCGCCGTCTCCTGTCGCCGGTAACAGATGAAGACCTTCTGGGAGGTCGCGTCGCGGGTGGGGTCGGTCTCGACGCTCATCCCTCTCCCCCCGCCTTCTTGCCGATCTCCTCGCGGTTCGCCGCCCAGGCGGCGTGCTCCTGGGAGACAAGGCCCTCGACCCGTTCGGCCAGCAGAACGTCAGGGTCGGCTGCCGTCGCGTAAGGGCCGGCGTGAGCGAGGTGGAGGAACTTCTCATGCTTGAGCCGCTCGCAGGTGGCCCGGTAGGTGATCCAGTTCTGCTGGTACTGCATCAGCTGCTGGACGCCCTCGAGGACGACGATCAGGGCGCCGGCGGCACCGACGATCCAGTCCGAGATCGAGCCGGTAGCAGCGACCGGGATCGCCGCGGCAGTGGCGAGCTGGCAGATCTTCAGCGCCTTGTAGGTGCGCTGGTCGGCCTGGCTTTTGCCGTCGTACCAGCGAATCTGTTCTTCCAACCGCGCCTCGGCTGGATGCACGGCCGGAGACTCCCGCACCTCGGGCTCGGTCGTCGACTCACTGAGGGCGCTCTCCATGGCGATCGCACCCGTGGGTTTAGAGCACCGCCGGGGTTTGCGTCAAGAACAGTTAAGTATTTAAGGACAAGTGCTGTCGTCTTGGCTCGCTAGGCTCGGCCCGCCTCCGCAGGGGAGGCATCGGAAGGGGGAGGCGACATGCGCTTTGCCTATATGGACGAGGCCGGTAACACCGGGCGAAAGCTCGACGAGTGGAAGCAGCCCATCCATTTGATCCTCAGCCTTGTAATCGACGAGACCAAGATCGCCGCTGCTCACGACCACATGCGCGAGGTAGGGCGCAAGCACTGCCCCGCCGACTGCCATGAAGCAACTTTCGAGTTTCACGGAGCAGAGCTTTTCGCAGCGCGCGGGGTATTCGCCAACATGAGCCCCAAGCGCCGAATCGAAATCTTCGACGACGTGCTCAGAGGCATCGAGATCGCCGAGGCCGATGTCGTGATCCGAGGGGTGGAGAAGGCAGGACTGGAACGGCGGTACGCCGCTCCTTATCACCCGCATGACATCGCCCTGATGTTCAGCATCGAGTCGATTGAGCGCTTGGCGCGCGAACACGACTGCCGCGTCCTTCTGGTGGCGGACGAGGCCAAAGAGATCGAGGACACGGCGCTGCGCGATCTCGCCAATTACCAGGAGCTCGGTACCTCGTGGGGCTGGAACCCCGCGCAGATCAACCAGATTGTCGACACGATCCACTTTGTCCCCTCGCACAGCAACGGTGCGATCCAGCTAACCGATTGCGCAACCTACATCGCAGCACGAGTCCGAAAGATCCGCGCCGGAGTCGTGCCAAATGATCGCTCTGCCGGCGCTGTCGAACAGCTCTGGGAGACCAGGATCGTCCCTCACATCCACTTCGACGGAGTCTGGTACCCAGGGTAAAAAAAAGGCCCCGCCGAAGCGGGGCCGAAGACGTGCCGACCGAGGACCGTAGCCTGAAGCTCGCTAGTGCGAACCTGCTCTCAGCCAGCTATTCGAAGATAGCAGTGAGCCAAGTCGCCGCTTCAGCCTCGAGGCGGAAACGGGTCCCGTCCATAGCTGTCACGCTGCCGGATCTGTCCATCTCGCCCATGGACGATGTGCTCGGCCCGGTTGCCTTGAGCCAATCTCCGGCCAGCTTGGATGGCTTCCCGCTGGGTTGCGAAATGCCTGGAGGCCCGCCGCCCCTCGACCTTGACGTCCCATCCACCGTCGCTCGGAACCACATGAACGTTGTTCTTCATCAGTCCACCTTCCGCTGTCAAACCTTCTCCTGAGTCTTACAGCGGGGTAAGACGTCCCTTCTGATTCACCCTCTGCCCAGGAGCAAGGTGAGCGAGGGCGTCGGCGAGGCGGGTCCCGTCCGGGAGCGTCAGCTCGGGATCGAGCTCGAGCAGGGGGACGAGGACGAAGCGGCGGGTGGTCACCTCGCGGTGCGGCAGGGTGAGGCGGTCATTCGTCAGCTCGAGGTCGCCGAGGAGGAGCAGGTCGACGTCGAGGGGTCGGGGGCTATGGCGGGGGGCCTCGAAGGAGCGGCCGCGCTCGGCCTCGACCCGCTTGCAGGCGTCGAGCAGCTCTTCGGGCTTGAGCTCGGTGCGGATGCGGACGGCGGCGTTGAGGAAGTCGGGCTGGTCGAGGACCTCGCCGACCGGCTCGGTGACATAGGTGGAGGAGACGGCGTCGACCTCGATCCCCTCTGCTTCGAGCAGCTCGATCGCCGCCCGCAGGTGGCCGGCGGAGTCGCCGACGTTGGAGCCGAGGCCGAGGTAGCCGGTCCGCTTCGCTATCGCCAAGCGGCTAGTCCCCGGCTTCGTCTTCTGCGACCGTCCGCTCCTGCGTCACCTCGACCGCGACCTCCTGGATCGCCAGCGGCAGCGGCGGCTCCGGCTTGGCGGCGCGGACGCGAACCGATTCGCAGCCGTAGCGCTCCATCAACCGCTCCCCCACCACCTGCGCCAGGCGCTCCAGCGTCTTGTAGCTGCGCTCGGTCGCGGCGAGGGTGACGATGTCGCAGACCGCTCCGTAGTCGACCGTGTCCTCGAGCCGGTCGGTCAGCACCGCGTCGCAGTCGGGGACGTCGAAGGAGATGTCGAACTCGAGCCGCTGCCCGACCTCCTGCTCGGCTTCGGAGACGCCGTGGTGGGTGTAGATCGAGAGCCCGCGCAGCTCGATTTCCGCGCTTGACTCGATGCCGTTGTCGTGGCTCTCCATGGCTGGAAGCTACCCGAGTATCGCCGCCGCCACGGCCAGCGCCTGGCGCACCTCGGCGACGTCGTGGACGCGCAGCACCTCGGCGCCCTCAGCAGCGGCGAGGACCGAGGAGGCGATCGTTCCGCCGAGGCGCTCGTCGGCGGCGGAGCCGTCGACCTTGCCGATGAAGCTCTTGCGCGAGGTGCCGATCACCAGCGGCCGGCCGAGGTCGCGGAGCTCGCCGAGCCGGCGCAGCAGCTCCATGTTGTGGGCGGCGGTCTTGCCGAAGCCGATCCCGGGGTCGAGCCAGACCCGCTCCTCGGCGATGCCGGCGGCGATCGCGGCCCGCAGGCGCTCGGCGAGGAACTCCTTTACCTCGGCGACGACGTCGGCGTAGCGCGGGTCCGCCTGCATCGTCCGCGGCTCGCCGAGCATGTGCATGAGGACGACGGTGGCGCCGCGCTCGGCGCAGAGTGGCGCCATCTCCGGGTCACCGCGCAGGGCGGTGACGTCGTTGACGATCGTCGCCCCGGCAGCGAGCGCGGCGGCCGCGACCGCGGCCTTCGAGGTGTCGACGGAGACATCACAGCCAAGGTCCCGCAGGCCCTCGACCACAGGGACAACCCGCCGCAGCTCCTCCTCGGCCGCGACCGGCTCGGCCCCAGGTCGGGTCGATTCACCGCCGACGTCGAGGATCTCCGCCCCGGCCGCCGCCAGCTCGCGCCCGTGGGCGACCGCCGCCGCGGGGTCGAGATAGAGGCCGCCGTCGGAGAACGAGTCGGGGGTCACATTCACGACCCCCATCAGCCTGGTCATTGGAGCCTCGTGCTAGGAAGCGTCGCCGCCGGCAAAACCCGGACGGGGTCGCGGCGTCGGGCGGCTGCCCTCGCGGGCGGCCTTTTCCGGCTCGGGAGCGGGCTCGGCCGGCTTCGACGGAGGCTCCTCCTCGTCGACGAAGACCTCCTCCGCGGATTTGCCTTCAAGTAGGGCGATGAACTCTTTGGCGTCGATCGTCTCCCGCTCCAGCAGCAGCTGCGAGACCCGCTCGAGGTCGTCGCGGCGCTCGTTCAGCAGGCCCTTCGCGGCCTGGTGGGCGCCCTCGACGATGCGGCGAATCTCGTCGTCGATCTCGCGGGCGATCTCGTCGGAGTAGTCGGGCTCGGAGCTGAACTCGCGTCCGAGGAAGGGCTGGCCACGATCATGGCCGAAGACGCGGGGGCCGAGGCGCTCGCTCATCCCGAACCGCATCACCATCTGCTTCGCCGTCTCGGTCACCTTTTCGAGGTCGTTGGAGGCGCCGGTGGTGATCTCGCCGAAGACGATCTCCTCGGCGGCGCGGCCGCCCAGGGTCATCGCCATCGTGTCGGTCAGCTCGGCGCGGGTGGTGAGGAACTTGTCCTCGGTCGGCAGGCTGATCGTGTAGCCGAGGGCCTGGCCGCGGCTGATGATCGAAATCTTGTGGACGGGGTCGGTGTGCTCGAGCAGCTGCCCGACGATCGCGTGGCCGACCTCGTGGTAGGCGGTGATGAGGCGCTCCTTCTCGCTCATCACCCGGGTCTTCTTCTCGGGGCCGGCGATCACGCGCATGATCCCCTCCTCGAGCTCCTTCATCGTGATCTCGCGACTGCCCGAGCGGGCGGTCAGCAGAGCCGCCTCGTTGATCAGGTTGGCGAGGTCGGCGCCGGTGAAGCCGGGGGTCTGCCCAGCCAGCGTGTCCAGGTCGATCTCGCGCCCGAGCGGCTTGCCGCGGGTGTGGACCTCGAGGATCTTCTTGCGGCCCTTGCGGTCGGGGCGGTCGACGACGACCTGGCGGTCGAAGCGGCCGGGCCGCAGCAGCGCCGGGTCGAGGATGTCGGGTCGGTTGGTGGCCGCGATCAAGATGATGTTGTCCTTCATTTCGAAGCCGTCCATCTCGACCAGCAGCTGGTTCAACGTCTGCTCGCGCTCGTCGTGACCGCCGCCCATGCCGGCGCCGCGGTGGCGGCCGACGGCGTCGATCTCATCCATGAAGATGATGCAGGGCGAGTTCTGTTTCGCCTGCTCGAAGAGGTCGCGGACGCGGCTGGCGCCGACGCCGACGAACATCTCGACGAAGTCAGAGCCGGAGATCGAGAAGAAGGGCACCCCCGCCTCGCCGGCGACGGCGCGGGCGAGCAGGGTCTTGCCGGTGCCGGGCGGTCCATATAGAAGGACGCCCTTCGGGATACGGGCGCCGAGCGCCTGGAACTTCTTCGGGTTCTCGAGGAATTCCTTGATCTCCTCGAGCTCCTGCACCGCCTCGTCAACGCCGGCGACATCGCGGAAGGTGATTTTCGGCGCGTCGACGGACATCCGCTTGGCTTTCGATTTGCCGAAGTTCATCACCCGGCTGCCGCCGCCTTGCATCTGGTTCATGAGGAAGATCCAGAAGCCGAAGAAGAGGACGAAGGGCAGGACCAGAGTCAGCAGCGAGAGCAGCCCGGAGCTGCCGGAGCCGTGGACGTCGGTCTTGACTTCGTTGTCGCGGAGGAGGTTGACCAGCTGCTTTTCGCCGTCGGGCGGGTAGCCGGTGGAGAAGCTTTCGCCGTTGGTGCGCTTGACATCAAGCGTGTTGTCCTTCGTCTTGATGTCGACTTCTTCGATCTGCCCCTCGACAACGAGACCAGTTTTCTGGTTGATCAGTTCGTTGTAGGCAGGCGACTCCGTGTTGTCACCGTTGCTGATCATTCTCTGGGCGATGAACGCCAGAATCACGACCAGCAGGATCGGGAACGCCGCGCTTTTGAAGAAACGCCTCAAAGGTGAGAATCAGCGTACCAGGGCGGAATTTCCGCGTTACTCGGCGAGCGCGGCGACGAAATCCAAGTTTCGGTACTTCTGCGCATGGTCGAGCCCGTAGCCGATCGCAAACCGGTTCGGGATCTCGAAGCCGACATAGCGGGGCGAGAGGTCGACCCGCAGCCGTTCCGGCTTGGTCAGCAGAGCGCAGGCGTGCAGCGAGGAGGGGTTGCGCGCGTTGAGGTTGCGCATCAGGTACTGCAGGGTGAGGCCGGAGTCGATGATGTCCTCGACGATGAGGACGTCGCGCCCTTCGATCGGGGCGTCGAGGTCCTTGAGGATGCGGACGACGCCGGAGGAGTCGGTCTGCGAGCCGTAGCTGGAGACGGCCATGAAGTCGATCTCGCAGGGAACCTCGAGGTGGCGCATCAGGTCGGCGAGAAAGAGGACGGCGCCCTTCAGCACCCCGACCAGGACCAGCTCCCGCCCCTCGTAGTCGCGGCTGATCTCCGCCCCGAGCTCGCCGATGCGCCGCTGCAGGTCGTCTCTGGCGACGAGGGTCTCGCCGATCGCGGGGTCCGACACGCGCCGCAGTCTAGATATAGAGAGCTAGGAGCGCTCGGCGCGGAGGACGCCTTGCTCGAGGACGGCGCGAACGCCGCCGCCGAGGTCGAGGGTTGAGCCGCCGCGGCTGAGGCCGGCGACCTGCTCGGCGAAGCGGGCGGCGCCGGCGACTGGGCGGCCGGCGGCCTCGTCGGCCAGACGCTGGAGGACGAGACGGCGCAGCGCCAGGTGCAGCTCGGCGAAGCGCTTGTGGGAGATCGTCCCCTCCCCTGGCTCCAGCTCGGCGTCGACCAGCGAGTCGAGCAGCTCGGCCTCCTCACGCAAGAGCGCCGCCGTCCGCAGCACGTTCTCCTTCGCGGCCGGGTGGACCTGCTCCAGCTCGGGGATCAGGTCGCGCCGGATCAGGTTGCGCTTGTAGTCGCCCTCCTCGTTGGAGCTGTCCTCGCGCCAGGCGAGCCCGCGCTCCTCGCAGTAGGCGGTCGTCTCGGCGCGGGTGGCGACGAGCAGCGGCCGGACCAGGCGGCCGCCGCGGGGTCGCATCCCCAGCAGCGCCCGGCGGCTGGGCGAGGAGGCGAGCCGGTAGAGGATCGTCTCGACCTGGTCGTCGGCGGTATGGCCGGTGGCGATCAGCGCGTCCCGCTCTTCCGCCCACGTAGTTGCCGCCGCGTAGCGCTCCTCGCGCGCCCAGGCCTGGAGGTTCCCGGCACCATCGGGCCGCCTCGGCCGCTCGACCTCCAGCGCCACCCCGAGCTGCTCGCAGAGGCGGGCGCAATGGGCCTCGTCACCGTCGGCCTCCTCGCGCAGCCCGTAGTTGACGTGGAGCGCCGTCACCGCCTCCGCTCCCCGCACCCGCACCGCGAGGTCGAGCAGGCAGACCGAGTCGCGGCCGCCGGAGAGCATCGCCAGCACCGGCTGGGCACCGGCGAGGAGCCCGTCCGCCTCGACCCGCGCCAGCAGCTCCTCGGCGCTCATGCGCCGCGGACGACGAAGAGCGCGGTCGGGGACGGGAACCCCTTGAGGCTGACCTCCCCGATCGGCTCGAACTCGAGACGCTCCGAGGCGGCGATGGCACCGCAGACGGCGTCGGTCACCAGCACCTCCCCCGCCAGCGCCCGGTTGACGACCCGGTGGACGAGGTTGACCTGACTGCCGAAGTAGTCGCCGTCGCGGTAGACGGCGTCGCCGTAGTGGATGCCGACCCGCGGCTGCGGCCGCTGCGGGAAGCGCGCGAGGAAGCCGACGGCCCACTCGGTCAGCGAGGCCGGGTCCGGCGAGACGACCATCACCTCGTCGCCGATCGTCTTCACGATCGTCGCCTCGCGCGGCATCGTCGCTTCCACGGTCGCGACGAAGTTCTCGACGACGTCGAGCGCCTCGATGTCCCCCTCCTCCTCGGTGTAGCGAGTGAAGCCGGTGAGGTCGATGAAGCAGAGGGTGACGTTGACATGGCCGAGGGCGATTTCAGCCGTGTCCATCGAGGCACCGGCCTCCATGTGGCCGACCACGTCCTGTTCGACGAAGAAGCGCAGGTAGCGCTCGTGCAGGTATTCGGTCAGCGGCGCCGCCAGCGGCAGGATGTCGGCGGCGAGCTCCCCCATCTCCTCGGCCATTTCCAGCTCCGGGATCGCGTCGCGGATCATCGGCTCGTGGACGTAGAGATGGAAGAGCCGCACCTCGGCGTCGGCGATCCGCCGCATCGACTGGGCGTAGACCCGCACTAGCTGCAGAAAGGCGACGAGCGGGAAGCCGGCGGCGAGGACGCGGGCGCAGTGGCGTAGCGCCGCTAGGTCGTCCTTGTTCAGCTCGCGCTGCCCGAGCGGCGTCCCGAGAATCACCAGGATCCGCTCGACCAGTTCCGGCTCCAGCCCGGTCTCCGCCGCAGCCTCCTCGATCGAGTAGGTCTCCTGCGAACCAGAGAAAAGCTCCTCGGTGAAGCCAAAGGCAAGCCGCCCCTCCTTGCCAGCGCTCTTCAAGTCCTCGAGCGAGTACCCCCGCTCCCGCATCCGCGCCACGACCCGAGCCTGCGCCGCCGCCGCCGCGGTCCAGCGCCCTTTGCGCACTGGCACGATCTTCTCTTCGGCCCACCGTTTAAGCGTGCTCGCCGGCACCCCCGACCGCCGCGCCGCCTCACCAAGAGAAATTCGCTGATCCGGCATACGGCGAGGCTAGCCGCTGCCCGAGGTTGAAAGTCCGGTCACTCGATCTATCGCAATTCCCTAACTCCGCATGTTTAGACCGCCTAGTCCCGAATTACGACCGCCCCGGGTCGTAGGGTTTTCAGCCGCTAATGGAACCGATGACCATTCGAAAGATCATCGAGGGGACCCTCAACGGGCAGATTCGAATCCCTGCCTTTCAGCGCGAGTTTGTATGGGAGCCCGAGAGGGTCGCGCTCTTCATTGACAGTGTCTACAAGCAGTATCCGTTCGGATCGCTCCTGTTTTGGAGAGCCGGCGAGCTGCTCAATCACGAGAAGCAACTTGGGCCGTATGCCCTTCCTGATTTGAAGGACGAGTATCCGATCGATTACGTGCTTGATGGCCAGCAGCGCGTGACCTCGATTTTTGCATCGTTCCAAACCGAGCTCGATCGGCCCGCGGAGGAGGAGTGGACCGACATCTACTTCGACTATCGCAGTGGGGTGGATCCGCAGGACTCGAGCTTCTTCGCCTTGCCGGCATCCGAGGCTGATCCGGCGCAATTTTTCCCCGTGAGTGTGCTCTTTGACAGTACGGCTTACCGAAAAGCGACTGAGGGAGTTGACGAGACGCTTGTTTCCGTGATCGATGAGCTTCAAACCAGGATCAAGGAGGCGTTGATCCCCGTCGAACTCCTCCGTACCGATGATCAAGCCAAAGTGGCGATAGTCTTCGAGCGAATTAATCATCAGGGAGTGCCACTTGACACGTTGCAATTGTTGACTGCGTGGACGTGGAGCGACGACTTCGATCTGCAGCAACGATTCGAGGATCTTCGCGAGGCGCTAGAGGAGCATGGCTTCGCTGGGGTCGGGGAGGACACGAGCCTCGTGCTCCGCTGCTGTGCGGCCATCTTGGTGGGACAGCCTACGTCCGATCACCTGATTCAACTTAATGGCAGCGAGGTCCGGGACAACTTTGGACGCATCGAAAATGGAATCAAGGGCGCTATCGATTTCCTTCGCGCGCAACTAGGAGTGGAGACGCTTCGGAACATGCCCTATCCGGCCATGTTGATTCCCCTCTCGACCTACTTTGCTTCAGATGGAAATGAACAAGTCGTCGTGCCGGATGCTGATCGCGAGGCGCTTCAGAGGTGGTTCTGGAGATCGTGCTTCTCGGAGCGCTACAGCGGGCAGACGAACCGGGTGGCACGTAACGACATCGCTGAGATGGTCAAACTGCGAAACGGTGAAGGAAACAGCCTTGGAGATTTCACCATCGAGATTGGTTCCGACTTCTTCAAGGACACCGTTTTCCGACTAGGTTCAGCACGCTCCGCCACCTTTGTCTTGCTTCTGGCATCTCGAAAGCCCAGGAGCTTCATTTCGGGCAGCCTTGTGAACCTTGAGCAGGTTCTCCAGGCATACAATCGGCATGAGTTCCATCACATGTACCCCCGCAAGATGTTGAGAGAAGATGGCTTTGCGCCAGCTGAGATCAATTGTCTCGCCAACATGTGCATCCTGAGTCGGGTGGACAACAACCAGGTCAAGGCAAGTCCCCCAAGCGCGTACAAGGATCTCATGCCCGATGGCACGAACCTCGACGCCATTTTGGAGGCTTCAGTTGCGACGCCAACTCTTTTCAATGATGACTTCTACGCATTCCGTGACGAGCGCGCAGATGCTCTCGCAGAAATCGCGAGAGCACTGATTGCCTAGAGCGACACCCCGGCGCCTGCGAATAAGAGTAGTTGCAGAATCAACGCCCGCTTATTTCTTTTCGTGGATACCTGCGAACCCCCGTAGCTGTCGGGCCCAAGGGCCGGACGGGCCGGGTCTTAGCACCTCCGCCGAGTTACGCCTGGGAATAGCGGGTCTCAGAGCGCAATGCTCGGCTCCACACCAGGACCGCCCGTCCCACCATCGAGCGGCAATACAAGTTCCGTGGTTCCTTTGTCGCCATATACCGGACAAAGGTACCACGGAACTCCAACTGCAACCCAAAGGGCGCCGCCCCAAGATTGCGTGTCGCAGAAGAGCGTGGGTACCCCTCGACAAAGGCTCGAGAAGTCACGGCGGCAGCACCAATTCGATCAGCTGCGCGACGGTCTTTGGCGAGGGGTACCCACGCTCTCCCTCGCAAACAAACGGGGCGGCCCGAAGGCCGCCCCGCTGGCTCTTTGTTCTGGGGGAAAGCCGGAGAGTTAAGTGGGGATCTCCGACTCCTCGTGCAGCTGGAGCACGGACTGGCCGTCCTCCCCGGTGCGGATGCGAATCGCCTCCTCCACCGGCAGCACGAAGATCTTGCCGTCGCCGACCTCGCCCGTGCGGGCGTGCCTGAGGATGGTCTCGACGACGATGTCCTTGTCTTTGTCCTCGATCACCACCTCGAGCTTGATCTTCGGACGGACGTTGACGGTCAGCGTCGAACCGCGATACCGCTCGACGATGCCTTTCTGACGGCCCGAGCCCTTGGCCTCGATGATCGACAGGGATGGGAACCCCTTGTCGAGCAACTCGGTCCGGATCGGCTCGAACGCCTCGTGGCGGATGTACGCCTCTATCTTTTTCATGCGCTCATGCCTCCTAGGACTCGCTGGCCATCGGGGTGCTGACCGCCGGTCTCGCGGCCGTTGGGGCCGTCGAGGTGCCGCCGAGCTGCGCACCCGTGGAGTACTCGGGCTGGGGGATGAACTGCTCCGGGTACCCGTACATCCCGTGCTCTGAGATGTCGAGCCCCGCATCCTCTTCCTCCGCCGTCACCCGCAGCCCGATCGTCTTCTTGATCAGGAAGAAGATCACGTAGGAGGCGACGAAGACGCAGGCGAAGGCGACCAACACCCCTAGCGCCTGGGCGCCGAGCTGGTGGAAGGAGCCGCTGTACCAGAGGCCCGGATCGCCGACTTCGTTCAGTTCCGCCAGGCGCGGCGAGGTGAAGATGCCGCACGAGAGCGTGCCCCAGATACCGGCGAGGCCGTGGGCCGAGAGCGCACCGACCGGATCGTCGATCAGCTTCTCGATCGCGAGGACGCCGTAGACGACGACCACACCGGCGACAGCGCCGATGATCGGAGCGGCCCAGTACTCGACGTAGCCGGAGGGCGCGGTGATCGCGACGAGACCGGCGATCGCGCCGTTGCCCGCCATGCCGATGTCGATCGTTTTCGTCTTCAGGAACATGATCGCGACCGCGGCGACTACGCCAGCGGCGGCAGCCAGGTTGGTGACGACGACGACTTCAGCGAAACGGCCACCGATCGCCCCGAGCGTCGAGCCCGGGTTGAACCCGAACCAACCGAGCCAGAGGATCAGGACGCCGAGGCCGACGAGCGGCATCGAGTGCCCCGGGATCGCCCGCGGTTTGCCGTCTTTCGTGTACTTGCCGATCCGCGGGCCGAGCAGCAGCAGGGCCGCGAAGGCGCCGGTCGCGCCGATCAGGTGGACCACCGTGGAGCCGGCGAAGTCCTGCATGCCGACGTTCACCTGCAGCCAGCCTCCACCGAAGATCCAGTGGCTGAGGATCGGGTACAGAACGGCGCTGAAGATGATCGCGTAGATCACGTAGGCGCCGAATTTGATCCGCTCCAGGGTCGCGCCCCAGACGATCGCCAGCGAGACCGCGCAGAACACGAACTGGAAGAACATGAACGCGGCGGGGCTGATCGAATACGTTTCGACGAAGGGGATGCTCGCTCCGGCTTCCTCAACCGAGGAGCCAACATCGAGGAAGAACCCGTGCGTCCCGGCGATCTCGCCGAGCCCCCCGAACGCCAGCGCGAAGCCGCACGCCCAATAACAGAGCGAGGCGATCGAGAAGTTCACTAATACCTTGGCCACGCCTGCACCCGCGTTCTTGGCCCGGGAGAACCCGACCTCCAAGAGCAGGAACCCGGCCTGCATGAACATCACCAGGCAGGCGGCGACGATCACCCACATCGCATTGATGCTGGCCTCCGGGGTTTCCAGGACCGCCGGCGCTTCGGCGCCAAAGGCGGCACCTGGCAATACCAGCGAGGCGATCGCGGCTACCGGAGCGGCGATCATCAACCTCCTTTTCATTCCATTCCTCCTAGCCCGGCGCGGTTCACAGCCCCGCCGGTCGCGTTGGGATTTACTCGGCTCCCAAGCTATGAACGGGGCGGCCGGGGGTCTTTGGACGGCTGGAGCAAATTCGGCAGCCCCCGTTTCTCCCCGATGTCGGAGTCGTGCCTGGGCGGCTAGATTCGGCGGCACGGATGCCGGCGCGACTGAGACCGACCGCCCCGATCGCCGCCGACGCGATCCTCGTCGGCGACCCCGGCCGGGCGCTGATGCTGGCCCAAGAGCTGCTCGAGCAGCCGAAGATGAGCAACCACGCGCGGGGCTTGTGGGGATATACGGGCGAAACCCCCGAAGGGCGCGAGATGACGATCCAGTCGACCGGGATGGGTGGGCCGAGCGCCGCCGTCGTCGTCGCCGACCTCGCCGAGCTGGGCGTAAGGCGGGCGATCCGAGTCGGCACCTGCACCTCGCTGGGGAACCTTGGCCTCGGCGAGCTCTTGGTGGTCGAAGGGGCTCAAGGCGAGTTGGTGTCCTCTAGGGCAACCAAAACGCCTCGACCCGATTCCACTCTCACCGCAGCGCTGCGGGAGCGACTGCCGGAAGCGCGGAGCGGGTCGGTCTTGAGCCTCGACACGCTTTACCGCCCGGAGCGAGACCTTCCTTCCGTCCTCGTCGATGCCGCGGACATGCAGACGGCAGGCCTTCTCGCCAGCGCAGCGGAACATCAACTCGCCGTCGCGGCGCTCCTGATCGTCTCCGAGAAGAGCGATGCGGGGCAGTTGCGGGACGAGGACCTAGAGGAGGCGGCGAAGCGGGCGGGGTCCGCTGCCTCTGCCGTACTCTCAACCTCAGGTTGAGGCTTAGGCTTTACCTTTTTTCGACGGTTTCTTGGCGTTCTCGCGGCGCATCGCCCCGAGTTCGCGGCTGAGGTCGTCGATCGCCTCCTCGACGTCCTCCAACCGCTGCGAAAACGAGCGCAAGCGGCGCTCCAGCCGTTCGACATCGGTCGCCGAGGGCAGGTTGAGGGCGCTCATCGCCGCCTGCTGAGCCTCGAGCGCCTTCTCTCGCGCGCCCAGCGCAGCGGTGAAAGCGTCGTGCAAGGTCGGGTTCTCGACCAGCGCCTGCGCCAGCTCGCCGATCGCCTGCTCCGCTCGCGCTCGCAGCCCATCCTGCTCGTAGTCCTCGACGGTCAAGACACAGCAGCTTAACGAGCGCATCCGGGTCAGTTGAAAATCTCCCTCACAACGATGTTTCAGACGTTGATTAAGCCCTTGTTGGGAGCCCCAGATCTCGTTGCGGACGCTCGTACTAGTGGGTAGCTTCCAGCCACTGCCCAGGGAGGGGTATCCGAGCGTGGGCAGGGATGCTTTGGGATGAGAACTAAGTTCGCACTTCTACTCGCAATTGCCAGCTTCCTGGCCGTGACCGCGCTGGGCACTGCCCTGGCGGGCGCCGAGCCGCTCTCAGAAAGCGCCGCCGTCGACCCGACCACGACCACCGCCGTCCCCTCGCTGCAGGCGCCGGCCTGCGCCAACGGCCTCGATGACGACGGCGACGGCCTCGCCGACGACGAAGACCCCGACTGCGAAATGCCCGAGGACATCAGCGAGGCCCCCTCCGCCCCGGCCCCGAGCGAAGAGGAAGCGACGCCGATCCCCGCGCCCGCCCCAGCTCCCCCCGCCGATCCAGGTCAGGACAAGGACGGCGGCGTCAAGGAAGGGACCGCGATCGACGGAGGCGGCGCCGGCAAGGGCGGCGTCACCCGCAACGAGGTTCTCGGCGACGCCAGCGGCGGCGGCAACAGCGGCGCCGTCACCGCGCCGAGCGCCAACGGTGGCGGCGACCAGCCGGCGCCAAAAGGCCCCGACGGCGGCGCCCAGTACAACCCCGGCGGCGAACCGACGCTGACCAACCCGACGACGACGATCGCCCCCTTCGGGCCGGCCCCGATCGGCGTCCCCAACTTCGTCATCGACAGCTTTGAAATCCCGCCCTTCCTGCTGCCGATCTACCAGGCCTGCGGAACCGAATACGGGATCCCCTGGGAGGTGCTCGCCTCGATCAACAAAATCGAGACCGCTTTCGGCACCAACACCAACGTCTCCAGCGCCGGCGCCGTCGGCTGGATGCAGTTCCTGCCCTCGAGCTGGGAAGCCTTCGGCCTCGACGCCAACGGCGACGGCAAGAAAGACCCTTACAACCCGGTCGACGCGATCTGCGCCGCCGCCCACTACCTGAAGCTGGCTGGCGGCAACGACGACCTCTACCAGGCGATCTTCGCCTACAACCACGCCGACTGGTACGTGCAGGAGGTGCTGCTCTACGCCCGCGCCTACGGCCGCCTTCCCTCCGACCTGGTCGGCTCGCTGACCGGCCTCACCGAGGGCGCCCACTTCCCGATCGCCGCCGACGCCCGCTACGCCGACGACGTCGCCGCCCGGGCAGCGCTGAAGAACGGCGAGAGCCCCGAGTACGGCAACGCCGCCGAAGTCATCTCCTCCTCCCCCACCCCGCGCGGGATCAACATCTTCAGCCAGGAGGGCGCGCCGGTCGTCGCCGTCAACGACGGGGTGATCCGCAAGCTCGGCCACTCCGACCGGCTCGGCAACTTCGTCGTCCTCGAAGACACCTACGGCAACCGCTACACCTACGCCGAGCTCGGCAACCTCGTCCGCGACCGCCGCCTCGTGGTGATGCCGACCGGCCAGGAGAAGCGGGTCCCGGTCGAAAGCCAGAACCTGCGGCCACGCTTGCGGGCCCTGCCCGCGCGCACCGGCAGCGAGCGCGAGACCGCCGGCGACGCCGTCGAAGCAGCGGTCGCCGCCAGCGGCAAGGGGTCGCTCAAGGTCGGCTCGAAGGTGATCGCCGGCACCGTCCTCGCCCGCGTCGCCGAGGGCTCCGAGGGGATCGACCCGCACATCAACTTCTCGATCCGCCCGGCCGGCAAAGGGGCGCCGCGGATCGACCCGAAGCCGATCCTCGACGGCTGGAAGCTGCTCGAGGCGACCGCGATCTACCGCGCCAAGGGCAAGAGCCCGTTCGCGAAGCTGAGCGGCGCCGGCGTCCTCCTGCTCTCCAAGGAGGCGCTGATCAAACGCGTCCTCGCCGACAAGGGCCTCGAGGTCTACAGCTGCGGCCGCGAAGACATCGCCGCCGGGCGCATCGACCGCCGCATCCTGGCGATGCTCGAGTACCTCAGCACCAACGGCTTCGAGCTGTCCATTACCTCGCTGCAGTGTGGCCACGGCCTCCTCACCACCTCCGGCAACGTCTCCGAGCACAGCACCGGCGACGCGGTCGACATCGCCGTCATCAACGGCATCCCGGTGACCGGCAACCAGGGCCCGGGGACCGAGACCGACGACCTGATCCACGCCGTCCTGCGCCTGCAGGGGACGATGCACCCCCACCAGGTGATCTCGCTCGAGGACCTGCCCGGCCCGGCCAGCTTCGCGATGGCCGACCACTACGACCACGTCCATGTCGGCTACCACTCGACCGCCGGCGATGCGGAAGCAAAGTTCGCGGCGCTGCTGAAACCGGACCAGTGGCAGCGCCTGATCGACCGCCTCGGCCAGATCGAAAACCCGAGCGTGCCGGTGAATCCCTCGAAGTACGCGGTGCCGGACAACGCCAACGGCGGCCTCTCCGCCGGCAGCGGCGACTGAACCCGCAGCCGATCGGCTGAGCGGGGAGAATCCGGGTTCTGTCCCAGCTATTCGGATTCCTGCAGTTCGAGTTCGCCGGCCCCCTGCCGCTGGCTGACGGCCGCTACCTGGCCCGTAACCCCGGCTCCGGCGAGGAGAGCGTCCTCGTCCTGCAGCGGATCGGTGCCCCGCTCGCCGGCGGCCGCCGCCGCCGCCGTCCGCGCAAGGCGGAGGCGGAGAACGAGCCCGCGGCCCTGGTCCTAAGCCGAGCGACCGCGATTCGCGCCTTCAGCCCTTTCGAGGACGAGGAGAC
>DASTYZ010000111.1:0-7165 GCA_035764545.1 Solirubrobacterales bacterium | reverse complement strand
CGCGGCATATGCCCGGGAAAGGACGAACGCCGACGGGAGTGTGAGTTCGTGCTCGAGGCCGTCGGGGTCGGCGAAGCGCAGCGCCAGCGGGTCGCCGGCGCCGTTCAGCCAGGCGGTGACGGAGACTCCGGCCTGCTCGAGGCGGCGGCGCCAGTGGACCAAGGCCTCAGGACCGGGGACCGACCACTGCAGGCGGTGGACGAGCCCTCGGCCTGGGACACCGCGACCGACGCCCGGCCGCACAGCGAAGCTGAGGAGGCCCCCGGGCCTCTCCGCGTCAGTGGTGAAGGAGAGTGACTCCGGATCGTTCCGCGCGACGAGGCCCAACCCGAGGACGCCAGCGTAGAAGTCGATGCAGTCCTCCCGTGAAGAGGCGATTGCGGCGACGTGATGGAGGCCATCAAGGTTCATCGCGCTCAATTGTATACTTTGCTTATCAACAAGCTCCCTAACATTCTCTACATCCACTCGCACGACACCGGCCGTTACGTCCAGCCCTACGGCTTTCCGGTGCCGACGCCGAACATCCAGCTGCTGGCCGACCAGGGTGTGCTCTTCCGCAACGCCTTCTGCGCCGCCCCGACCTGCTCGGGCAGCCGCGCCTCCCTGCTCACCGGACAGTACTGCCACAACAACGGCCTGCTCGGCCTCGCCCACCGCGGCTGGGAGCTGAACGACTACGGCCAGCACCTCGTCCACCCCCTGCGCGAGGCCGGCTACCACTCGGTCCTGATCGGCGAGCAGCACATCTCCGAGGACCCGGAGGTGATCGGCTACGACGAGGTGATCGAGGTCGACAGCCACCACGCCGCCGACATCGCCCCGACCGCGATCGAGCGCCTCGGCGCCACCGCCGAACCCTGGTTCATGTCGGTCGGCTTCTTCGAGACCCACCGCACCTACCGCGTCCCGACCTCGGTCCGCGACACCCTCTACTCGCTGCCGCCGGCGAACCTGCCGGACACGCCGGAGACCCGCGCCGACATGGCCGCCTTCAAGGCCAGCGCCCGCTCGCTGGACCAGGGCATCGGCGCCGTCCTCAACGGCCTCCACCAGCTCGGGCTGCAGGACAACACCCTGATCATCTGCACCACCGACCACGGCCTCGCCTTCCCCGGCGCCAAGGCGACCCTGTACGACCGCGGCATCGGCGTGATGCTGATCCTGCGCGGGCCGGGCGGCTTCCTCGGCGGCCGCGTCCTCGACGGCCTCGTCAGCCACCTCGACATCTACCCCACCCTCTGCGAGCTGACCGGCATCGCCGAGCCGCCCTGGCTGCAGGGCACCAGCCTGATGCCCCTCGTCCGCGGCGAGAGCGCCAAGGTCAACGACGTCGTCTTCGCCGAGATGACCTACCACGCCGCCTACCAGCCCCTCCGCGCCGTCCGCAGCGAGCGCTTCAAGTACATCCGCCGCTTCGACGACTACGACCGCCCCGTCCTCGCCAACTGCGACGACAGTGCCTCGAAGAAGGTCCTCACCGAAGCCGGCTGGGGCGAGCAGCGCGTCCCCGAGGAGCAGCTCTACGACCTCCTCTTCGACCCCAACGAGCTCAACGACCTATCCGCCGACCCAACCCGGGGACAGATCCTCACCGAAATGCGCGAGCGCCTGCTCGAGTGGATGCGCGCCACCGAGGACCCGCTCCTCGACGGCCCAGTCCCCGAGCCACCGGGCGCTTGGTCAAACGACCCGCGCCAGGCGAGCCCGAACGACCCGACGAGCGCGGCCTAGGCGGCCCTCCGCGCGCCAGGCGCGGTACCACGCTTCGTTGCGCCGCGCCTAAGGAAACCTGAACCAGAGGATTCGTCTCTTTGTAGGATCGGGGCAGCCCGGTAGCGCCGGGGGCCGCTCCGCCAGGGAGCCGTAGATCGTTCCATCACCGGGTGGTTCGAGGTTATGAACCTACGCCTTCCGACATGATCGTTGCTCCTCACTTCACAGATACCACGGTCTTCTTGACGGTTGTCATTCCCGCGTGGGACCTGGACGGAGCGCTCGACGAGTGCCTCGCCAGCGTCGACCTTGACCCCGAGCCATGTCACGTCGTCGTGGTGGACAACGCGTCGGTGAGACCCCTGCGCCTCGATCCGTGCATTCAAGTCATTCGCGCCGCCCGGCGAGGCACCTTGGCGGCCGCCCGCAACCTGGGCCTTGAACAAGTGGAAACTGAGCTCGTCTGCTTCCTCGACGGCGACGATATCTTGATCCCGCCCGCGCTCGAGTCATTGGTGAGCACGATGAGACGGGATCGCGGGCTCGTCCTCGCCGCGGGCTCGAGTCTCCTGTGGGATTCCGAGCGAGATGTGGCCGCGCGCTCCTTCGTGCCGCCTCGGCGGGCTTTTGCCTACTCCAAGTACCGTCGGTGGTTAGCGGCTCGACAGACGATCGACCGTGTCATTCCTACGCACGGAGCGGTCGTTCAGCGTACGGAGGCTTTGCGCGCGGTCGGTGGTTTTCCCGACACCGCGTATGGAGAGAACTGGCTGCTGGGGGTGTCCCTCGCTCTCGCCGGGGGCATCAGCCTCAGTAGCAAGCCGATGAAGTTCTACCGGGTAGGTCCGTCCCATAATCAGCTGTCCAGACGGCGCGACCAGGATTTCTGGCAAGGGCTCCAGGTCCGACGAGAGATGCGGAAAACACTTAGGCGAAACGCGCACTCCGGGAAGTTGCTTCGACTGGCGAGTTACGGAATGGCGCCGCTCCACCTTTACTTAGCCGCGAGAGCACGTTGGTCCAGACCGCAAGCGGAAAGGATCCTCGACGCGGAGGGAATGGTTATCAGGCAAACCTCCTACGACACTCTCGCCACCGTGAAACGAAGAACCAGAGAAATGCAGCCTCGGTGACCAGCGCATAGACCCCGACGCCGGTTAGTGGGATCCATAGGTGAAGGTCAGAGTGCTCCTTCCACCATTCCACCAACAAAAAACCTCCGATGGCTAGTCCGGCATAGGCAACGCCCACTAGCAGGGTCACGGTGGCTACATACGGGAACGCCATGTGTTTGAAGTCAGTCGCCGTCGGATCCATTGACCGGCCCTCCCAGCCCATCGCCCTGATGCCAACCTCCTGGTTGATGCGCGGCTCGAGCCGGCTTAGCCAAAGGCTCGCCCTTTGCGACCGCCGATACTCGCCCAACCAAATCAGAAGCCCTGCATGGGCGAATTGTGGGACGGCGAAAATCGCGACGGCGGCAGCGACCGCGTCGCCGATGCTTCTCGTCAAGAGACCAGCCAGAAGGACCGTGAGCGCGGCGAAGACGAAGTTCATTACGGCGATACGGTGGGCGATGGCCGCCAGAACCTCCTCGCGAAGGGTCTGATACTCGGCCAGCATGGCTTGCAGAGCGTCCCCCTGGCGTCCTCGCTTCACGGCGTGACGATACCTCCTCCTACAAGGGCCTGAAGCACAGGGACCACGAGAGGGTTAACGCTACCCAGCCGTGACAACCGGAGCTACGCCCTGAACTCAGTCAGGTACTGGAACAGGATCTCCCGCTCGAACACAGTTCGAGAGAGTTGCTCCCAGGCCGATGGATCAGCCGCCATTGCCTCCAACAGATCCTGAATTTCACTTTCTAACCTTTTGGTCGCATTCCGGTCATAGTCCGTCATCCGCTCGCGCGGAGAAGCTTCGGGTCCAAGCGCTCCCAATCGAGACTTCAGAGCCTCGGCGAGGTCGTTCACCATGTCGAGGGCCTCTATCCGGAGGCTCTGAACGCTCACGGAAACGGAGGCGCCATGCTCACGCATCGGTCTGGCGGTGACTGACGCAAAGGTCGCCTCGCCAACGACCGGCCAAACGGAGAGCAGCCTCCCACCGTCAACCTCCGCAGGCCCGTAGATTCTGGCGCCCATCCCCGCGGCAATCTCGCCTACCGTCGCCATCACCTCATCCATCCCGGCATCTACTGCGATGCCCTGCACCTGAAAGAGCGGGCCGGTCGAGGGCATGGCCTCTGCCGCAATCTCAGGGGAGGCGCCTCGAACCACTACATCCACTCGCTCGCCCTCGTCGCCCGGCAACTCAGCATCCGGCTCGGTCGAAAATGTGCTGGCGCCCTTTGGCTGAGACGCACCGGGATCCGAACCCGGAGGCGACGCACCGCGAACTCCCGCTGCGCCTTGGCGCGCAGCTTCCTTCTCCATTCGTCGCTCATGACGACGGGCTTGCACGAGCACTTCCCCGGATGCCCATGACTCCCAATGATCGACCCAGAGAACCTGTCCTTCCGAATGCGTGCCAGGGGGAAGCCAGAGGTGCGCGTGAACAATGACCCAGTGGCCGACGGGAGGACGCGCGTCCTCCCACCAGGTGTCCTGGATACCGACTGCTGGACCGAAGTCGACGAGGGCCTTACTGCCGCGACGGGCGTGTTGGTAGATGCGGATGACGCGGCCGGCCATCCGCATCACCTCAGGAGGATCAGTCTCGCTCCATGACTCCGGAATCCGGGTCGGAATAGCGGACTCGACTTCCTGCCAGGCGCGCCACGCATGCTCATCGCGTCGCCATCGCCCCCGGAGAAACAGAGCTTGGATCTTCTTCAGCATCCCCTGCACTTCCAAAAGGAATTGTCCCTACCAACGCGTGATTTTCAAATGCTTTTCTGTCCGCTGGGCGAGAAAGGCATCGAGTCCTTTGTAAACAGGGCGTGAGTCTCTCGACTGCTCAGCTGGGAGGCAGGCTCACCGACCTCAGCCCAGGCTTGCTCTCGAGTCCTCCCCGAGACGGCGACACCCACTCTGTTGCCAAGCCATTGCCCTCAATGAACCCCGCAAACCGGGGCTTTTGGCTTTGCAGAGCGTTTCCTCGAAAGTACCGCTACGGGGATTCGAACCCCGGTTTCCGGACTGAGAATCCGGCGTCCTAGTCCCCTAGACGATAGCGGCGAGGATGCGGGCATTTTAGCGAGCCGGCGGATGGGGGCGCGAGACGTCGGTCACAGGAAAGGCGGGCTAGGCGGGAAGGGGCGGGCGGGGCGCAATCGGTAAATTGGCCTCCCGCGCGGCTGTGGCGGAACTGGTAGACGCGCACGGTTCAGGTCCGTGTGGGCGAAAGCTCGTGGAGGTTCGACTCCTCTCAGCCGCACTAAGCGACCGCTGCGCTGGTCCCCTGCGGGGCGCGCGCCGCGGTGGCGGCGATCTCCTCAGCGAAGTCCGGCCAGAGTGCCCGCGGCAGGTCGTGGCCCATGCCGGCGACCATCTTCAGGCGGGCATCCGGGATCGCCTTGGCGGTGGCCTTGCCGCCGGAGGGGTTGACGAGGAGGTCGTTCTTGCCGTGGATGACGAGGGCGGGGCGCTCGAGCTTGCGCAGGCCCGGGGTGCGGTCGCCGGAGGCGGTGATCGCGTGCAGCTGGCGGGCGATCCCGGCCTCGCTGTGGCCGCGGTCGAAGGAGCGGCCGGCGATCTCCCGCACCCGCTCCTCTTCGAAGGGGTAGCCCGGGGAGCCGATGACCTTGAAGGTCTTGACGACCCGCTCGATCGCCGCCTCGCGCTCGCGCGGCGGGTTGCCGAGCAGGAGGCCGAAGGTTTTGTAGCTCGGGTGGCCGACGCGGCGGTTGCCGGTGGTCGACATGATCGAGGTGATCGAACGGACGCGCTCGGGGTTCTCGATCGCCGCCGTCTGGACGATCATCCCGCCCATCGAGGCCCCGACCAGGTGGGCGGACTCCATGCCGAGATGGTCCATCAGGCCGAGGGTGTCGGCGGCCATGTCGCGCAGCAGATAGGGCGCGGTGCCGCGGCGGCCGATCAGCATGTCGACCCGGCCGGGCAGCCCCGCCGTCTTGATCTTCGTCGAGCGGCCGATGTCGCGGTTGTCGAAGCGGACGACGCGGAAGCCGCGCTCGGCCAGCAGCGCGCAGAACTCCTCGCTCCAGGCGATCATCTGCGTCGCCAGCCCCATCACCAGCAGCAGCGGCTCGCCGTCGGGGTCGCCCATCTCCTGGTAGCAGAGCTTGATGCCGTTGGCGGGGGCGAAGAGCTCCTCTGAGAACTCGTGCATGGCGCGATGGTACCCATGCCGGCTGCTCAGCCAAACGTCATACTCGCGCGGGTGCGGACGGCGATCATCTCCGACCTCCACCTCGGCGTCGCCTCCGTCGAGGACGTGCTTCGCGACCCGGCTGTGCGACGGCTGCTGCTGGCGGAGATCGCCGGCGCCGACCGCGTCGTCCTGCTCGGTGACGCGATCGAGCTGCGCAACCTGCCGCTCGGGCCCTCGCTCGAGCGCAGCCGCCCCTTCTTCGAAGAGCTGGGGGAAGCGATCGGCGACGTCGAGGTGATCCTCGTCCCCGGCAACCACGACCACCGCCTCGCCGAGCCGCTGCTCGACGAGCTTTCGATCGCCGGCGAGCGCAAGATCGGCCTGGAGCATCACGGCGCCCCCTCCCCTGGTCCCACCGCGCTGGTCGACCAGTGGCTCGGCCCCGCCCGCCTGAAGATCGCCTACCCCGGGATCTGGTTGCGCGAGGACGTCTACGCGACCCACGGTCATTACATGGACGTCCACCTGACGCTGCCGCGGGCCGAGTGTGTCGCCGCGGCGCTGATGGTCCGCCTCTCGCGACCGCTCCCCGCGCAGGCGACGCCGAGCGACTACGAGCGGGTGCTGCGCCCGCTCTACGGATTCGCCTACGGGCTCGCCCAAGTGCTGCCGATCAAGCGCCGCCGCAACGGTCCCTTCGAGCACGCCTGGGAGGTGCTGGCCGGCGAAGAGCGCCGCCGCACGCTCGGCACCCGCGCCGCCCGCGCCGGCTTCCCGCTCGCCGTCGGCGGTCTCAACGGTCTCCTCCGCACCGACTTCGAGCCCGACGTCACCCCGCCGGCGATCTTCCGCAGCGGCGTCGTCGCCGGCACCGAGCTCGCGACCCGCCTCGGCCTCGACGACGTCCACGTAATCAACGGCCACACCCACCGCGGCGGGCCGCTCCCCGACGAACCCGAGTGGCCACTCCCCGGCGGCGGTCGCCTCCACAACACCGGCAGCTGGGTCTTCGCCACCGCCTTCCACCAGCCCGGCAGGCCGCCGAACTCCTACTGGCCCGGAACCGTCACCTGGCTGGAAGACAACGACCCCCCACGCCGCATCCAGCTCCTCCACAACTATTCCCACGAGGAGATGAGCGATCTGATCAAGAGCAACGGCTCGAGGGCCGGCC
>DASTYZ010000110.1:0-10261 GCA_035764545.1 Solirubrobacterales bacterium | reverse complement strand
ATCCCGCGGGTGCCGGTGCTGGAAGAGCGGGAGAACATTAAGCGCGTCGGGATCGTGCTCGTCACCGGCGACCGCGGTCTCGCCGGCGCCTTCAACTCCAACATCATTCGCGAGGGGATGCGGATGGCGACGAAAGTCCGCGAGGAGGGGGCCGAGCCCACCTTCGCCGTGGTCGGCCGCAAGGGCGTCTCGGCGCTGACCTTCCGCAAAATGGACGTGACCGACTCTTACGTCGGCTTCACCGATCGGCCCGCCTTCGCCAACGCCCGCGAAATCGGCGAGGCTCTGACCGCGCGCTACGTCGACGAGGACCTCGATCGGGTCGAGCTGATCTACAACCGCTTCGTTTCACCGCTGACCCAGCACGTTTGGCGCCAGACCTTGCTGCCGCTGCAGCAGGCCGAGGTGATCGGCGAGGGCGCCGGTGACGAGGCAGCGGCCGAAGACGAGGAAACCGATGCCGAGAAGGCGCAGAGCCGCTCGGAGTGGATTTACGAGCCGGACCCGGAGGAGCTGCTGGCGCGGCTGATTCCGGAGTACGTGACGATCTCGGTCTACCGGGCGCTGCTCGAGTCGGCGGCTTCGGAGCTGGGCGCGCGGATGACCGCGATGCGGAACGCGGCCGAGAACGCGGAGACGATGATCGGCGACCTGACCCTGGAGATGAACCGGGTCCGTCAGGCGGAGATCACGCAGGAGATCTTGGAGGTCGTCGGCGGCGCCGAGGCGCTCGGCTAGACGACGAACCGAATTTGGCGACGAGAAAAGGAACCCATGGCTGAGAGCAACGGAAACGGAAACAACGTCGGACGCGTCGAGCAGGTGACCGGAGTGGTCATCGACGCCGTCTTCCCCGACCAGCTGCCGGAGATCTTCTCGGCGGTGACGATCGAGACCAGCGGCGGCGACAACGACGGCGAATCGGCCGTCCTCGTCTGCGAGGTGCAGCAGCACCTCGGCGACGACCGCGTCCGCGCGGTCGCGATGGACGCCACCGACGGGATCGAGCGCGGCGCCGTCGTCACCGACACCGGTGGCCCGATCATGGTTCCGGTCGGCGACGCGACCCTCGGCCGCATCTTCAACCTGCTTGGTGAGCCGATCGACAACGGCCCCGAGCTCGAGGACGGCGAGCGTTGGCCGATTCACCGCCCGGCCCCGAAGGCCTCCGACCTGACCCCGACGCAGGAGATTCTCGAGACCGGGATCAAGGTCATCGACCTCCTCGCCCCGTACGCCAAAGGCGGCAAGGTCGGGCTCTTCGGCGGCGCCGGCGTCGGCAAGACCGTGCTGATCCAGGAGCTCATCCGCAACATCGCCGAGGAGCACTCCGGCCTCTCCGCCTTCGTCGGAGTCGGCGAGCGCTCGCGAGAGGGAAATGACCTCTGGCTCGAGATGAAAGAGTCGGGCGTGATCGACAAGACCATGCTCGTCTTCGGTCAGATGAACGAGCCCCCGGGTGCGCGTCTGCGCGTCGCCCTCTCTGGTCTGACGATGGCCGAGTACTACCGCGAGCAGGGTGGGCAGGATGTGCTCCTGTTCATCGACAACATCTTCCGCTTCGTCCAGGCGGGCTCCGAGGTCTCGGCGCTCCTGGGCCGGATGCCTTCGGCGGTCGGCTACCAGCCGACGCTGGAGACCGAGATGGGCGGCCTGCAGGAGCGGATCACCTCGACCGACCGCGGCTCGGTGACCTCGATCCAGGCGGTCTACGTCCCGGCTGACGACTACACCGACCCGGCCCCGGCCTCGGTGTTCGCCCACCTCAACGCCACCACGGCGTTGTCGCGGTCGATCTCCGAGAAAGGCATCTATCCGGCGGTCGACCCGCTCGACTCGACCTCGACGATCCTCAAGCCCGACGTCGTCGGCGACGAGCACTACCGGACGGCGACCGAGGTTCAGGAGGTCCTGCAGCGCTACAAGGAGCTCCAGGACATCATCGCCATCCTCGGCATCGACGAGCTCTCCGACGAGGACCGCCAGACGGTCTCCCGTGCCCGCAAGATCGAGCGCTTTCTCTCGCAGCCGTTCTTCGTCGCCGAACAGTTCACGGGGCGCAGCGGCGAGTACGTGCCGGTCGCCGAGACCGTTCGCGGCTTCCGCGAGATCCTCGACGGCGAGCACGACGAGCTCTCGGAGGGTGCCTTCTACATGCAGGGCTCGATCGACCAGGTCCTCGAGAACGCCAAGTCCGGCGCCGCTGCCTAGGAGCTGACTCGTGGCTGCGGAGCACATGGTCGATGTCGAGGTCCTGACCCCGGAGGGCGAGGTCTGGAGCGGTGAAGCGCGCCAGGTCTCGACCCGGACCGAGGTCGGCGAAATCGGCATCCTCGCCAACCACGCGCCCGTCCTCGCGGCGCTGCGGCCGACCGAGCTTCGCCTCCACGTCTCCGATTCGGAGACCAAGCGGTACGCCCAGGCCCACGGCTGGCTACAGGTCTACGGCAACCGCGCCCGGCTTCTGCTCGAGGAGGCGATCCCGCCCGAGGACCTCGACAGCGGCAAGCTGAAAGAGCAGCTCTCCGACGCCGAACAGCGGCTCTCGGAGTGCGAGGAGGGCAGCGCCGAGTACAACCGGGCGCAGAAAGATCGCGACCGGTCCCAGGCGTTCCTTTCGATCGCCGGCGGTTGAATGAGGGGGACCGGTACCCCTCCTCCGGAATTGACCTCCCCTCCGCTGCGCTCCGGGGAGAACATGCTGCGCGCTTCGCGCGCAAACATCAGATTGCATATCGCCGAACATTCCTGCGGAGGGGTACCGGTCCCCCTCCTCCGGGCCGCGGTGAGGCCTTCCGACAGAGGCTCGCAAAGTTGTGGTTCCTTTGTCCGCTTTGCCAGGACTAAGGAACCACGGAACTCCTCGAGGCCACGGATCGGCCGTTCTGTGGTTCCTTTGTCCGCTATGGCAGGACTAAGGAACCACGGAACTACGGCTCGAGGTGCGGTATGAGCGAGGAGCTGGTTGTCCTCGCGAAGCGCCTGATCAGCTTCGAGACCTGTGAGGCGGATGCGATCTCCGAGGCCGCGGGGTTCATCCAAGGTTGGCTGGAAGCCCGAGGGATCGAGACGAAGGCCGACGAGGTTCGTGGGTTGCCGGTGGTGATGGCCGAGGTCGGGCCCGCCGACGCCCCGACCGTGGTCCTGCATGGGCACATCGACGTCGTCCCCGGCCACGCCGGGCAGTTCGTGCCCGAGACCGCTGGCGATCGGCTGATCGGCCGCGGCGCCTATGACATGAAGGGCGCGGTTGCGGCGATGCTGATGGTGATGGCGGCGATGCGGGAGCAGGACGCGGTTCGCGTCCGGCTTGGGATCGTCGGCGACGAGGAGTCCGAGGAGGACGCCGAGCGCGGCTCTGACCATCTCGTCGACACCGGCTTCATCGGCGACTTCGCGATCACCGGCGAGCCGACCGATCTCCACATCGGGATCGAGGCCAAGGGCGTCCTGGCGCTGCGCCTCGAGGTCGGCGGCACCGCCGCCCACGGCGCCACCCCCTGGCTCGGCGACAATGCCGTCCTCAACGCGATCGACGTTTTCCGCAGTATCGAGTCGCTACCTTTTGCCCGACACAGCTCCGAGCTCTTCGACCGGCCGTCGATCAATCTGGGGAGGATCGTCGGCGGCGACGCTCTCAACAAGGTGCCCGACAGATGCGTGATCGACGTCGACATTCGCTACCTCCCAGACCAGGACCCGCAGGAAATCCTCGCCCAGGTGCGCGAGCTGCAGGGGATCGAGGTGCAGGCGTTGCTGACCCGCCCGCCGGCGACGGTCGAGCGCGACTCCGCCTACGTCCAGGCGCTGCGCACGGCGGCGACCCAGCACCACGACGGGGAGCCGATGAGCGTCGGTCGAGACGGCGCCTCCGACGCCGTCTCCTTCCTCCGCGTCGGGGTGCCGGCGGTCGAGTTCGGCCCGGTCGGGGCGGGGCACCACGGGCCGGCCGAGTGGGTCTCGGTCTCCTCGCTGGAGACCTACCGCCAGGCGCTGGAGTCGTTCCTGCGGGCAATCCCGGGTCAGCTCGCCGATGACTGAGCCGATCCCGGGCTGGGCCCCGAAGAAGCCACCTCCCAACGGTGACCCCGAGCCGGCGCCGAAGCCAAAGCGCTTCTGGTGGCGGTTCCTCCTCGCCTCGGTGCTGATCATCGCCGTCTCGGCGGCGACCACGGCGACGGCGGTCCTCGTCTACCTCGACGACGTCGCCAGCGCGATCGAAGAGAACGATCCGGTGCAGAAGAAACTCGATCGCTTCCTCGCCGACGCCGGCGACGGTGGCGCCCAGACCTTCCTCGTGATCGGCTCCGACAAGCGGGCGAACGAAGAGGAAGACCCCGGTCGCTCGGACACGACGATCCTGGTCCGCCTCGATCCCGACAAGGGCCTGATCTCGATGATGTCGATCCCGCGCGACCTCAAGGTCGAAATCCCCGGCTACGGCACCGGCAAGTTCAACGAAGCGTATTCCTACGGCGGCACCAAGCTGACCCTGCAGACCATCAAGCAGCTGACCGGGTTGCCGATCAACCACGTCGTCAACATCGACTTCCTCGGCTTCGCGCAGGGCGTCTACGCGATCGGCTGCGTCTACACCGACGTCGACCGCCGCTACTACCACTCCAACGAAGGCGTCCCGGCCTCCGAACAGTACGCCGAAATCAACGTCAAACCGGGGTATCAGCTGATGTGCGGCAAGCAGGCGCTGGACTACGTCCGCTACCGCCACACCGACACCGACATCGTCCGCTCGGCCCGCCAGCAGGACTTCCTCAGCGCCGCCCGCGGCCGCATCTCCGTCTCCGACATCGTCTTCGACCAAGGAGAACTGGTCGAGGCCTTCACCGACTACACGACTTCTGACATCAGCGACAAAGAGACCCTGCTCGACGTGCTGAAACTGCTCGCCGCATCCCGCAACTCGACGATCAACGAGGTCAACTTCCCGGCCGAACTCGGCCCCAGCTTCGTCTACACGACGAAAAGCGCGCTCGATGCCGCCGTGCAGGAATTCCTCGGCGGCCAGACCGTGCAGGAGGCGAAAGCCGAGCAGCGCCGCCAGCGCCAGGAAGCGGCCGCCGGCAAGAAGAACAAGCAGAAGCCGAAGCCGAAGAAGAAGCAGAAGCACAAGAAGCCGAAGGTCGAAGTCTCCAAGCCCGGCAGCGACGGCCTGGTGCCGGCCCGGGAAGCCGGCGAAGCCGAGGGCAAGATCGCTGCCCGCCGTGCCCGCGGGCACTTCCCGATCTACTACCCGACCCGCCTCCCCGAAGCGACCCGCTTCGTCGAAACCGACCCCTACGAGAAGGTCGTCGATCCCTGGGTCTACAACCTCAAGGACGAGGACGGCAACCGCCATCTCGCCTACCGGATGATGATGGTGGCGGAAATGTCAGATGGGACCCATTACTTCGGTCTGCAGGGCATTCGCGGCTGGTCGGACCCGCCGATCCTCGACGACCCGAGCCTGACCAAGGAGATCAATGGACGGGAGTACGACATCTATGTCGACGGCGAAGACGTCAAACTTGTCGCCTGGCGGCGGGGGGAGAACTCCTACTGGGTCTCGAATGACCTGCTGCGGACGCTGACCAACGATCAGATGATCGGGATGGCCCGGTCGGCGGATGTGATCATCGCGAAGAAGAAGCCAAAGAAAAAGGGTAGGAGGAACCCATGAGTGAGCAGCTGGAGCCGGTCGGCGTCATCGGAGTGGGCTGGGTAGGGCTGGTCACCGCGGCCTGCTTCGCCGAGCTCGGCCACCGCGTCATCGCCCGCGACATCGTCCAGGAGAAGGTCGATTCCCTCTCCCGCGGCGAGGTGCCGCTGCACGAGCCCGAACTCGAGGACCTGCTGCGCCGCAACGCCGAGCGGATCACCTTCACCACCGACATGAGCGAGCTGCTCGGGGGCGCCCGCCTGCTCTTCGTCTGCGTCGACACGCCGCCGACCTACTCGGGCGACGCCGACCTCTCCCGCGTCCGCTCGGTCGTCCAGGAGCTCTCCGACGACAGCGACCACGTCTTGATCATGAAGAGCACCGTCCCCGCCGGCACCGGCGAGTCGATCCGGCGCGACATGCCGAACCTCGCCTACGTCTCCTGCCCCGAGTTCCTCAAGGAGGGGACCGCGGTCAAGGACTTCATGAACCCCGACCGGGTCGTGATCGGCGCTGACGCCGGTGACGATGACGCGGCCGACGCCGTCGCGGGGCTCTACCAGCCGCTCGGCGGCGAGATCCTGCGCACCGACGTCGCCAGCGCCGAGATGATCAAGCTCGCCTCCAACGCCTTTCTGGCGACCAAGATCTCCTTCATCAACGAGATCGCCAACGTCTGCGAGGAGGTCGGCGCCGACGTCGGCCAGGTCGCCAAGGGAATGGGCCTGGACGAGCGGATCGGCACCGCCTTCCTCCGCGCCGGGATCGGCTACGGCGGCAGCTGCTTCCCCAAGGACGTCAGCGCTCTGAAGATGCTGGCCGGCAACACCGGCTACCACTTCCAGCTGCTGACCTCGGTGATCGAGGTCAACGAGCTGCAGAAGCGGCGCGTCGTCGGCAAGCTGGAGAAGCACCTCGGCTCGCTGATCGGCAAGCGCGTGGCGCTGCTCGGCCTCGCCTTCAAGCCCGACACCGACGATATGCGCGAGGCCTCGAGCCTGGTGCTGGCGGCGCGGCTGCAGGGCGAGGGGGCCGAGGTCGTCGGCTATGACCCGGTCGCCGCTGAGCGCGCCGCCGGCCTGCTCGGCTCGGTCGAGATGGCGACCTCGGCGATGGAGGCGCTCGAGGGCGCCGACGCCGCGGTCCTGGTCACCGAGTGGCGCGAGTTCGGCGAGCTCGACTGGAACGCCGCGGCCGAGCGGATGGCGCGGCCGCTGCTGGTCGACGGCCGCAACTTCCTCGACCCCGAGCAGCTGATCGCCGCCGGGTTCGAGTACGAGGGAATAGGCCGAAAAGTCAGCTCCCCTCGGGCTGCCACCGCCTAGTGCCCGCCACCAGTCACGGGAGCTAGGCAGTGCAGGCAATCGTCTTGGTCGGCGGCGAGGGCACGCGCCTGCGGCCGCTGACCACCCACGTCCCGAAGCCGGCGGTGACGCTCGTCGACCGGCCCTTCCTCGCCTACGCGATCGAGTGGCTCGCCGCCCACGGCGTCACCGAGGTCGTGCTCGCCTGCGGCTTCCTGCCCGACGTCCTGCGCGAGGCGCTGGTCGGGGAGGAGGAGCGGGCCGGGGTCGCGATCAGCTACTTCGCCGAGCCCGAACCGCTCGGCACTGCCGGGGCGATCCGTTTCGCTGCCGACTCGCTCGGCGATCGCCTCGAGGACCGCTTCCTCGCCCTCAACGGCGACGTCCTCGCCGACCTCGACCTCTCGGCGCTGGTGCGGGCCCACGAGGAGCGCGACGCGCAGGCGACGATCGCCTTGCACCCCGTCGCCGACTCGGCCGCCTACGGCCTCGTCGAGCGCGACGAGAGCGGCGCCGTCCTCGAGTTCCGCGAGAAGACGGGTGAGGCGGTGCCGGGCGAGATCAACGCCGGCGCCTACGTGCTCGAGCGCTCGGTCTTCGACCTGATTCCCGCGGGGGAGGCGGTCTCGATCGAGCGCGAGGTCTTCCCGCGCCTGGTCGGCAAGGGGCTCCACGGGCTGCTGCTCGAGGGGTACTGGATGGACATCGGCACCCCGGAGCGCTACCTGCAGGCGAGCTGGGACATACTCGAGGGACGGGTCGAGACCCGGGTCGAGCCGACCACCGCCGGGATGCTTGTCGCCGCGGGAGCCTCGATCGCCGAGGAGGCTTCGGTCGGCCCGCGAGCGGTCGTCTCCGCCGGCTGCCGGATCGAGGCCGGGGCGGAGGTGGGGGACTCGGTCCTGCTCGACGGCTGCACGGTCGGCCGCGACGCCCTCGTCGAGGGCTCGATCCTCGCCCCCGGAGCCGAGGTCGAGGCGGGCGCGGCTTTGAGAAACGCCGTTGTCGGCCGAGATGAAAGAGTCCCCAGCCGATGAGCGCGATGATCGACGACGTCCTCGGTCTCCCCGACCAGTTGCGGGACGCCCTCTGGCGGATCGAAACGGCGCGTCTGGAGGCAGCGGATTCGGCCGGGCTGATGGTCTGCGGGATGGGCGGCTCGGCGATCGGCGGCGACCTCGCGGCGAGCGCGATCGGCGACCGCCTCTGCCGGCCGATGGTCTCGATCCGCGGCTATGAGTTGCCGAGCTGGGCGACGCCGGAGTGGACGGTCCTCTGCTCGAGCTACTCGGGCAACACCGAGGAGACGCTCGCCTGCTTCGAGGCGGCCGAAGCGCTGGGGGCGCGGCGGCTGGTCCTCAGCACCGGCGGGGTGCTGGTCGAGCGGGCGCGCGAGGCCGGGGTGCCGGTGGTGGCGCCGCCGGGGATTTACCAGCCGCGGGTTGCCGTCGCCTACATGTTCGTCGCCGCCGCCGAGGCCGCGGCTCTAGCCGGGGTGGCGCCGCGGGTTCGGACCGAGATCGACGCCGCCGCCGCTTTCCTCGCCCGCGAGGCGCTGACGCTGAAGGCGAAGGCGGCCGAGATCGCCTCCTCGCTCGGCGGCTCCCCGACCGTGATCTACGGCAGCGACCTCACCGCCCCTGTCGCCCACCGCTGGAAGACCCAGATCAACGAGAACGCGAAGCAGCTCGCCTTCTACTCCGAGCTGCCCGAGGCAGACCACAACGAGGTCTGTGGCTGGGGCAGCGAGGAGGCCGGCGCGATGGCGGCGGTCTTCCTCGAGGACTGCGACCAGCATCCGCGCGAGCGGCGCCGCTTCGAGCTCACCGCCGGGCTGGTGAAAGAGGGCGGCGCCACCGTGCTCCGGATCGAGACCGAGGGCGAGACCCGGATCGAGCGGCTGCTCTGGGCGGTCCTTCTCGGTGACCTCGTCTCGCTTGAAGTTGCGCGGGAGCGGGGAGTGGAGCCGGAGAGCATCGTGGCGATCGACAAGCTGAAGGAGGGCATGGCGGGATGAGGGCGATGGTGCTGGCGGCAGGGCTGGGGACGCGGCTGCGGCCGATCACCTACGAGATGCCGAAGCCGATGGTGCCGGTCATCAACCGACCGGTGATGGAGCACATCCTGCGCCTGCTCGCCCGCCACGGTTTCGAGGAGACGATCGCCAACCTCTACTGGTTCCCGGAGCTGATCGAGGGCTACTTTGGCGATGGCTCCAAGGCCGGTGTCTCCCTCAGCTACAGCCGCGAGGAGGCGCTGCTAGGGACCTCTGGCGGGGTTCGCAACGCGGCCGATTTCCTCGGCGACTCCTTCCTCGTCATCTCCGGCGACGCCCTCACCGACATCGACCTGACGGCGATGCGCGAGTTCCACGAGTCCCACGACGGGATCGCCACCCTGGCGATGAAGCGGGTCGAGGACACCAGCCAGTTCGGCGTCGCGATCGTCGGCGCCGACGGGCGCGTCCAGGGCTTCCAGGAGAAGCCCGACCCCGCCGAAGCGCTCTCCGACCTGGCCAACTGCGGCATCTACATGTTCCGCAAGGAGATCTTCGACTTCTTCCCTGCGCCCGGAACCAGCAAGGCCGCTAAGGATGACGACCCGCCCGGCTTCGCCGACTGGGCGATGGACGTCTTCCCGAAACTGCTCGATGGCGACGTCCCCTTCTACTCCCACGAGATCGACGCCTACTGGAACGACATCGGCAACCTCGAGGAGCTACGGGGCGGCAACATCGACGCCCTCACGGGGGCGGTCAAGCTGGAGATGGAGGGCGACCTCGTCGACGGCTACCGCAGCGGCGACCGCATGGAGGGTGAGCCCGACCTAGTCGGCCCCGTCCTCCTCGGCCCAGGCTGCGAAATCGGCGACGACGTTCGCATCGACGGGCCCTCGGTGATCGGCGACAACGTCAAGGTAGGCAACGGCGCTCGCCTCCGCGAAGTGATCGCCCTACCGGGCTCCGAAGTCCCAGCCAGATCGCTGCTCATCAACGCAATCACCGCCGCACGGCCGTAGCTCGTAGCGGGGGGTGCCGGTGGGGGTCCCCTGGGCGCAGCTCGGCGGGTCGCCGTTCTGTGGCTGCCGCCCGGTCCTGGCTAGCCCGCCTCGTGCTAGGTGCCCAGGGAACCCCCACCCGCACCCCCTCAAATCGCGCTCCGGCTGACTCGCAAAAACGAACCGGCGATATTGCCCCTCGACGGGGCCAAATTGCCGGCTCGTTTCAGTTGGTCTCGAGACAGCTGTTGCTGGGGAGTCGGGTGCTCCTCCCCCAAAGGCTCAAGAAGTCACGGTGGCGCCC
>DASTYZ010000109.1:0-10917 GCA_035764545.1 Solirubrobacterales bacterium | reverse complement strand
AGGACTTCCTCGAGGCCCACGCCTCCAGCGAGGCAGCGGCGACGATGATGACGATCGAGCTAGAGGACCCGGCCGCCTACGGCCGCGTCGTCCGCGACTCCTCCGGCGCGGTCGAACGGGTCGTCGAGGTGAAAGCCGCCGGTGACGCCGAGGAGTGGCAGCTGGAGATCCGCGAGATCAACGCCGGCACCTACGCCTTCGACGCCGCGCCCCTGGCCGCCGCCCTGAAGTCGCTCTCCAACGACAACGCCCAGGGCGAGTACTACCTGCCCGACGTCTTCCCGGCCCTGCGCGAGGCCGGCCACAGCGTCTTCGCCCACCAGGCCAGCGACCCGGCGGTGACGATGGGGGTCAACAACCGCGTCGACCTCGCCGCCGTCGAGGCCGAGGGCCGCCGGCGCCTGCTCGAGGCTCACATGCTCGCCGGCGCGACGATCGTCGACCCCGCCTCGACCTGGGTCGACGCCGGCGTCGAGATCGCCGCCGACGCGCGGATCGAGCCCGGGACGACCCTGAGGGGCGAGACGACCATCGCCGAGGGCGCCGTCGTTGGCCCGCTCAGCACCCTGATCGACTGCTCCGTCGGCGCCGGTTCCCAGGTCCTGCACTCCTACCTGGTCGAGTGCGACGTCCGCGCCGGCTGCTCGGTCGGCCCCTTCGCCTACCTGCGCCCGGGCGCCCTGCTCGAGGACGGCGCCAAGGCGGGGACCTTCGTCGAGATCAAGAACTCGCAGGTGGGGGAGGGAACCAAGGTGCCCCACCTCGCCTACATCGGCGACGCCGACATCGGCCCCGGCAGCAACCTCGGCGCCGGCACGATCACCGCTAACTACGACGGATTCCGCAAGAACCGGACCGTCATCGGCCGCGATGTGCGGATTGGCGTTGACACGATGCTGATCGCACCGGTAGAAGTCGGCGACTCCGCCTACACTGGCGCTGGCGCGGTGATCAAGGACGACGTCCCCGACGGGGCTCTCGCCGTCAGTGAGAACGCGCAACGGAACATCGACGGATATGCCGCTCGCAAAGCGGCCGAGATGCGAGAGGACAAAACCCCGTGAGCATGATCGAGGAGCGCCCGCAGGTGGCGACTGGCATCGACCACGACTACACGAAGAAGATGATGGTCTTCGGCGGCCGCTGCTCGATGGACCTTGCCGCCAAAGTCGCCAGCAAGCTCGAACTCGACCTCGGGCAGGTGACGCTGAAGACCTTCGCCGACGGCGAGGTCTACTGCCGCTACGAGGAATCGATCCGCGGCGCCGACGTCTTCCTCGTCCAGTCCACCTGCGCCAACGAGGCCGAAGAAATGACGCCCAACGACGCCCTGATGGAGCTGCTGACGATGATCGACGCCGCCCAGGGCGCCTCCGCGCACCGGATCATCGCCGTCCTGCCCTGGTACGGCTACGCGCGCCAGGACAAGAAGTCCGCCCCGCGCGAGCCGATCTCCGCCCGGATCGTCGCCAAGTGCCTCGAGGCCGTCGGCGTCGACCGCGTCCTCACCATGGACCTCCACGCCGGCCAGGTCCAGGGCTTCTTCCACGTCCCGGTCGACCACATGACGGCGATGCCGATGCTGACCCAGTGGTTCATCGACCAGGAACTGAACGACGAGCTGGTGATCGTCTCCCCCGACGCCGGCCGGGTGAAGACCGCCCGCAACTTCGCCCGCCGCATCGGCACCCAGTGGGCGGTGATGGAGAAGGAGCGCCCGGCCCAGGCGGTCGCCGAGATCGGCTACGTGGTCGGCGACGTCAAGGGCAAGACCGCGGTCCTCGTCGACGACATGATCGCCACCGCCGGCACCCTCTGCGCCGCCGCCCAGACCGTGATCGACGAGGGCGCGGCCCGGGTCATCGCCTGCGCCACCCACGGCGTCTTCTCCGGCGAAGCCTTCGAGCGGCTGGAAAACTCGGCGATCGAGCAGATCGTCGTCACCGACACCGTCCCGCTCCGCCCCGACGCGCCGGACAACATCACCGTCCTCTCGACCGCCAGCACCTTCGCCGACTCGATCCGCCGCATCTTCACCGACGACTCGGTCTCCGAGATCTTCGCCGGCGAGAACCAGCTCTTCTGAGCGGGCCATCGTCAGAGGGGCGCAAGCTGCGCCTGGTCGGCCACAAGGGGGCCGACCTGATCGCGCCCGGGAACACGCTCGAGAGCTTCCGCGCCGCGGTCGAGGCCGGGGTCGACACGATCGAGATGGACGTGCTCTGGCTGCCGGACGCGCACCTGCCGATGGAGCAGCGCCACCCGCTGGTGATCGCCCACGACTGGGAGGACGCCGGGCGGCGGACGCCGCTGACGCTGACCGAGGCGCTCGACGCCTTCCTCGAGCCGCCCCTGGACAAGGTCGAGATCGACCTCGACATCAAGCTCCCCGGCAGGGAGGAGGACGTGGTCGAGGCGCTGGGAGAGAGGGGCCTGATCGAGCGGGCGATGATCTCGACGATGGAGCTGCACACGCTGGGCCGGATCCTCGAGCTGCAGCCGGCACTGCGGCGCGGCTGGACCTATCCCAAAGTGACCAAGGACTGGACCGCGAAGCGCTGGGCCCGCGGCCCGATGCTGGCGGCGATGGTGGCGATGCGCCACCGCCTCCCGGGCCTGGCGGCGCAGAAACTGCCCCAGTTCGGGGTCGAGGCGATGTGGGTCTACCACCCGCTCGTCACCCCCCGCCTGGCCCGGATCTGCAGCCTCGCCAAGGTCGAGCTGATCGCCTGGACGGTCGACGACCTGCCGCGGATGCAAAAGCTGGTTGCCGCCGGCGTCGACGGCATCGTCTCCAATGACCCGCGCCTGTTCGCCCGCCTGGCGGACGCCACTTCCTAGGAGGAGGAGAGGAGGGAGAGCTGATCGATCTCGGTCAGCGTCGTCTCGGGACGGATCTCGATGCTCGGCGACCGGGTGCAGTCGAGCAGGAACGCGTACTCGGTGAGGAATTGCGGCAGGTCGCTCTGGTTGCTGCGGAAGCGGGGAAAGGAGATCTGCTCGCAGCTGACCGCCCCGAAATCGGCGAGGAATTCGAGCATCTCGTCCCGCGGGACCAAGCCGTCCTCGCTGTAGCTGATCAGGAACTTGGGCGCATCGACCCCTTCGATCACCTGCGAGAAGGCATCCCGCAGCCGTACCTTCGAGCAGAAGTCGGAGTACTGGTCGCGCCACGGTCGCAGGCCGCTGACCCCGACCGCCTCCGGCTCGTCGCCGCGGGCGACGGTCTCGATCAGGTGGTAGTTGGCCGCGTACTGGCGCTTCGTGTAGGGCGGGTCCAGGTAGCAGAGGTCGGCGGCAACCGAGGGCGCCACGTCCTCCGCCCGCCCCTGGGTGACGACATGGTCGGTCCGCGCCGTCGAGGGCAGCATGGTCGGCCGCAGCTGCAGCGGGCTGAGGGCCGCCTTCGTCCACTTTGACCAGTAGTGGCCGTAGGTGCCGGCGATGTTGGCCACCCTGTTGGTCGCCAGGACGGCGTCGTGCCGCAGCAGGGAGATGGCGTTCTCGCTCAGCAGCCCGTCGGCTTCGAAGCGGCTGATCTCGGCCATGATCGAGTCGAGCCGGCCAGCGTTCTCGGCAGAGAGGTACTGACGCGGCTTGCACCCGGCGGCCGGTTGGCCGGCCGGGCTGTACTCGGTGAAGAAGAGACCCTCGCTGGGCTCCAGCCTGTTCAGCGCTTCCAGCACCTCGGGGTAGGAGCCGAGCCCGAGCCGGCCGAAGTGGGGCGTTCGGGACAGCTTCAGGCGGACCCGGGCGTGGTGAACGGAGAAGGTCATCAAGTCGGAGGCGATCACCCGGTAGCCGCGCTCGCGCAGGGCGGCGGCGACGCTGGCGGTGCCGCACATCAGGTCGGCGACGGTCCCTCCCTCCGGCACCTCGCGGTCGATCAGGCTCAAGAGCCAGGGCAGGAGCCGGGTCTTGTTGCCGATGTAGCGGTAGGCCATCAGTCCACCAGCCTCGGGGTCACCCGCGCGCCCTCGGGGAGGCGCAGGGAGACGACGCCTTCCATCTCGCCGCCGACCTCGTCGAGCACGCGCCCGACCCAGGTCATGTCCTCCTCGCCGAGGCCGTAGAGGCCCGCGACCAGCGCCTCGAGCTCGAGGTCGGCCTCCGTGCCTGGCTCGATTCCGGGCGCCGCCGCCGCGGCTATCGCTTCCGCCTGCTTCCAGCGCTGCGTCCCCGGCTCGGGCTCCGGGATCGGCAGCTCCGCCAGCAGGGACTGCGTCACATATGGATGCGAGCGCCACTCGTGCTCGCCGCTGCGCTTCAGGTGGACGGCGAGCATCACCCGCGAGGAGAGGACGCCGAGTGCGTAGGCGAGGAGGAAGCCGGGCGACTCGTCGCTCGCCTGGAAGTGGAAGACGGTTTGCGTGGTCAGCGCTCGGCCCTCGTAGAGGGCGGCCTTGAGGCCGATTCCGGTCTTGCGCACCAGCAGGCGGGGGCCCGCGGTGGCGCCCCGCTTGTAGTTGATGCCCTCGATTCCGAACTCGATTTCGCGGCCCGGCTCAACCCGGTAGCGGCGCACGTCTTCGCCGGCGATCAGCTGCCGCCAGCCACGGCGGGACCCCTCCCCGCGCGGGCGGACGATCCGCCGCGCCGCCAGCTTCGCCGGGTCGAGGCTCGCGCCGCAGGCGCAGTCGACCAGAGAGGAGCCGCGCGGCCGCGGGCGGGAGCGCCCGCAGGTCGGGCAGTCGACGATCGCCCCGTGCTTGGAGAGCTCGACGCCGCGGCCCGAGGCCAGGGTCCGGGCCCAGCCGCCGCCCTGCCGCTGTACCGCGTGGACGTGGCGGAGGTCGTCCTCGCGCTGGTCGATCGAGAGGCTCGCCCCGGGTTCCGCCGCGAAGCGCCTCTGCGGGACCAGGTGGGAGCTCTCGGCGGCGACCTCCTCCAGCGTCGCCTCGCCGCCGAGCGCCCGCCGCCGTCCGGCGGGGGAGAGCCGCACGCACTCGACGGCATGGCCGGGCGCGGCCTCGCCGCGGCGCAGCACGACCACCGCGACGCCGCGGTAAACCCCCGGGAAGAAGCCCTCGCCGAGGCGCGCCACCAGCTCCAGAGTGCAGTTGTCCAGCAGGAAACGGCGCAGCGGCGCCCGGTCTGGGTAGAAGAGGGAATCGGGGAGGATCAGCGCCGCGGCCTCACCGTCGGCCAGCAGCTTCACGGTCAGCTCGGTGAAGAGGTCGGCGCTGTCGAACTGGCCGCCGGCGAGCTCGAAGCCCGCCGCGCGCAGCTCCTTGCGGCCGGGAATCGACTTGATCCCCCAGGGCGGGTTGAGGATCGCCGCCACCGGCTCGACCAGGTTCAGTTCCTGCCGCAGCTCTTCGGCGCCGTCAAGGGCGGCGGCGAGGGTGTCCATCAGCTTCAGCTGGGCGCCCGGGAGGTTCTGCCTGGCCCGTTTCAGCGCGCCCCGGTCGACGTCGACGCCAACCAGGTGCAGGGAGGCGGGCGAGAGGTCGGCGATCGTCTCCAAAAGGGCGCCCTCCCCGCAGGCGGGGTCGAGGATCGTCTGCACCCCGGCCGGCATTGCCCGCAGCAGCCGGGCGGCCGTCCACTCGGCCAGCAGGGGTGGGGTGTAGACCGCTCCCCGTTCGGCGGCGACCCCCTTTCGCCGAGGCGCCGCGGGGGTCTCGGCAGGTGCTTCCAGGAGGCTCATCGTCCCGCTCAAGACTAGGGCGGGACCCGGATATTCAGTTGGCCGCCGAACCCTTCCCTACATTGATCCCATGGCAGAGGTGCGGGAGCTTTACTGGCGCCGGGTGACCCGGGGTGATCTCTACGGAGTCGAGGTCGCGACCGAAAATTCGTTCACGACCGGCGGTGGCCAGACCTTCTTCAGCCTCAGCTTCGGAAAATGGGTCGACAAAGAAAGCTTCGGCCGCTTCCTCGGGATCGAACCGCCGAGCCTGATGCTCAGCGGCAAACCGGTGGAACGGATCGAGGCCGCTGTTCTCACCGATCCCGCCGAGTCCGGCGAGCTCGAATTCAGCCCCAGGTATCTGAGCGGCTCCGACGACCGGTACCGGATCGCCAACCAGAACCGCCAGCGACGCGATCAGTCCCGGCATCCGGCGTGGACGGCGGCTCGGGGGTTCCCCCAGGCTCCCGACGACATCGCCGCTGCGAAAGACCCGCGGATGCCAGATGTCTCTTTCCTGAAGCTGATCGTCGTGCGCGACGAGGACGGCGCCTATTACGCCGACTACGTCAACAGCGACAGCGCCCCGCCCGGGACCCCTCCTGAGCTGACCGACCTCTTCCGCCCCAACCGTGAAGCCGGGCCAAACCGCCTGATCTCGTTCACCGACCCCGGTTTCACCGTCGCCAAGCTGGCCGGGATCGTCACCGCTTCCCGCGGAGGCACCGTCGCCCTGCCTCCAGCCCCGCCCGAGATCGAGGATGCGCTGGACGCGGTCGCGAAAGGCGCCAGCAGGCCGCGGTCGGGGGGCGGCCAGGGATTTCGGCAATCCCAGGAGGAGAAGGATGCGATCGACAAACACGCGATGGCGGTCGCGAGCGCGCACCTCGAAGCCGACGGCTGGGAGGTCGAGGACGTCTCCAGGAACAGTTCCTACGACCTGCGCTGCACTCGAGAAGAGGTCGAGCTGCATGTCGAGGTCAAGGGCACGACGACCGCCGGCGCGGCCGTGCTGCTGACGCCCAACGAGGTAGACCACGCCCGCGAGACCTATCCCGACGTCGCGCTCCTGATCGTGCACGACGTGACCCTCGAGCAGGACGGGCTCGGAGAGCCGGTCGCCAAAGGCGGCGAGATCAAGTACATCAACCCCTGGGAGATCGACGCCGAAGGCACCCTCAGGGCCACCGGCTACACCTACAACCTCCTCTAGCTCAGATGGTGCTCGGGGTGGCGCCCGGCGGGCTCTTCATACCGCCGCGGCGGCCTTTGACCTTGACCGCCGACTCGAGGTCTTCCTGGGTGAAGCCGCCGACCACCTCGCCGTCGAGGGCGTAGCGGTAGAGGGCGACGCCGAAGATGCCGCTGAGGGCGCGGGAGATGAGCAGCGCGATCGCCAGCACCAGCGCCCCGATCACGACCAGCAGCGCGCCGAGGAAGGAGGCCGAGGACCAGACGGCGACGCCGGCGACGATGAGGAGGATCGCCGGCAGGACGCCGATCAGGAAGACGGCGGCGCCGATCGCGATGTTGCCAGTGATCTGCTGCCCCCAGCGCTCGCGGAAGAGCGCGCCGGAGCGTTTGATCGTCTCGAACGGGCCGGTGCCCTCGATCGCGATCACCGGGATCGAGATGAAGGTGATCAGCGACCAGGCCATCCCGCCCAGGCGGGCCGCGACCGTGCCGAGCGTCCCGCCTTGGTTTTCGAGCAGGCCCATGACGAGGCTGATCGCGGCCGAGACCGCGGCCCAGCCGCTGATCTGGCGGATCCGGCTGCGGGACACCGCGAGGCCATCGCCGACGCTCGCTTCCTGGCCGCGGAAGATCATGTCGGCGCAGGCGGCGAGGCCGACGCTGAAGTAGAAGCCGACGAAGCTGAGGAGGTAGACGCCGATCGCGATCAGCGGGATCGCGCCGGCAAGCTGGTCGTCGTCCCAGAGGTAGAGGCCGGGGCCGAGGGTGACGATCGCCAGCAGCGTCGTCGCCACAGCGCCGTAGAGCGGGAACCGGATCAAGGACGGGTGTTCCCTCAGCAGGCCCCAGCTCTTCTTGGTCAGGGTCCAACCGCGTTTGATCCTGCGCATCGCTCCTCCTTGGTTCCGGGACTCAGAAGGTTTCGGCAAGCCCCGGCGTCCGCTTGACCCCGCGCTCCTCGAAGTAGTCCCACTCGAGGGCGCCGAGCTCGGTCGCCGGCGGGTCCGCGTACACCCACTCCCGTGCGATTCGGTGCCAGTTGCGCTTCGCCTGCAACTGGCCGAGGACGGCGACGACGCCGATTTCCATCCGTCTGCCCATCAGCTCCTCGGCGGGCAGGGACTCGCGTCGCATCAGGTCGAAGTACTCCGAGCGCGGGTCATTCGTCGCCTCGATGATCTTCATCACCCGCCGCGGCGTGATTTCCAGGTCCCGGTCCTCGGTGACGAACCAGCCGCCGACCACGCGCATGTGCTCGAGCAACCGCTCGGCGTCGAGCTTGGACGGCTTCTTGACGAAGCCGAGGTCGTGCAGGGCCTGGCGGAAGGACTCGGCGTCGTTGCGGGAGGCGGCGTCGAAGGCGCGCTGCTCGAGCAGGATCTGCTCGCGGTCGAGCTTCTTCGTCATCCCGAAGTCGAGGAAGGCGACCCGGTCGTCGTCCATGAGGATGTAGTTGCCGGGGTGGGGGTCGGCGTTGAAGTGCTGGAGGTGGTAGATCGAGCCGAAGCTGCCGCGGAAGACGATCTCGCCGAAGCGGCTGCGCTCCTCGTGGGGCAGCTGCTTGATCTCCTCGAAGCCGCGGCCGCTGACGAACTCGGTGACGAGGACGCGTCGCCGCGAGAGGCGCGTCACCACTTCCGGCACGTAGATGAAGGGGTGTTCGCGGTAGGCGCGGGCGAAGGAGCGCTGGTTCTGGGCCTCGTACTCGTAGTCGAGCTCCTCCATCACCCGCTCGCGGATCTCCTCGGCGATCGCCTTCGCGTCGAGCCCGGGGGCGAGCACCTTCGCCAGGCGGACGATCGTGCCGGCGTTGCGGAGGTCGGCGTCGAGCGCCTCGGCGATCCCCGGGTACTGGATCTTCACCGCCACCTGGCGGCCGTCGAGCAGCTCGGCGCGGTGGACCTGGCCGATCGAGGCGGCGGCGAAGGCCTCGGTCTCGAACTCGGCGAAGAGCTCGGAGAGCGGTTCGCCGTCGTACTCCTCTTCCAGCAGCGGCTCGACTTTCTCCCAGGGCATCGAGGGCGCGTCGGTGCGCAGTTTCGCCAGCTGCTCCTGGTAGATCTCGCGGTACTCCTCGGGGATGAACTCGGTGTCGATGAAGGAGGCGAACTGCCCCAGCTTCATCGCCGCGCCCTTCATCTGACCGAGGGCGCCGACCATTTTCATCGCCGTCTCCAGGTGGCGCTGTTCGAGCGCCTCTTTGCTCTCGTCCTCGGAGCGGCCGACGTTCGCGGCTTTGGTCCCGGCGTAGCGCACGCCCTGGGCGCCGACGATCGATCCCAGCTTGGCGGAGCGGCGAATTCGGCCCTTGGGGATTTTCGAGTCGTCAGACACTGAGGCTGAAGGGTGTCACAGGCTCCAATTCGGGCGAGTTCTCTATTCTCTCCCGTCCGATGGCGAGCAAACGCTCCACGCTCAAAGCTGCACCACGCGCCGATTTCGGTTCGCGCTCCTCGCGCCGCATGCGCCGCGACGGGCTCGTTCCCGGCGTCGTCTACGCGGGCGGCAAAGAGGCCAAGCCCTTCCAGGTCAGCGAACGGGACATCCGCGGCGTCCTCCAGGAGGGGGCGGCGCTGTTCGACCTCGAGATCGAGGGCAGCAAAGCGGTCCCGGTCGTGATCAAGGAAGAACAGCACCACCCGGTCCGCGGCAGCATCCAGCACCTCGACCTGATGCAGGTGAAACTGGACGAGGCGATCCAGGCCGAGGTCGCGATCGAGCTCGAAGGCGTCGAGGACGCCCCCGGCGTCAAGGGCGGCGGCGTGCTCGAGCACGTCACCCGCGAGATCACGATCGAAGCGCTGCCGACCGAGATCCCGGACAACATCACCGTCGACGTTTCGGCGATGGAAGTCAACGAGACGCTCCAGCTTTCCGCCGTCACCGCCCCCGAGGGAGTCAAATTCGTCGCCGACGACCCCGAGGAGGTCACGATCGTCACCCTCTCGCCGCCACGCGTCGAAGAGGTCGCCCCCGAGGTCGAGGAGGAGACCGAGCTCGTCGGCGAGGGCGAGGGCGAGGGCGACTCCGAGGGCGACGGCGACTCGGGCGACTCCGAGGGCGAGTAGCTCCTGTCGCTGTTCCGCCGTTCTGACCGAAAGGGCGGCGAGGGGGACCGCATCCTCATCGTCGGCCTCGGCAACCCGGGGCCGGAGTACGAGCGCACCCGCCACAACGTCGGCTTCGCCGTAGCCAGCGAGCTGGCCGAGCGCTGGAGGCTGCCGAAGCCGAAGCAGAAGTTCAACGGGGTGATCTCCGAAGGGCGGATCGGCCCCGGTGGTCCGCGGGTGGCGCTGTTGCAGCCGCGCACCTACATGAACGAATCCGGCACCTCGGCCGGGCCGGCGCGGGGCTCGTTGAAGGTCCCGCTCGACCGCGTCGTCGTCGTCCACGACGAGATCGACCTGCCGTTCGGTGAGATCCAGACCCGGATCGGCGGCGGCCTCGCCGGCCACAACGGCCTCAAGAGCCTCAAACGCGGCTTCGGCGACGCCGAGTTCTGGCGCGTCCGGGTCGGAGTGGGGCGGCCGGACTCGACCGACCCGGAGATCGTCTCCCGCCACGTGCTCGGCCGCTTCAGCGAGCCGAAGGCCGAGGTCGAGGGCCTGGTTGCCGACGCCGCCGAGGAGACCGAGCGCCTCGTCGAGCGGATAGCGTCCGAGTCGTGAGCGCAGAGAACGGCACCACCCGCCCTGAAGAGGTGACGAGCTACTCGGTCGACGAGCAGGGGATCGCGGTCATCCGCCTCAACCGGCCGCAGGCCCGGAACGCGATCAGCACCCAGATGCTGCTGGAGCTGCTCGAGCACCTGGCGGTCGCCCGCGGCGACGAGGCGGTGCGGGTCGTCGTCATCAGCTCTGCCGACCACCTCGGCCTCTCGGCCGGCGCTGACGTCAGGGAGCAGCTCGACGACGAGGGCAAGGTGCAGCGGATGCAGCTCTTCGCCGACCTCTATGATGGCGTCGTCGACTTCCCGAAGCCGACGATCGCCGCCTGTCACGGCGACGTCGTCGGCGGCGGCGCCGAGATCGCCGTTGCCTGCGACCTGCGGGTCGGCGGCGCCAACCTGCGCTTGCGCTTCCCCGGTGCCG
>DASTYZ010000108.1:0-26037 GCA_035764545.1 Solirubrobacterales bacterium | reverse complement strand
GCCCCCACGCCGATAGCGGGAACGCGATCCGCGCCCTCACCGGCGTCCGTGCCTACGCCGCGGCCAGCGTCCAGAGCGGGGACCTGCTCGCCGGGCGGCTCGGGTTCGAGTCCTGCGGCGAGGGGGCGTGGCGGGTTGGCGCCGGTGCGGAGGCGGTGCGCTACGAGACCGACGCGCCGCCGCCGTCCCGTCCGGTCGAAGGCGCCGGCACGGTCCGCCACATCGCCTGGGGATGCCGCCCGGGCCACGAGCGCGCCTGGCGCCAGCGGGTGATCGGGATGGGGGCGACGGTCAGCCGCGTGATCGAGTGCGACGGCTACAGCTGCTTCTTCTTCCGCGAGCCCGACGGCGTCCTCTTCGGCGTTGCCACCCTGCGGCGCCAACCGACGCCCGCCCAGCTCAGCTTCGCGCCGCCCGGCCCGGCCGCGATCCCGCCGCGGATCGCACGGTCGATCGGGATCCTCACCGCCGCCTAGCCCGGCCCGGTGCTACCGAAAAACGCCCATGTCTCCAGCACCAGTTTTCGAACTGCGCGAATTTCACATGCCTGAGCCCGAGTACTCTGCCGCCTGTGAAGCGCACGATCGTCTGTCTTCTTTTCGCTGGTCTTCTCTGCATTCCCGCTGCCGCGGCGGCCTCCGGGTCGCCGACGATCGGCAATGCGGCGCCGACCGCCATCCGCAACCACGAAGCGACGATCCGATTCTCGATCGACCCCGAAGGTCTGGAAACGACCTACTACGCCGAGTACGGCTTGACGACCAGCTACGGCGATCGCTCCTGGCTCTATGAATGGGACCTTCCCGCCGGCGATGATCCGGTAGCGCTGAGCGAACCGCTCTCGGTCTGGGGGCTGGCCGCGGGCACGACCTACCACTACCGGATCGTCGCCTACAACGATGAGGGCACCACCTACGGGACGGATCAGGAACTGACGACGACGAACGAACCGAAGCCGACGGTCGTCACCGAAGCGGCGACGGACGACACCTTCAGCTCGGTGGTTCTGCACGGGACGGTCGACCCCGAAGGCCTGCCGCTGTCGGTCTGCCACTTCCGCTACGTCACCGACAGCCAGTTCAACCGCTTCGGGTTTTCCTATTCCATCGGCCCGGTTCCGACGCTGATGGGGAACGTCGTTCCCTGTGAGGAGACCCCCGCCGAGATCGGCTCCGGAAACGAGCCGGTTCCGGTGCATGCTGTCCTCGAGAGCTACCCCGGCGGTCGCCGCCACTTCCGCTTGGAAGCGGAGAACGCCTATGACGTCTCGGCTTCCACCGGGTCCGAGACGTTCGGGGCACCGACGCCGGTGATCGAATACCTGGCTCCCAGTCCCCGCAACCACGAAGCCACCGTCCACTTCACGATCGACCCGCAAGGGCTGGAAACGGAATACGAAGTCGAATACGGCTCTGCCGAGGGCGAATACCACGAGTTCAACGAACCTTGGAGCGGCACTCTGCCCGCGGGCGACGATCCGGTGGAGCGGCAAGCCACTTTCCCCGCCTTCTTCGAGGGACCGCTCTCGGCCGGAAAAACCTTCCACTGGCGTGTGGTTGCGAAAAGCGCGGCTGGCACCACCGTAGGGCCCGACGAAACGTTCACGACTACGGACGAGCCGGCGGCGTTGGTGACGACGTCTCCGGTGAGCGAAGCGACCACCGAGAACGTCCACTTCGAGGGCACGGTCGATCCGGAAGGGAACCCACTGACCGGATGCCGCTTTCGCTGGGTGACCCCCTCCACCTACCAGTTCGCCGGTTTCGAAAAATGGGGCGCGACCCAGGTCATGCGCTTCGGCGAGACCGTTCCCTGCGCCGAGAGCATGGAGGAGATCGGCGACGGGACCGAACCAGTGAGCGTCCACGCGGATGTCGGTGGCATGGAACAAGGGACCTACTTCGTCCGCCTCGAGGTCGAGAACGCCTATGAAGACACGGCGCCGGAAACCGGACTTGAATTCCGCGTCACCGTCCCCTCCGAGGCTGGCGAAGTCGGCAAAGGCTGCGAGCATGACCCCGGCTGCGGACCGCCGGCGACGAAACCGCCGGTGGTGACGCCCCCGGTCGGATCCCCCCATCCGAAGGCGAAGAAGAAGCCGCGCAAGAAGAAGCGCCGCCAGCGGGTGCAGCACAACACCCCGCTGATCGCCCGGCGCTAGTCGCAGGCAGCGGCTACGCGCGCACCGCCCGGTGCAGCACTGCCCGCCGGGCGAAGATCAGCGGCAGCGACAGCGCCGGCAGGCCCGCCGCCAGCAACACTCCCGCTTGCCAGCCGCCGCTCTCGACCAGCGGCCCCGCGAGAGCCGAGCCGCCGCTGGCGCCGACCGTCAGCGAGAGGGCGAGCCAGGTGAAGGCCTCGGTGCCGGTGCCAGGAGGCATCGCCGCCTGGGCGATCTGGTTGCGCAGGTTGCTGGCGGGGGCGATGTAGGTGCCGGCAAGCGCGGCAAGGGCGAACATCGCCGTGGTCGAGCCGGCGAGCAGCATCGGCAGGCAGACGAGTGGCTGGTAGATCGCCAGCGCGATCGAGCCCTGGGCGGGGCTGCGGAAGCGGTGCGCCTGGGCGCCGTAGACGAGCGCGCCGACGGCCGAGCCGAGGGCGGCGGCGGCGACGAACGGCCCGCCGAGGGCGCTGTCGCCGTGCTCGGCCCCGAAGGCGGGGAAGACGACGTCGAGGACGCCGAAGGTGACCCCGATCGGGATCCCGGTCAGGGCAAGGAGGCGGATCGCGGGCGAGGCGAGGGCGCCGGCGCGGGTGCGGTGCTCGGCCGGCACCGGCTCGATCGCGCCGACGATCGGGATCGTGGCGAACCAGAGGGTGCCGAGGACGCCGCAGCCGGCGGCGGCGAGCAGTGGCGCGGGGGAGCCGACGGTGGCGGCGAGGACGCCGGTCAGCAGCGGCCCGGCGACGAAGAAGACCTCGATCAGCAGCGAGTCGATCACGTAGCCGCCGACCAGGTCCTGCTCCTCGACGAGGCTCGGCCAGAGCTGGCGCAGGAGGCCACCCACCGGCGGCGTCGCCGCTCCCGCGAGCGCTGCCGCGGCGACTAGCGGCGCCGTCGCGGCGCCGGCTTCGCCGATGAGGACGACGAGGACGAAGCCGAGCGCCGTGATCAGGGCGGCGGGGATCAGGACCGGCCGCGGCCCGCGGCGGTCGACGAGGCGGCCTAGCAGCGGTGAGGTCGCTCCAAGGCCGATCGTGAAAGCGCCGGCGACGAGCCCCGCGACCCCGAACGAGTCGGTGCGGTCGTGGACGAAGATGACCAGCGCCACGGCGCCCATGCCCACCGGCAGCCGCGCCAGCACCGAGGTGGCGCAGAGGGCGAGGACGTGGGGGCGGGCGAGGATGCGGCGGTAGGCCATCGCATCGGATTTTGACCACAGCGGGCTGTGGTCGAATTCGGATGCGTGTCAGCTGGCGGCGTCTAGTTCGCGTTCGAGCGTCGGGGTGGCGTCGTAGACGCTTGCAGGGTCGGGAAGTTCGATCCGCGGGCTGGCTCCGAAGTCGAAGAAGTCCATCCGCATGTCCATCGTCAGCGTCGGTCCGCCGGTCGGGAGAGCCATCACCATCCGCAGTCGCCGGAGGATCTCGTGGCTGTCCACCCAGGCTTCGACCTCGATTGGGCCGGGAGCCAGATCGGCGTACTTCTCGTAGAGGTCGGCCATCTCGTCTTTGCCTTCCTCCCGCAGCGCGTCGGCATAGTCGTCGAGGTCGACAACGGCGCGGTAACGCGTCGTCGTCCTCCCGCGGACCTGCTCGGTCCCGACCGTCTCGACGTCGCCGGCGCTGCCGAGCATCTGCAGTGAGCTGTCAGCGTCACCGCCCCCGAGCATCGCCTCGCTTTCGCTATGCCCGAGAAACGGCTCGAGCCGCACCCATTCCTTGTCTGCGGGAAGTTCCGTGCCGACGGCGCTGCCGCGCATGTAGATCGAGGTGCCGTCACCAATTGATTCGACTTGGATCCGGCCGGGGGCCTGCGGCGTCTCCACGCTCAGGGCCGCGCGGCTGCGGCCGGTCCGCGAGTTGCGGGCTCCCTTGCCGTGAGCCACAAGCGGCTGCTCCAGGCTGGGGCTGGTGTAGATCGCCCGCATCGTGAACCTGGCGCCGGGCGCGCTTTCGGCCCGCTCGGCCGCCACCGCGACCGGGTTGAGCGAGGCTTCGCCCCCGTTCGCGAAGGAGTTGACGACGACCAGGATCAGCAGCAGCGAGAGGAACCTGACGCCGTGCATGAGGCGGCGCGAAAGCGGGTCCGGGGTTGGAAGGGCGGCAGACAAGACGTAGAGTCAATCGGTATCCGGTCGAACGAATTGAAGATTAGTTGAGCTTCTTGGACGCATGGGCCTCCTAGACCCCGCGCCACCGCCTTTCGAGTACTCCGAGTGGCGGCGCCTGTCGCACCTGGAGCGGATCAAGCCGCTGGCCCAGGACTGGGCGCTGAACGGGTTCGGGACGCCGGTCGCCGTCTACTTCCTCTACGTCTTCAAGATCCTCGCCTACGTCGGGCTTGGCGCGCTGGCGATCTTCGCCACCAGCGGCTGGCCGGCGTGGTACGAGCCGATCGTCTTCCAGAAGGCGGTGATCTGGACGATGCTCTGGGAGGTGCTGGGCCTCGGCGCCGGCTCGCTGCCGCTGACCCTGCGCTTCAGCCCGATGGTCGGCGGCTTCCTCTACTGGCTGCGGCCGGGGACGACGCGGTTGCCGCCCTGGCCGGAGCAGGTGCCGGGGACGAAGGGGACGACACGGACCTGGCTCGACGTGGCGCTCTACGCGGGGTTGCTGGGTTCGGCGCTCTACCTGCTGCTCTCAGGGGGAGGCGTTCTTGACCCGGCGGCGGTCGGCGTCCTGCTCGCCTTCCTCGGTGCCCTCGGCCTGCGGGACAAGGTCCCGTTCCTGGCGGCGCGGGCGGAGATCTACGGCACCCTCGCGATCATCTTTCTCTTCCCGGTGGCGAACATGGTGATCGCCGCCCAGCTCGTCTTCTTCTGCATCTGGTGGGGCGCCGCGGCGTCGAAGCTGAACCGCCACTTCCCCTTCGTCGTCACGGTGATGATCAGCAACACGCCGTGGAACAGGTCGAAGGCGCTGAAGCGCCGCCTCTACCGCGACCACCCCGAGGACCTGCTGCCCTCGCGGCTGGGAGCGTTCGACGCTCACATCGGGACCGCGACGGAGTTCACCCTGCCGCTGGTCCTACTCCTCACCCAGGGCGGGCTGATCGGCACCCTCGCCCTTGTCGGGATGGTGCTCTTCCACGTCCACATCTTCTCGACCTTCCCGCTGGCGGTGCCGCTGGAGTGGAACGTCTTCATGATCTTCGGCCTCTTCTTCCTCTTCGGCCACTACGCCGACATGCCCTGGTCGACGATCGACGACCCGCTGCTGCTGGTCATCCTCGGCCTCGTCTGCGTCGGCCTGCCGGTGCTGGGGAACTTCCGTCCCGACCTCGTCTCCTTCCTGCCCTCGATGCGCTACTACGCGGGCAACTGGGCGACCAGCCAGTGGTTGTTCCGGCGCGGGGACGGGGGCGAGGGGGCGGAGGACAAGCTCGACCGCGAGATCGTCAAGGCGGCGCCGATCGTGACCAGGCAGCTGGAGAAGTTCTACGAGCCGGAGATGATCGACGTGCTCGTCTACAAAGGGCTCGCCTTCCGCTCGATGCACTCGCACGGGCGGGCGCTGAACGCGCTCTCGCTGCGCGCGGTCGACGACATCGAGGAATACGACGTCCGCGAGGGGGAGCTCGTCGCCGGCGTCGTCCTCGGCTACAACTTCGGCGACGGCCACTTCCACGACCAGCGGCTGCTGGCCGCGGTGCAGGAGCGCTGCCGCTTCGGGCCCGGCGAGCTGCGGGTGGTGACGCTCGAGTCCCAGCCCGCTCACGTGCAGCGGCAGCGCTACCGGATCTGGGACGCGGCGGACGGGCTCGTTGAGGAGGGCTTCGTCGACGTCGCCGAGATGGTGCGCCGCCAGCCCTGGCTCGGCCCCGAGCCGTTCCCGGTGCGCGATGCCTAGCGCCGTCGTCGTCGGCTCCGGCCCCAACGGCCTCGCCTGCGCGGCGACGCTGGCGAGCCGCGGCGTCGAGGTGACGGTGATCGAGGCCGAGGAGCGGATCGGCGGCGGTACGAGGAGCGCCGAGCTGACCGAGCCGGGTCTTCTCCATGATGTCTGCAGCGCCACCCATCCGATGGCCGTCGCCAGCCCCGCGGTCGTCTCCGCCGGGCTGGAACTGGAGCGGCACGGGCTCGAGTGGGCCTGGCCGGAGGTCGACCTCGCCCATCCGCTGGACGGGGGCGGGGGAGCGGTGATGGTGCGCTCGCTGGAGGCGACCGCGGCCGGGCTGGGCGCGGCGGGGAAGCGCTGGCGGCGCGTCTTCGGGCCGCCGTCGCAGGGCTACGAGCCGCTGACCGAGGACATCTACCACCCGCTGATCCACTTCCCGCGGCACCCGCTGCGGCTGGCCCGGTTCGGGCTGCCGGCGGCGCTGCCGGCGACCGCGCTGGGGCGGCGGCTGGGGAGCCCGGAGGCGGCGGCGCTCTTCGGCGGCGTCGCGGCCCACTCCTACTCGCGGCTCGACCTGCCGTTCAGCTCAGCGATCGGGATGGCGCTCGTCTGCTCCGGTCACGCCTACGGCTGGCCGGTCGCGAAGGGCGGCTCTGTCGCCCTCGCCGAAGCCTGGGCGGCGGTGATCCGCGAGAACGGCGGCAAGATCGAGACCGGCCGGCGGGTGCGCTCGCTCGGGGAGCTGCCGCCCGCCGACGCGGTCGTCCTCGACCTGACGCCGCGGGGAGTGCTCGAGGTGGCGGGGGAGAAGATGCCGGGCCGCGTCGCCCGTGCCTACCGTCGCTACAAGTACGGGCCGGGCGCCTTCAAGCTCGACCTCGCGGTGCAGGACGGCGTGCCCTGGACGATGCCGGCGGCGCGACAGGCGGGGACGGTCCACGTCGCGGGCTCCTTCGAGGAGCTTGTCGACGCCGAGGCGCAGATCAACCGCGGCCGGATGCCACAGAGGCCGTTCGTCCTCGTCGGCCAGCAGTACCTCGCCGACCCCGGCCGCTCGCGCGGCGACCTGCACCCGGTCTGGGCCTACGCCCACGTGCCCAGCGGCTACGACGGCGACGCCACGGCGGCAGTCCTCGACCAGATCGAACGCTTCGCCCCCGGCTTCCGCGAGCGGATCGTCGCCACTGCGGCGACGACGCCGGCCGAGCTGGAGGCGCGGAACCCGAACTTCGCCGGCGGCGACATCCTCGGCGGCGCCAACACGCCGCTGCAGACGATGCTCCGTCCCCGCATCCACCCGGTCCCCTACTGGACCGGCATCCCCGGCGTCTTCATCTGCTCGGCCGCGACCCCACCCGGCGCCGGCGCCCACGGCATCAACGGCTTCAACGCCGCCGAAGCGGCGCTGCGGACGCTGTAGCCCTGGGTAGATCTCCGATTGGGATGGTTCGATTAATCTGCTGCGCTCGCAATGGGGAAGAAGGAGCGCCGTCGCGCTGAAGAGGCGAAGAGGCAGCGGGAGCGCGAAGCTAGGGCGCGACAGCGTGAGGAGGAAGCGGCGGCCTTGGTGCGCAGCCGTCGAAGACGTCGCCGGCGGACGCTCACCTGGCTGGCGTGCATCGGGATCCTGCTGGTCATCGGCGTCATCGCCCTGACGCATACCTGGACTACGCGCGAGCGCGTGACCGGGCGACTGGCCGGGATCCATGAGGTCGCGTTCAGGCCGACGGTCCAATCCAACGGAGGTGTAAGCCCCGTATGTGGGTGCCTCAAGCCGCACTTCAACGCCTGGCGCGGGATCACCTTCGCCGGGCGAGAAGTCGTTCTCACTAGAGATGGAGATTCCCCGCTGACTGAGTGGACGATCTCGGGGGCCGAGGCCAAGGAAGGGATAGAAGCGGTGCCTGCCGTCCAGCGGACGGCAGTCGAAGTGGTTCAGATGAGGCCAGAAGGCTCTTTCGATCCCGCCTGGATGGTGCGTGGAGAGCTCGACGAACACGGTCGAGTTCTTAGTCGCAGCGAGTTCAACGCCTTCATGCTCTCGATCACCACCAACGGGAATTTGCATGTGGGGATGCTCGGCGACGTGCCGGTGGGTGCCTGGATCCCGCTTCCAGGTTCGAACGTCGAACTCACGGCCGACCCGTCGCCCTTCCCTGGCACGATGGCCGTTCCGCGAATCGTAGAAAAGCAACCGCCTGGTATCGCCGGGACCAAGGTCCACTTCGAACACGGCAGGCTGCGTAAGCAGGGGTTCCCGATCGGGGACTTCCTCGGGCCCGACGTGGTCCTCTGGAGCGCTGCTCCCTTTGTCGAGGTGTCGGGGTCTCCGGTCGAGCGAGACCAGAAAGGAACGAGGCTGATCACTGCGGTGCGGCTGAAGGGATCCACCTTCAGCAACAGGATCAGCGCGGTGCCGTTGACCTGGAAGGAGTTCTTCGAAAACCTGCCGTACGCGCTTGCGGATCCGCACGGCGGGCGGGAATCCCTCTACCCCGGGCGATTCGACGGGGGTCGGATCAGCGTCGAGGTGACGAAACCACTCGGGGCGCGGTCTTACGCGCAGCTTCGCAGCAGGGTGCTCGCCCACCCGGTGGTCAAGATGCGGCCCTTCAATCGGATTGGCATCACTTACGGCGAGGACACTCCGAGGGCTGAAATCGTCCACCAGGTCGTCCCGATTCCCGAAGAAGATCGTTACCCGCCGCTTCCCCGGGAGGCGGGCTTCAACGTGTTTGGCCCGCTGCAGAGCATCCTCTTCCGCGGCGTCCGCGGTCAGCTGCTGATCGCCGATCGGGAAAAGAGCCTGAGCGGCTCAGCCGACCTGAGGCTCACCGACGTCAGTGGTTTCCGCAATGAGGCAGGCGAAGAGGTCGTCCCCGCGCCCCTCTCGACGAACGCCGATTCGGCAAGCCTGCAGTTCCGCGCCGTGGGCGAGGTGCGGATCAACGGGGTTTCTCAGACCGTCACGACCTTCATGGAGAAGTGGCACTCGCCGATCGCCGCGCTCAGCTTCGTCTTCGCGCTGCTGGGGACCTTTTTCGGCGGCCGGGCTTTCCTCCGCGAAATCGGCGAGGAGAAGGAAGCTGGGAGATCGGGATCTCAATCGGCACCCGGGAGGCGTTAAGGAAGCTCTGTCGCGGGGTAGCTCGGCCCCACACCACTATGGGAACCCAATCCAAAACCGGGGAAACGCCGAGTGATGCCCGCGACCACAAGTTCGGTTCCTCGCCGCCACTGACGATCGGGGTCGAGGAGGAGCTGCTGCTGGTCGACGAGGATTGCGGTCTTCGCGCCGAGGCCGGGGAGCTGCTGGAGCGGCTCGATGAGGAGCAGCGAAAGGCGGCCTCGACCGAGATCTTCGCGACCCAGATCGAGCTCAAGACCGGCGTCTGCCTCGACGCCGGGCAGGCGGCCCGGGAGCTGACCGCGGTTCGGCAGGCGGTCACCGGCGTCGGCGCCCGCCTGATGGGCTCCGGCCTCTACCCGGGGGAGAGTGGCGAGCCCGAGCTCGTCGACAAAGCCCGCTACGAGGCGGTGAAGAAGGACCTCGCGAGCCTGCTGTCGACGCCGCCCTGCGGGCTCCACGTCCATGTCGGCATCCCCGATCCCGAAACCGCCGTCTGCGTTGCCAACGCGATGCGCCACCACCTGCCGCTGCTGGCGGCGCTGACTGCCAACTCGCCCTTCCGCGACGGCGTCGACTCCGGCCTCGCGAGCGCCCGCGCCGCCGCCGTTCGCGCCTACCCGCGCTTCGAGATGCCGCGCGCCTTCGACGACTACGAGGACTTCCTCCGCGTCGCCGACCAGCTGATCGCCGCCGCCGGGGTCGCCGACTACACCTACATCTGGTGGGACGTGCGCCCGCACCCGAACCTGGGGACGGTCGAGGTGCGGGGGATGGACGTGCAGCCGCGAGCGGAGGCCAACGCCGCGATCGCCGCCTTGATCCAGGCCCTGGCGGCGAAGGAGATCGACCACCCCGGCGCGCCGGGGCTGACCCGCGAGGCGATCGACGAGTCCTACTTCCAGGCCGAGCGCTACGGGCTCGAGGCCCGGGTGATGGTCGACGAGGACACCGCCGCGCCGGCCCGCGAGGCCGCCCGGGGCACCCTCGAGGCGGCCCGGCCCTACGCCGCCGACCTCGGCGGCGCGGACGCCTTCGAAGAGATCGAGCGCATCCTCGAGGACGGCAACGGTGCCGACCGCCAGCGTCGCGTCCACGGCGAAGGCGGGATGGAGGCGCTGCTCGGCGACCTGGCGGAGCGAACGCGGGTCTAGAGGCGCAGCCGACTTTCGCCACACCCTGGTGGGGCGAAAGTCGGATGCGCTACTGAGGCGCTGGGATCTTCAGCCGTTTGCGGGCGGCGACTACGGCGGCGACGGAGGAGCGGCAGGCTTTGGCGATCTCGCCGTTCCCGTGGCCGGGGCGGCGCCGGACCTCGAACTCGACCAGGGCGGCGCGGCGGAGTTTCGCCCGGTCTTCAAGGCTGCCCTCGGGGGCGGCGTCGAGGGCGGCCTGGGCGGCGCGCTCGCGACGGCAGAGGAGGCAGAAGGTCCCGTCCCCGGAAGTCGCCCAGCTCTCAGGCAGCTTGACCTTCTCGCCGCCGAGGCGGGAGACCGTTACCCCGCATTGATCGCAGGTCCATTTGTTCGCCGTGATGGTGCTCATAAAACGATTGGGGTGGCGGATGGGCCTCTGCCAACCCCGGATACCCAGGGTAGCAGGGTCGTCATTTTGCCCTGCTAGGAAGCACGTTTCCCGCGCCTCCTACACTTGATGGATGGCTAGCGAAGCGAGTTCTGAGCCCACCTACACGCTCTATCGGCGTGGTCTCGAGCTGCTCGAGGACGGCGATTTCGAGCACGCGACGGCGCCCCTGGCCGAGGCGGCTCGGCGGGCGCCTGAGAAGACCTCGGTGCGCGAGGCGCTGGGGCGTGCTTACTTCCGTTCTGGGCGGTTTGCGCCGGCGGCGGCTGAGTTCGAGGCGGTGGTCGAATCTCACCCTGTTAATGACTTCGCCCATTTTTGCCTTGGCCGCGCTCTCAGTAAGACCGGCCAGAAGCGCCGGGCGCGCCACCACCTGGCCCTGGCCTGCAACCTCCGCCCCGAGCGGCGCGACTACCGGTACTACCGGCGACTGCTCGAGGCGGAGGCGAACTAGGTTCTGACTAGCCGACCAAGGGCAGGACGCAGCGGAAGCGTTTGGTGGCGGTGGAAGCCGCAGAATTCAGTTGCCCACTTGCGGAGACGGTGACAGCGGCGTAGACATCAGCGCCGGATAGGTTCGTGATGTCGTTGCTCCACTCATCCCCAGCCGCCAGCGTTACTCCCGGCTGCTGGGAGTAGGCAGCCAGCGAGAGAGCGTCGGGAAGTTCAGCTCCTTGGGCTGCGCAGGCTGCCGCTGCGGCGGGGGCGGTGAGGGCGGTGTCGCTGGCGAGGGTCTGCCAGCAGGCCCCGGCGAAGGGGCGGGTGTCGGGTTTGCAGCCGACTTCGTAGCCGTTGACGGTGCGGGCGTTCTCGGCGTTGGCGGCCTGCAGGGCGGTCTCGGCGTCGTGGGCGGAGTCGGCGGTCTCGGCGTGGATCGCCGCGGGGACCTGGCCCAGGGTGGAGGTGTCGATCTGGATGCCGGTGATCGATCCGGGCGCCAGCTGGCTGCCGCGCAACGCTCCCGGCTTAAGCCGGTTGCCCGGCACCGAGCCCAGCGCCAGCCGGTTGCCCGGCATCGACTTGACCTTGATCGAGCGGCCGCTGATCTTCCCTGCCGCATAGACCGTCCCACTCAGCGCCGCCACCAACGCCAGGCCGGCGATCACCAGCGCCAGCGCCTGCCGGCGAAGTCCCCTGCTCATCGTGCTGCCTCCTGTTCGAGTTGATTGAAAGATCGCCCGCCATTAGATGAGGGCGTTGAAGTGGCGGCACCCTAGTCGCGGTTATTCATCTGCGGACGAATGTCTACACACAGGTTCGTCAAAGATCTGAGTCAGAAAACGCTCGGGTCAAGTTAAGGAACGAAGTAGATGATTTTGAGCACAAAATCGCCGAGTGTTAAAGCACATATGCATTACCAGACATCGTGTGCAGGTTTTTCAGATGGGCGAATGGTGAGAATTCGGCATGAATGCTCAGTATTTGCTGTTTTGTGCTCAACTCTGATTGACAGCGAGTCCAGTCAGCGGCGCTTAGTAAACATATGCACTAACCAGAACGCCCTCAACGCCAGGGCGCCGCTAATTAAAAACTGAGTATTCCCAACGTTCCTCTAAACGGTCAAGATGCCGCTCCGAATGGGGGCTGCCACGGGCCGCTCCGGAAACCAGTCGAGAGGGTGGCGATGAGCAGAGGGGGGTTTGCACGACGGGTGCCGCTGGCGCTGGTGATCGCGGTGCTGGTCGCGATCTGTGCTGCTGTCCCGGTGCTCGCCGAGGAAGCGTTGCCACCCCTGCAGCGGGACGAGGCGCTGGAAACCCCGCAGGCAGAAGCCGAACGCGAAACCTCCGGACTCGCCTACACGGACCTCTCCCCGGCCGAGGAAAAGCAGCTCCTGCAGGACCGCTTCGCCTCACAGCTGGAAACCATCGACGCCGACCCGGCCCGGATCCTCGAAGACCTCGTCCTCGAGAGGATCGACTCGCCGACCGAGGCGATTGTCTCGATCGACGGTGAGAAGGCTCTGCTGGAAGCCGAAGTCCCGCTGCGGGCGCCGGAAGAGGACGGCGACCTCCACAAGGTGGAACTCGGGCTGGAGCAGACCGGCGACGGCTACGCGCCGGCGAACCCCCTGGTCGACCTCAGCCTTCCCGCCAGCGCCGACGAGCCGATCGAGATCGGCGACGAAGGCCTGGCGATAACGCCGGTCGGAGTCGACGACACCGCCGCGACCCCGATCGCGGGTGAGGACCTCTTCCTGCCGGCGGTCAAGGAGGACACCAGCCTGCTGCTTTCGCCGATCGCCAGCGGGGTCGAGCTCTCGGCGCTGCTCGCGTCGCGCAACAGCCCGGAGCAGCTCGCCTTCCACGTCGACGTGCCGCCGGGCGCCACCCTCCGTGCCACCGCCTCAGGGGGAGCAGAGGTGGTCGACGCCGACGGCCGCGTGCTCGCCGTCATCGGCTCCCCGCATGCGGTCGACGCGCAGGGGACCGAAGTCCCTGTAGCACTGGAAACGGAAGGGAGCACTTTCTTGCTCTCGGTTCCCCACCGTGAGATGGACGTCGCCTACCCGCTCTTCGTCGACCCGACTATCGACGAAATCTGGACCAACTTCGCCGACGCCAGCAAGCTCAGCTACTGGACCTGGTCCTGGAGCGGCGTCGGGTCCGAAGACTACATCGGCAGAACCTCCTGCATCGTCACTTGCTGGACCGGAAACGGGCTCTATGTCCGCTCCCGCTCCAACTTCGCTTACCCGAAAGGCAGTTGGGGTCGCTGGTGGTTCACCCCCCAGGGCTCGACCACCTTCATGCGCCGGGTCGTCCTCGGGCCCGTCAACTACGACGCCCACGGCTGCACGGCCAACGAGCCCCATCCCTACGTCGGCGTCTGGAACGACTACAGCGGCTGGAAGGTGCTGATGAACGCCTACCCCAGCGGCTGGGGGAACTACGTCGATACCGGCGAACAGAACCTCGGCGCCGGCACCCGAACCGCGTTCGTCGGGATCGAAGCGGCGAGCGGCGCCAACATCGCCTGCGGCCACGACTACAAGCTCGGTGGTGCGTCGCTCTTCCTGGACGACCCCGAGAACCCGACGGCAATCGCGACCTATGGCTACCCGACCGGATGGGTGAAGGCGGGGACCACCTTCACGATCAGCGGGCCCGCGAGTGACCCAGGGCTGGGTGTCTACGCCGCCACCCTTTCCCCGGGCGGATCGCCGCCCGTCGAAAAGAAACACGGCTGCGACGGTCACTACTCGAACAGATGCCCTGCCAACTACACGTTCCAGTTTCCGATCGGCGCCGAGAGCTTCGACGAGGGGGAAAAACCGGTCAGATTCAGCGCCAGCGACGCGCTCGGCAAGACCTCGAACACCTATGAATGGCAGCTTAAGGTCGATCGCACCCCGCCGGAAGTCGACCTCGCCGGGCAGCTGGCGGAAGCGACCGACGAGACCGAAGGGGACGCGAAAGACGACAAGGACAGGCCGCTGCCCTTGCCCGTCTACAACCTGACGATCAACACGACCGACGGCCGGGTCGGCACCGTCGCCAGCCCGGTGCAGCCGGCCGAAAAGCGCTCCGGCGTGAAGAAGATCGAAGTCTTCCTCGACCAGGGGACGACGCCGCTGCAGAGTTGGGAAACGTCCTCCTGCGCAGCCGGCAACTGCCCGCTCAGCAAAGTCTTCACGCTGAAACTGAACGAACTCAGCGCCGACACGGACCACTACCTGCGGGTCCTGGCGCGCGACTTCGCCGGCAATGTCCCGCGGGAACGGAAAATCGAGTTCGAATACATCCCCGCGACCGGGATCAGGGACGAGTACGTGATGCAGTACTTCCCGCTCCCCGACGGCAGCGGCAACGAAGAAGAAGAAGAGCATCCGAGCCGCCCCGAACTCGCCGTCAACCTGGTCAGCGGCAACCTCGTCTACCGCCAGGACGATCTCGATGTCCAGGGTGCGGGTGCCGACCTCGAACTGGACCTCTACTACAACTCCCTGCTGCCGGAGTCCCAGAACACCGAGTGGGGGGACGGATGGACCCTGGCGCAGACGCCGGAGCTGGAAATCGAGCAGCCGGCCGGCGGCGCACCACCGGAAGCGACGATCGTCGAAGACAACGGCGGGGTGGAAAGCAAGATCGACCTGCCGCAGGGAACCGGGGAAGAAGAGTTCGACAAGTGGCTGCAGGCGACGGTCACCAAGGAAGCGGGCGGCGGCTATGAACTGACCGACGAAAGCGGCGAAGCCGACACCGCGGTCGCCTTCAGCTCCTCGGGCCGGGCCGAAGAACTGCGGACCGGTACGGCAGCGACCGTCGACTTGGACTACGAAGGCGGTGATCTCGCCGGCATCTCGGTCGAAGACCCGGCCACGGTCAACGTCGACCCCGACACGATCGAAGAAGATGAGAGGCCGTCCCCCGACCTCGGCATTCGTCACTCCGCCAACTTCGGCGCCCTGGGCTCCGCCGACGGCCAGCTCAAAAGCCCCGCTGACGTCGCCACTGATTTCCAAGGAAACGTCTGGGCCATAGACCGAGGAAACAACCGGGTCGAGAAGTTCAGCCCCTCGGGTCAGTTCCTGGCCAAGTTCGGCAGCAGCGGCAGCGCCAACGGCCAATTTTCCGAACCGAGCGCGATCGCCCTCGATTCCGCCGGCAACATCTGGATAGCCGACAGCGGCAACAACCGCATCCAGAAGTTCAACTCGGCGGGCCAGTACCTGGCCAAATGGGGCACCTTCGGCTGCGAAAACGGCCAGCTCTGCGTGCCCGACGGGATCGCGATCGACTCGAAAGGGAACGTCATCGTCAGCGACGCCCTCCGGGTCCAGAAGTTCACGGCGGGCGGCACCTTCGTCAAACGGATCGGGACCGTCAACTCGCCCGAAAGCGTCGCCGCCGATGGCAAAGGGAACCTCTTCGTCGCCGATGCGACCAACGACCGCGTCGTCGTCTACGACGAGGAAGGCACCCAGCTGCGCACGATCGGCTCCTCGGGCACCGGCTCGGGGCAGTTCACCAACCCCGCCGAGGTCGCGGTCGATTCCCAGGGAGCCGTCTGGGTCGGCGACAACCTCACCGACGAGGTCCAGCTCTTCAATTCCGCCGGGGACTTCCTGGCTGAGTTCGGCGCCACCGGTAGCGGCGCCGCACAGCTCGCCCTGAACGAATGGTCAGGGATCGCGGTCGAGGGCTCCGGCCGGGCCTGGCTCGGCGACACCGGGAACAACCGGGTGTCGCGCTGGTTCGCCTCCCCATATGAAAGCGCCCTCCACTCCGCCAACCTCGGCACCCTCGGCTCCGCCGACGGCCAGCTCAAAAGCCCCGCCGACGTCGCCGTTGATTCCCTGGGCAACTACTGGATCCTCGACAGAGGGAACAACCGGGTCGAGAAGTTCAGCCCCTCGGGCCAGTTCCTGGCGAAATTCGGCGGCAGCGGCAGCGGCAAAGGACAGCTGCTCGAACCAAGCGCACTGGCGCTGGATTCGAGCGACAACATCTGGATCGCCGACACCGGCAACAACCGCGTCCAGAAGTTCAACTCGAGCGGCCAGTTCGTCAGTCAGTTCGGCGCCTTCGGCTGCGAAAACGGCCAGCTCTGCGTGCCCGACGGGATCGCGATCGACTCGAAAGGGAACGTCATCGTCAGCGACGCCCTCCGGGTCCAGAAGTTCACCTCCGCCGGCACCTTCGTCAAACGAATCGGGACCGTCAACTCGCCCGAAAGCGTCGCCGCCGATGGCAAAGGCGGCCTCTTCGTCGCCGACGCGACCAACGACCGCATCGTCGTCTACGACGAGGAAGGGACCCAGCTGCGCACCTTCGGCTCCTCGGGCACCGGCGCGGGGCAGTTCACCAACCCCGCCGAGGTCGCGGCCGAACCCAACGGAACCGTCTGGGTCGGCGACAACGTCACCGACGAGGTTCAGCTCTTCAACTCCGCCGGCGACTTGCTCGCCGAGCTCGGCGCCACCGGTAGCGGCACCCAGCAGCTCGCCCTGAACGAATGGTCCGGGATCGCGGTCAACGGCTCCGGCCGGGCCTGGATCGGCGACGCGGGGAACAACCGGGCGTCCGAATGGATGGCCGGGAGGTACACGCCGCCGAGCGAGCCACCGGTCACCGAAGACGATCCGCAGCTCGACGTCGAAGTCAGCGAAGGCCTTGTCGACAGCGTCGAAGGCGACGAGGCCGGGACGATCGACTACGCCCACAGCGGCGACCTGCTGACTGCAGTCGACAGCCCCCACGGAAAAGCGACCTACGCCTACGACGGTGCGGGGCGGATGACCAAAGTCACCCTGCCGAACGGGACCTACGGCGAAGTCGCCTACGAGGCGACCTACGGCCGGGTCAAATCGGTAACGGTCGCGGTCAAAGGCACCAACCCGAAAACCACCTACTTCAACTACTCCGATGAACCACGCCGGACGACGGTCGTGCCGCCCGATGCACCGACCACGACCTACGACATCGCCGCCGACGGCTCGATCTTCAAATGGTGGAACAGCAAATCCCCGCCCGTCTTCGACGACATCGGCGGCACCCTCTACGACCCCACCAACCGCGAAACCAGCCAGCCGATCGCCGTCGGCGTCCACACGCTCCTGATCCAGGCGCACGACGACGAGGGCCTCGCCTCGATCCAAACCGTCGCCAACAACGACCAGCTCGTTGACGAAAAGACCTGCCAGTACCCCTCGGAACCCTCCAAATGCGTGAACCTCACCAACGAATGGGTGACCGAAACCGGCAACTGGCCCCCAGGCGTCCTCTACCTCGAAGTCATCGCCACCGACCGCCTGGGCGAAGCAACCAGCCAACGCTTCTGGGTCAACGTCCCCTTCACGCCCCCACCTGATCCCGAAGCCGAAGAACCGCCCCGCTTCAGCGAGATCCTCAGCTTCCGCGAAGAATTCGGCCTCGACCTTGACCTAAAAGGCGACGAGATCGCGATCAACAATCGCATCTTCGACCTGATGGGGGCCTGGCACAACCCAGCTACGCCGGACGGAGAAGTGGCGGTCGCCACGGCCGCGAAGTGGGGTGTGCCGTTACGCCCGGTGGATGTTGCGGAGATGGAATACCGCGAATGGTATCTCCAGGAGAATGCTTCCCGAATCCTGTCCTGGGCAGCATCGAACGCCCCCACCACCTATGCGGGATACCGGGTAGATAACCGCCAAGGTGGATTAATCTACGTGGGCTTCACTACCAACCAGTCTGCTCTGGTGGAAGCGCTGAAGGCTAGTGGCGCTGCGGTGGCCGTGGACCGCATCAAACCTGACCCTGTGCCGCCGACTCGGTCCCTTGAATCAGTCACCAGCATTGCGAGGACGATTGCAACCGAAGCTCCGCCCAGTTCAACCATCGTCGATGGCGGTCTGAGTGAGGGTCGCATCGAGGTCGGAGCGACGAATCCGGCGGCTGCTCAAAGCTGGATTACTGCACGTTTTGGGGCCAACGCCCCGGTGGCAGTACTCGAAAGAAGTAGCTGGACCGGAGCGAGCTTGCCACCCCCTCGGTACTGGACTCGCCAAGGACCGCTGTTCGGGGCGCAGGCGTTTGGGCGCTATGCCCTCGTAGACGGTAAACCTGGAATACAACGGTGCTCCATTGGATTTGGGGCTGCCGAACCTGGTGCCGCCAAGCCAAGCGGACTACGAGTCATGAGGAATTTTGCGCTCACTGCGGGCCACTGCTTTGACAAAGAAGACCAAGTAGGACGCTGGAACGGGAGGGGCTGGCCAGAGCCAACTTGGGATGAGTCACACCCGACCATCATCGGCACCACCAAGCGAGTATCAATTGAGGCAACCGTTGATGGGTACTCCACTGACGCTGAGGCTGTGCTCCTTCGCGATCTTTACGACCCTCCACGCTCCGTGCTCAGGGGTCGTGGGCTCATGCCTCTGAGAATTACTGGCGTTGCGAAAGCAGTTGAGGGCATGCCGATCTGCGCAAGCGGGGGGACCAGCGAAAGGATGCGACATGGAGTAGTGAGTGGCACTCACTGGCTGACCATCCTGTATGAGGATTCCGCGGGGAATACGGTCAGCTCCCCGAAAATGTGGGAGCCGCTAAGTCAGATGACCATCCTACGGGGGGATAGCGGTGGACCTGTGTGGCGCTGTGGAACCGGCCAGGCGGTTGGTCTGATCAGCGCCCACAACGATCATGGGAATCTCACCGGAATCGCCCCCCTTATACCGCCCGAAAGACCAGAGCAGAATGAAGTCGAAGAAAGGTACTTTCCGTATACGAAAGCGCAGGCGCCTGGAGTTCTGAAGGCCTCCCAAATGGGCAACTTGCATTTGACCTTGGCAAACTAATAGGGGAGTCTTGAGCAATGAAAGCCGTCGATTCGCAAAACCGCTGGAGAAGCCCTTCATTTCTACTTGCGGTCCTAGGTGCTTGTTTGATGCTTATCGGCGCACCCTCGTCTGTCGCCTTTGCCGCGGCATGCCCTGAACGATACGAGCGTGACTATCTCAGCCCATTCCGCAACCTTCCGCGAGTCCGGCCGATTCCTCAGAACGGCCACCTTCCATTTTCGCCGCAACATCTGGTCGTGCGAACTAAATCTTCTCTCCTGGCGGGAGGGGGCTCGGCCGGCATTGAGATCGGATCGGACAGCCGGAGGGGCGTTTATCGCTTGGAATGGACGGTGAACGTCACTGTCAGGCGTATTGATTCAGCCGGCTCTCCCCTGGGGGTTGTCGGCAGTCGAACAGTGCGCCTATGGCAACAGCGATCATTCTGGACCGAACCCTTGTCCCTCTTCATTCGGGTTCCCAATCGCCCCGGGCTCTACCAGAGTGAGGCCTCCATCAGCAAGGATCAGCGCCAGCTAGGAAAGTTCACCCAATACCTCCGTGTTGTCCCCCGCAACGTTGAGGTTCGACTAACTCTGGGCCAAGCCAGCTACGCCAAGGGTGAGACGCTGCATGCTCGCATCGAGAACCGAGGAACCGTGCAGCTCTCATATGGACCGGGGCTTGCTTTGGAAGAGTGGAATGGTGGTAACTGGGATGAAGTTGGAGGTCCAAAGTTCTTTGGCGGCCCCGTGATTGGAATACCGCCCGGAACCTCCGGCAAATGTGAACACCTGCCCCTGCCTACCGATCTTCAGTCGGGCAGATATCGCGTCAGCATGTCTTTAGATGGGCGAAATGCGCCAGTGCGCGCATATTTCAATGTCGATTGATGTGCGGCGGCATCGTGAGGGCGCCCCTCAAGGCCCTAGCCTGGCATTCAGACTTGGCTGGGTGGTAAAGAGGGCTGAGTCATGGGTTCTTTCTCGATGAAGCCATTGCTGTCCGGCACGGTGCTGGTGTCCGCTTTGAGTCTGATGTGCGCCTCAGGAGGAATTGCGTCTGCTGCCGCGCCTATTTCGGTAAGCGCGCAGCTGCTTGAGGCCGACCGGGAGAGCGGGACTTCGACCTATCGGATCAACATAAGCGCAGGAGAGTCCGGTGCCGCGCTCGGATTGTCATACAGGCTCCCCTCATGGCCCACGGCTGCTCAGGTCTCTGGGTCTCCGATGAGAATCCAGTCGGTTCAGCTAGCGGGACCCGGAACCCTTCGTCAAGCAGTGGAGCGTGTCCTTAAGCGGAAACGCAAGCCTTTTCCGCACTGCGTCAGAGGGAACACCATCAAACTAGTGGGCCGGTTCTGGCTTGAACTCCCGCCAAGCACGACGAGCGCCGTGGATATCCGGGTGGGTGCCACTTTTCCTCGGTGGCCAGGGACCTCTTATGCGCTTACGCTGGGCACGTTCGAATCTGAGGGCCATCCATTTCCGGTAGCAAATCTTCCCGTTCCCGAATCTCCTCCTCTTGGGCCTTTGGGCACCTACATCCAGCTACAGCCGGCGAGAGGAGAGCCTTTCCAACGGGTTGGTTCGTCTCCTGAAGTCTTTGGGCGCACTGTGCCGCCGCGACGAAACAAGAAGGTCCTGATGCGTGTGGTGCGGCCCAATCAGCAAGGCGGCGTTTCGCTGGGCCAATGGGGAGCGGCATCCTCCATTTCATTCGGTGCCGTCACCACGGATCAGCAAGGACGATTTAGGATCCCTCCCAAGCCAATGCGGGGGTCGGGTGAATTCGCCTTTCTCGCTCGCGTGATGGAGGCGGGACGTTTCGCTGCTGACTGGAACTGTGGCCCGTTCTTTGAACTGTGACGCTCTCATTGGACCGCGGATGACCCAAGGCCGTAGCACCGCATTCAGGCTTAGCTGGATGGTTGCATTGTTGTTGGCGGCGGCATCGATGCAAGCCGCCCCGGCGCTTGCATCCTTCTGCGACGCAGGCATCGTTCGCGACTTTGAAGCGCCGCTGCGGGCGCTTCCTCCAGCTGAGCCAGTGCCTCAATCCCTCCCCTTCGCTCCGCCTGTGATTGAAACGAGCGTAGGGCCGCGACTAGGTGACAGTTCCAGGCTTCTGTATCAAGGGTCCCCGCCTGGCCTGCTAATCAAGGGACCAGAGTCTCTGGCTTTGGATTGGACGATCGAGGTAGTGACCTCGTTTCCTGGGGAAGGCGGAGCTCCAGGATGGGTGGTCTCTGAAGCGCGAGCCGAGGTCGATTCGGTCTCCGCTCGACCAACCCAAGTCTTCGGATCATCGTTGTCGGTCGGGACTTATCGGGTTGATTTCAAGTTCTATGACAAGGACGGAGCGACGCTGGGCGAATACTTCGAATACGTCCAGGTCGTCCCACGCTCACTCAAGCCCAAGCTCACCTTGCGTCGGACGGCGGTATCTCCGGGTGGAAGACTGTGGCTTCGACTTGAAAATCTAGGCACCCGCTTGTTCGCCTTCGGCCTGCCGTACGAACTTCAAAGATACGAGGGGGGAAGGTGGCAGCAAGCTCCGCAGAGGATGAAATTCTTCGCGCCCAAGATCACTCTCGCGGCGGGACACGCCGCCGAATGCCAGGAAGTACCCATCCTGAAGCAGGTCGAGCCAGGGCTTTATCGCGTTAGGAAGGAAATCACGTACTTTGTGAAGCGCGCGATCAAAGGGAGAAGGGTTGTGGGCGAGCCATTTTTCGTCCGTCCCTGACCTAAGCCGCCTTTGAAATGCGAGCGACCGGCGCTGCCGCGGGTTGCTTGCTCAGCTTCATTCTCGAGTCTCCGGGCTCACCATAAACCCGGTCTCCACTGCTGGACAAACGCTGAGCGGTCCCAAACGCTTCGGTCGAAAGGCAAGGTAGCGTTAAGTGTTCAGGGCTTCTGAGTTCTACGGGGAGGAGTCACTTGGCCAACCGAGCTGGGCGGAGAGCGGCGCGTGAGAACCGACTTATCGCCCTGTCAAATCCACTGCGGGCGGAGATTCTGCGGATCCTGGTCGAACGGCCGGCGAGCCCGGTGGAAATGGCGCGTGAGCTGGGCGTGCCGACTCCGAACGTTTCGCACCATGCGAAGCGGCTGGTCGAGCTCGACTGCGCCGAGCTGGTCGAAGAAGAGAAGGTGCAGGGGGCGATGAAGCACATCTACCGCGCCACCGAGCGGGTCCTCGTCGACACCTCCGAATGGGAGGAAATGCACCCGGTCGAGGCGCAGAGCTTCAACGCGGTGACGATGCAGGCGATGATCGACGACTTCGTCGCCGCCGAACGGGCGCAGACGGTGGGCGGTGACCGGGACTTCCACCTCAGCCGCACGCCGATGGTCGTCGATCAGCAGGGGCTGGAGGAATCGCTCGACATCTGCGAATGCGCTCGCCTCGCCCTGGCCGATGTCGAGCGTCGCAGCGCCGAACGGGGTGGGGAAGAGGATTCGCCACGCTTTCGCATCTCCTCGATCTTCGGCATCTTCAAGATCCCGGGCAGCGGTAAGCAGCGGCTTAGCGATTAACGGTTGACACCCGTCGCGGCGCTTGACGAGACTCCGCGAGTCTGAGTTCTCAACCGGTCGCGGGAGGCCACTGTGGGGGAAGGCGAAGAGAAGCTGGCCGATCGCTGGTTCGTGAAGGCCCTGTCGCATCCGGTCCGGGTCGAGATCCTCGAGCTCTTGAACGAGCGCGAGGCGAGCCCGATCGAGATGAAGCGGGAGTTGGGCGGCACCCTCAACCTCGTCAACTACCACCTCAAGGTGCTGGTCGACTGCGGCTGCGTCGAGGTCTCGCGGACCGAGCCGGTGCGGGGCGCGGTCAAGCACTTCTACCGCGCCGTCCCGCGCTCCTACTTCGGCCATCCGGACCTGCGCGAGGTGCCGCCTTCGATCCGCGGCGGCGCCACCGAGACGGCGGTGCGGAGCTTCTACAAGGCCTTCCGCCGCGCCGCCGGGGCGGGCAACGTCGACAGCGAGGACGCGGTTCTCGGCTGGCTCACCCTGCCGGTCGACGAGCGCGGCCGCAAACGGGCGATCGCCCTCAGCAAGCGGACCCTGAAGGGCTACGAGCAGATCGCCGAGCAGAGCCGGGAGCGGGCAGCGGATGCGCAGGGCTCGCTGGCGCCCCTGGTCGTCGGGGTCGTCGCTTTTGACGCGGCGACCAGCAAGCGCCGCCGCTGAGCCGGCCGAACGCTGACGGCGCGGCGGGATAGACTCGCCGCGTACATATCGGTCGGTGGTCAAGGGAAGTCCGGTGTAAGTCCGGCGTGGTCCCGCCACTGTGACCGGGTGGAGGAGTTCGCAGGCGCCTCGCGCGTCAGCCACTGGGGACGACACCTCGTCCCCGGGAAGGCGCGTCCTCCCTGATCCCGGAAGCCAGGAGACCTGTCCCCGGCCTTTGCCAATTCAACCCTCGAGGAAAGGGTGGCTTAGATGCCAAGAATCATCCCGTTCCGGCTGGCTGCCGTCTGCGCGCTGGCCGTCTCCCTGGTGTTCGTCATGACCGCGGTCGCCGCGGCGAAGGGGCCGCTGGCCGAGCTCCGCGTCGTCGGCAGCGGCGGCAAGGTGCTGGCCGAAAAGCCGGTGACGATGGCCGACACCTCCGTCAAGACCAGCCCCAAGGCGACCTGCTTCGGGCCCGGTTCCGGCGGCAGCGGCGACAGCGTGCAGCTGAAAGGGAGCACGGCGATGGGCCTGCTCGCCAGCGGCGCGAAGACGATCGCCGCCCTGCGGCCGCTGCTGATCAGCGACAGCTTCGACTTCGGGCTCGCGCTCTGCGGGATCGGCTCGAGCGTCGCCAAGGGCAGCTCGTCCTGGTACCTGAAGATCAACCACAAGTCGCTGCCTGTCGGCGGCGACGCGGCGAAGATCAAGCCTGGCGACGAAGTGCTGTGGGCGCTGGCGAAGACCGAAGCGCCGAGCTACACCTACCCGGACGAGCTGGTGCTGAGCGCGCCCAACGCGGTCAAGGCCGGGATGTCGTTCACGGTGCGGGTCATGGCCTACGACGAAAAAGGCCGCAGCAAGCCGCAGGCCGACGCCAAGGTGACCGGGGCGGCAGAGCCGACCGGAGCCGATGGCCGGACCACGGTGACGCTGAGCAAGCCGGCGAAGCTGATCGCCCGCGCGACGGGGGAGATTCCCTCGGCCCGCGAGCCGGTCTGCGTCGGGGGCAAGTGCCCTAAATGACGGGACGCCGCGGCCCGGCGGTTGCGAGCGCGCTTCTGGCGCTGCTCGTAGCCGCCGGCTGCGGCCTCGGCCCCGGCGCCGACGTCGGCGACGTCGAGCTGACGGTGACCCGGGACTACGGAGCGGCGCCGATGCTCGAGTCCTCGGTGGCGGCGACGGAATCCGACACGGTGATGCGGGTGCTCGAAGGCGAGGCCGAGATCGAGACCCGCTACGGCGGCGGCTTCGTCCACGCGATCGAGGGCGTTGCCGAGGAACAGCGCGACGGCGACCCCTACGACTGGTTCTTCTTCGTCGACGGCTCCGAATCCCCGGTCGGGGCGGCGGAGGTCGAGGTCGAGGGGGGCGAGCGCGTCTGGTGGGACTACCGGGACTGGTCGGCGGTCTACCACGTGCCGGCAGTGGTCGGTTCCTGGCCGGCGCCCTTTGTCGATGGCGTTGGAGGGAAGCGGTACCCGGTTGTCGTCGAGTGCATGGAATCCCGTGGTTCCTTGCGGTCGGATGGCGACCGAAAGGAACCACGCAACTGCGAAGCGACGCGCGAGGCGCTTGAAGGCGAAGGGGTCGAGGTCTCCGGCGCCACCTCGAAAGACTCGATCCGCGTCCTGGTCGGGCCCTGGCGGCGACTGCGCACCGACCCGACCGCGAAGCTGATCGAGGCCGGTCCCGGCGAAAGCGGCGTCTTCGCCGACTTCGAGGCGACGGGCGACGGCTATGAACTCGAGGCACTCGACGAAGGGGGCGAGGCCGGCGAGCGGCTCGGGCCCAGCGCCGGCCTGGTCGCGGCGACGAGCCGCTACGGCGGGCCGCCGGTCTGGGTCGTCACCGGCGGGACCGAGCAGGCCGTGCGCGAAGCCGCCGAGGCGCTCGGCGCCGAGCAGCTGCGCGACCATTACGCGGTAGCCATCGAGGACGGAGAAGCGATGCCGTTACCGCTGGAGAAGCCGTGAAGTCGCCATTCGCCTACCAGCCCCGCCCGTGGCCGCTGCAGTCGGCCTCGCCGGGTGCCGCCGTCGCCTATCTCGGCGCGATCGCCGCTGTCGCCTTCCTCTACTCGAACCCGCTGGTCCTGATCTCCGCCGGTGCGGCGGCGGTCCTCGCCGGCTATCTGGCGGGTGCACGGCGGGCGGTCCGGGTAGCGCTGAAGATGGGGTTGGCGCTGGCGATCCTGATCGTCGTCGTCAATGCCCTCGTCGTCAGCCGCGGCGAGACTGTGCTCGTCCGCTTCGGCCACGTCACCGGTTTCGGCGAGGTCAACGTCACGCTCGAGGCGATCGTCGCCGGCGTCTCCGGCGGCCTCCGCGCCGCGGTCGTGATGATCGCCGCCGCCGTTTACTCCGCCTGCGTCGACCCGGACCGGGTCCTGCGGGTGCTGCGGCCGCTGGCGGGGCGCTCCGCCCTGACTGCGACGCTGGTCTCGCGCCTGGTCCCGGTCGCCGCCGCCGACGCCGCCCGCCTCCGCGACGCCGCCCGCCTCCGCGGCCCCGGCGCCGCCGAGGTCGGCAAGGCGCCGATGGCCCGTCGCCTCCTCGCCGGCTCGCTCGACCGCGCCGTCGACGCCGCCGCGACCCTGGAGCTGCGCGGCTACAGCCTCGACGCCCCGCGTGCCCGCAACCGCCGCGATCGCTCCCGCTACGACCGCCGCTTCTACGCCGTGGCCGCCGTCGTCCTCGCCGCCGCGATCATCGGCAAGGCCGCGGGCGCCGACGACTTCCAGACCTATCCCACGGTCGAGATCGGCCTCGGTTCCGTGACCCTCGGACTCAGCGCCTTGGTCGCCCTAAGCGGCCTCGCGCCCTTGAGGCGCCGGGGCGTGTCGACTTCCTCTCGCATAGCGAGAGCAAATCGACACG
>DASTYZ010000107.1:0-17995 GCA_035764545.1 Solirubrobacterales bacterium | reverse complement strand
GACCTCTACGACCAGGTGGTCGAGTTCCCGAAGCCGACGATCGCCGTCTGCCACGGCGACGTGGTCGGTGGCGGCGCCGAGGTCGCGGTCGCCTGTGACATGCGGATCGGCGGCGCCAACCTGCGGATGCGCTTCCCCGGCGCCGCCCTCGGCGTTCCCGTCGGCCCGGCGCGGCTGGTCACCCTCTGCGGCCTCGCCGCCGCCAAGTACCTGCTGCTCAGCTCCCGCACCGTCGGCGCTGACGAGGCGCTGCGGCTCGGGCTCGTCAACCGTGTCGCCCCCGCCGCCGGCACCGAGCAGGCCGCTCTCGAGCTCGCCGCCGAGGTCGCCGCCCACCCGCCCGAGGCGACCGCGCAGCTGAAGCGGATGCTGCACGAGTGGGACGACATCGTCGGCCGCTCCGCCGTCGAGGGCCGCGGCCAGGTCGAGTGGCAGCGCACGGGCCCCGGTTTGCCCATGTCCGACTGACCCGGATAGGGTCGACTCCATGCTCTTCCGTCGCGCCGCTCTGGCGCTCCTCGCTGCCCTGCTCATCCTCGCTCTGCCGGCTGTCGCTTCTGCCGCGGTGACGGTCAACAGCACCGCCGACGAACCCGATGCGTCAGAAGGACTCCCGTGTCAAACCGCGGCGGGCAAATGCACCCTGCGGGCAGCGATCGAAGTAACGAACTCCATCGGGTCGACCAACATCATCGACTTCGACGGGACTGTGTTCCAGGGCCAGCTCGTGGACACGATCGCGCTCGCCTCTCCGCTGCCGCCGATCGAAGCGCAGCTCAATGTCATCGGCAAAACCTGCGCGACCGAGGCAGGGGTGTCCGGCCCCTGCGTCGGGGTCAGCGCGCCCTCCGGCAGCTTCGGCATCACCGTCGACAAGGAAGGGGTGACGATCAGCGGCCTCTCGGTCACCGGAGCGCTGATCGGGATCAGCGTGATCAACGGAGCCGCGGGCTTCACGGCGCACGGCAACTGGGTCGGGGTCAAACTCGACGGCAGCGCCGGCGCCAACAACACCGGAATCTTCATCGACCCCGAATCCGACGCGGCGACGATCGGCGGGACCGAAGAGGCGCAGCGCAACGTGATCGCCGGCAACAACCTCGAGGGCCTCGACATCGAGGGCGCCAGCGATGCGGTGGTCCGCGGCAACTACTTCGGCGTCGCTCCCGACGGGACGACCCAGATGGCGAACGGGAAGAACATCGAGATCACCGACTCGACCGCGGGCAGCGGCTTCCCGGCTGAAGACAACGAGGTCGGTGCCACGATCGAAGGACCGGCGCTGGCGAGCGAAGCCTGCGACGGTGGCTGCAACGTGATCTCCGGAGCGCTCAGCTCCGGCGTCGACCTCGTCGGCGAGGAAGGCGGCAACGAGGAGCCGGCCAGCGGGCCGACCACGGTCCACGGCAACTTCGTCGGTCTCAAAAAGGACGGGACGGGGACGATCGCCAACGGCAGCTTCGGGATCCTCGTTGGCGCGGCCGACCACGCCACGATCGGCGGCCCGAATTACGAAGCCAACGCCAACTTCATCGCCGGCGGCACGATCGGCATCTTCCACTCCAACGGCGAGGACTTCGTCGCGATGAGCAACCAGATCGGCATCGGGCCGGTCAAAGCCGAAACCACGTCGCCGGCTGCCCAGATCGGCATCTTCGCCTACGGGTCCAGCGTGGTCGAACCGGCGACGATCGAAGAAAACGCGATCAGGGGCGGCGGCATCGCGATCGAAGCTCGCTTCGGCGGCTCGACGATCGCCGAAAATCTGATCGGCCTGTCGTTCGTCGGCATCCGCACCGAAGGCTCCGGCGCCACCGGCAGCCTGATCGCCGACAACATGATCGGCAGCACCATCGGCGACGGCATCCTGATTCAGAGCGACGCCAACGAAGTGCAGGGGAACCTCGTCCTCAGCTCCGGAGGAGCGGGGATCAGCGTCCGCGATACGGGCGAACCGTTCGCCTCGCCAACCACCGAAAACGTGATCGGCGGCGACTTCTTCAGCGAAGAAAACGAAATCTCCGACAGCGGCGGCCCGGCGATCGAAATCGTCAACTTCGAAGAAACCGCGAACGAAGTCGCCCGCAACAGCGGCAAACTCAACGGCGGCCTGTTCATCGACCTGAAAGCGACGAACCCGGGCACCGAACCGAACGGCCCCAACGGCGGGATCAAACCGCCGCCGATCGGGACCCTCACCGAGTCGAGCGCCAGCGGCAGCGGCGCCGAGGAGGGGGCGGTGATCCGCGTCTTCCGCAAGGGGAGCGCCGAAGCCGGTGAGCTCGAATCGTTCCTCGCTGAAACGACCGCCGACGCCGGCGGCGACTGGAAAGTCGATTACCCGGCGGCGATTCCCGGCGGCACGATCATCGCTGCCACCCAGACGAGCAAAGGCGCCACCTCCGAGCTGGCGATCGGGACCACCCCCGGCGGTCCCAGCGGCGGCGGAGACGATGGCGGACAAGCCTGTCCGGCGAGCACCGGCTGCGATTCACCGAAACCCCCGAAACGCGACGTCACTCCGCCCGAGACCAAGATCCTCAAGGCCCCGCTGAAGAAGACCAAGAAGACCACGGCCAAGTTCAAGTTCTCCTCCAGCGAGGCCGGCTCGACCTTCGAGTGCAAGCTGGACCGCAAGCCGTTCAAGAAGTGCGCCTCGCCGAAGAAATACAAGAAGCTGAAGCCGGGCAAGCACGTCTTCAAGGTGCGCGCGATCGACAAAGCTGGAAACGTCGACCCGACGCCGGCGAAGCGGAAGTTCACGGTTTTGCGCAGCTGAGAACTCGACTGTCCTTGACCGCTTGACTCGGGGCGGTGAGAATCGCCCCGAGATGGCCTCGACAGCAGACGCGCTCCTCGATCCCCCCGACGAGAAGTCCTATCCGGAGGCGCCGGTCCGCTTCATCCCGGGCGACGAGGAAAGGGCGCCGACGGAGGGGATCGCCCTCTGTTTCTCCGGCGGCGGTTACCGGGCGATGCTGTTCCACCTCGGGGCGCTGTGGCGGCTGCACGAGCTCTCTTACCTCTCTCGGCTGACCCGCGTCTCCAGCGTCTCCGGCGGCTCGATCACCGCGGCCGTCCTCGGCCTCGCCTGGGAGCGGCTGCAGCTCGACTCCGGCGGCTCGATCGAGGTCTTCAAAGAGGAGGTGGTGAAGCCGATTCGGACATTGGCAGGGAAGACGATCGACCTCCCCTCGGTCCTGGTCGGCGGCCTCATCCCGGGAACGACGATCGGGGATCGCGTTGCCGCTGCCTATCGTCGCCATCTGTTCGAGGACAAGACTCTCCAGGACCTGCCCGACGACGAGAACGATCCTGGGGCCCCGCGCTTCGTGATCAACGCGACCAACCTGCAGTCGGGGGTCCTCTGGCGCTTCTCCCGTCCCTATATGTGGGACTACCGGGTGGGGAAGATCGAGCGACCGCAGCTGTCGCTGGCGACCGCGGTCGCCGCCTCCTCCGCCTTTCCGCCGGTCCTCTGCCCGCTCCGGCTCAGCTTCGACGAGAGCGAGTACGCGCCGAAATCCGGCAAGGACCTGCAGAAGCCGCCCTTCACCACCCGCCCCACCCTCGGCGACGGCGGCATCTACGACAACCTCGGCCTGGAGACCGCCTGGAAGAGCTGCAAGACCGTCCTCGTCAGCGACGGCGGCGGGGCGATGCCCGCTGATTGCGGCAAGTTCGGCCCCCTCCCGAACTGGCGCTGGCGGGACTGGGGCTCGCAGACGATCCGGGTGCTGAAAGTCGTCGACAACCAGGTTCGGAGCCTGCGCAAACGGCAGACGATCGCCGGATACACGGCCGCCCCGAACAGCAAAGAGCACCGCGAGGGGACTTACTGGGGGATCCGCGGTCACGTCGCCGACTACAAATTGCCCTCCTCGCTGCCGGCGCCGCCGGAGCAGACCGAAAAGCTGGCCAAGGTGCCGACGCGGTTGAAGGAGCTCGACGGCGTCACCCAGGAACGGCTCATCAACTGGGGCTACGTCATCTGCGACACGGCGATGCGCCAGTGGGTCGTCGACGAGGACGCGGGAGAGCCGCGTCTCCCGTACACCGACGCCGCTCTCGGATAGCCGAGCCGGGCCGCCGTCGGCGGACTCGGACCTCTGCCTAGAATCGCTCTACCCGCCCGGACGGCCGATCTGGGCTTTTCCGCTGCCATGAGCCTCAGGCCCCTGATCGACATCGCCGCCGAGAACGAGCGCGTCCACGCGCTCGCGCCCCGCGTGCGCTCAGCCGCCGAGGGAGGCGAGGGGGTGGCGCTGCGCGCCTCCTCGATGCTGCGGCCGCTGCTGCTGGCGACGCTGCTGGAGGACGAGCGCGGCCTCGGCGAGCGCCCGGCGCTGCTGGTCGCCCCCGACGATCGCTCCGCTCGCGACCTCGCCGCCGACCTGCGCGCCTACCTGGCGCCGCGGCGCGTCCGCCTCTATCCCTCGCGCGGGACCGGCTACGCCTCCCACGTCTCACCGCCGCCGCACCTGGTCGGGCTGCGGATCGACGCACTCGACGCGCTCGGCCGCGAGGCCGACGCGATCGTCGTCGCCTCGGCTCCGGCCTTGGCCGAGGCGGTCCCGGACGCCTCGCTACGGCCCGCCGGCTTCGCGATCGCTCGCGGCGAGGAGATCGAGCTCGGCTCGGTTGCCGACGACCTCGCCGCCGCCGGCTACGAACGGGTCGAGCAGGTCGAGGAGCGCGGCCAGTTCGCGGTCCGCGGCGGCATCCTCGACGTCTACCCGGCGACCGAGGAACGGGCGGTGCGGATCGAGCTCTTCGGCGACGAGGTCGAGTCGATGCGCTGGTTCTCGACCTTCACCCAGCGCTCGCTCGGCGAGGGCGAGCGGGTCGAGCTGGCGCCGGCGGCCGAGCTTGACGCCGAGCACCGCGAGCTCGCCGAGCTGGCGGCGATGGCCGCTGAGGAGGAGGGGACCGAGTCGCCCAACCTCGCCGAAGCGCTGCCGCTGGAGCACTTCCGAGCGCCGCTGGAGCTGGTCCCGGAGGCCACCGCGGTGGTCCTCGTCGGCGCCGAGGAGATCGAGCCGTCGCTGCGCGACCACTGGGAGGACGTGACCACGGCGATGCACGCCGACGACGCCCAGCACCTCTACGTCGACGTCGCCGAGCCCCTCGGGGCGCGGGCGGCGCTCTCGCTGACCGCGGCCGGGGAGGAGGACGAGGACGCCTTCCGCGCCGCCAGCGCCGAGTCCCCCGCCCGCAGCGTCAAAGAGGCCGAGAGCGAGCTGCAGAAACTCGTCCGCTCCGGCTACCGCGCCGTCGTCGCCTTCGACAGCCGCGGCGAGGCCGAGCGGACCCGCTACGGCCTCGACCGCCTCGACGCCCGCATCCTCGAAGGCGGCCGGCTCTCGCCCGATCCCGGCCTCTCCTTCGCCGAGGCGCGCCTGCGCGAGGGCTTCGTCAGCCCCGAGCTGAAGCTCGCGGTCTACCCCTTCCGCCGCCTCGTCCACCGCCGCCGCACGGAGGAGCCCGCCCCGGGTGCCGGCCGCGGCCGCCTCGCCTTCAGCGAACTGCGGGTCGGCGACTACGTCGTCCACGAGGACCACGGCGTCGCCCGCTTCGCCGGCTTCGAGACCCGCGAGGTCGGCGGCGTCACCCGCGACTACCTCTACCTCGAATACAAAGGCGAGGACCGCGTCTACGTCCCCACCGACCAGCTCGCGAAGCTGAGCCGCTACGTCGGCGCCGGCGGCGAACCGACGCTCTCGGCGCTCGGCGGCAAACGCTGGCAGAACATGAAGGCGCGGGCGCGGAAAGCGGCCGGCGCCCTCGCCGGAGAGCTGCTCAACCTCTACGCCGAGCGGCGCGCCCGCAAAGGCCACGGCTTCCCGCCCGACGGCGAATGGCAGATCGCGATGGAGACCGCCTTCCCCTACCGCGAGACCGCCGACCAGATGGAAGCGGTCGAGGCGGTCAAGGGCGACATGGAATCCGAGCGGCCGATGGACCGGCTGGTCTGCGGCGACGTCGGCTTCGGCAAGACCGAGGTGGCGCTGCGGGCGGCGGTCAAGGCCGCCTCCGACGGCAAGCAGGTGATGGTCCTGGTCCCGACGACGATCCTCGCCCAGCAGCACTTCGGCACCTTCCGCGAGCGCCTGCGGGAGCTGCCCTTCCGGGTCGAGGGGGTCTCGCGGCTGCGCCCGCAGGCCGAGGTCAAAGCGGTGCTGAAGGACTTCGCCGAGGGCAAGGTCGACGTCCTCATCGGCACCCACCGGCTGCTCAGCCGCGACGTCCGCGCCAAGGACCTCGGCCTCGTCGTCGTCGACGAGGAGCAGCGCTTCGGGGTCAAGCAGAAGGAGCTGCTGCGGCAGCTGAAGCTGAAAGTCGACGTCCTCGCGCTCTCGGCGACGCCGATCCCGCGGACGCTGCAGATGAGCCTCGCCGGCCTGCGCGACATCTCGGTGATCGAGACGCCGCCCGAGGGCCGCCGGCCGGTCCGCACCTACGTCGGTCCCTACGACGAGGACCTGGTCGGCAAGGCGATCCAGCGCGAGCTCGAGCGCAAGGGCCAGGCATTCGTCCTCCACAACCGGATCGACTCGCTGCCGGAAACGACGGAGCGGATGCGGGCGCTGGTTCCGGGTGCCCGCTTCCTCGAAGCGCACGGGCAGATGGACGAGCACCAGCTCGAGGAAACGATGCTGGCCTTCCTCCGCGGCGAGGCCGACTGCCTGGTGACGACGACGATCATCGAGTCCGGCCTCGACATCCCCACCGCCAACACCTTGATCGTCGAGCGCGCCGACCAGCTCGGGCTCTCCCAGGCCTACCAAATCCGCGGCCGCGTCGGGCGCTCTCGCGAGCGCGCTTTCGCCTACCTGCTCTACCCCTCCGCCGAAGCTCTGACCGAGGAGGCGGCGGCGCGGCTCTCGACCCTCGCCGACCACACCGAGCTCGGCTCCGGCTTCCGGATCGCGATGCGGGACCTCGACATCCGCGGCGCCGGCAACCTGCTCGGCGACGAGCAGTCCGGCCACGTCGCCGCGGTCGGCTTCGAGCTCTACTGCCAGATGATCGACGAAGCCGTCGCCGAGGCCGCGGGGGCAGAGGGGGAGGAGCGCGAGGAGGCTCCGGAGCCGGTCCGCCTCGACGTCCCGGTCGACGCCTACCTGCCGGCAACTTTCGTCCCCTTCGAGGCGGCGAAGATCGACATCCACCGCCGCGTCGTCGCCGCCCGCGAACCAGGCCAGCTGCGGGCGATCCGCGACGAGCTCTCAGACCGCTTCGGGCCGCTGCCGCCGCAGGCCGAGAACCTGCTGCGGCTGCAGCAGGCGCGGATCGAACTCGGCCTCGCCGGCGCCCGCAGCGTCGAGTTCCGCGGCGGGCGCCTCAGCGTCACCGGCGTCGAGCTCGACTCCGCGGCGGCGGGCATCCTTGCCGAGCAGGTCGAGGGGGCCGTGTACGAATGGCGTGAGCAGACCGCCGCGGTGCGCGCGCCCGGCGACCCGGAGGAGCGGCTCGCCGCCGTCCTGGCGATGGCCGCTGGTCTGCGTGAGGCGCGGCAGGCGGCGGAGCCGGCAGCGGCCTAAAGCCTGCTTAAGCGAGCGCTTTTGACTATGCTGCCCGCTTCGTGGGAGCGAAAGCGGGCCAGAGAGGAAGGTCGGCGGGTCGGGACGATAAGTCGGCCGGTCGTCAGCGCTTGGCGCTGATCATCTTCGGTGCCCTCTTCGTCGTGCTCTTCGTCGGCTTCGCGGTCTCCCAGGGCCTCGGCTCACCCAGCGTTCCCTCCGGCGATGCCGCCGTCGTCGAGGAGGTCCCGGGGGACACCGGGCGGATCAGCGAAGAGGACCTCGAGCGCGCGGTGGCGCAGCAGGCGGCCCAGGGCAAACTGAAAAAACTCCCGAAGCCCGGCAGCGACAAATACGAAGAACTCCAGACCAACGCGCTGAACGAACTGATCAACGCGATCTGGGTTCAGGGCCAGGCGGAAGAACTGGACCTCTCGGTCACCGACAAACAGGTCGAAGACGAACTCGCGACGATCAAAAAACAGAACTTCGGCACCGACAAGGCCTACGAGAAATTCCTCGCTGAATCGAAGTTCAGCGAAGAGGACGTCGACGACCGGATCAGGCTGCAGCTGCTGACTACGCAGATCCAGGAATCCGTCCAGGGCAGCGCCCCGGCCCCGTCGGACTCGGAGATCGAGGCCTACTACGACGCCAACAAGGAAAGCCAGTTCTCGACCCCGACCAGCCGCGACATTCGCGTCGTCATCACCAAAGACAAAGCCAAGATCGACGCGGCGGCCAAAGCGCTGGAAGAAGACAGCTCTGCCGCCAACTGGAAAAAAGTCGCCGCCAAGTACTCGATCGACCCGACCAGCAAAAGCAAAGGCGGCCTCCAGGAAGGCGTCACCGAAGAAGCGGCTCAGGGCCCGCTGAAGAAAGCCATCTTCGGTCCCGCGACGGGCGAACTGAACGACCCGATCGAGTACCAGGGAAATTGGATCCTGATCGAAGTGGTGAAACTGAACCCCGAAAAAGCTCAGTCGCTGGCTGAAGTCAAAGGCCAGATCACCTCGACCCTCGGCCAGGAACAGCAGCAGGAATACTTCTCTGAATTCGTCAGCGACTGGCAGACGAAGTGGCAGCAGCGGACTTACTGCGCCGACGGGTTCGTGATCGAACAGTGCTCCAACTACGTCGGCGACGGCCGCCCGGCCAACGCGCCGCCCGCTTGTTACGAAGCCGACCCGAAAGTGCCGGCGACCCAGTGCCCGGCACCGGTGACGCCGATCTCACCGGCGCTGCCGGGGACGATCACGCAGGCGAAACCGAAAGGCGAACCGTTCCCGCAGCGACCGCTGCCGCTGGCTTCAGCCGAACAGGGCGAAGAAGTGCCGACCGGCGCTGCCCCGCCGGCTGAATCCTCGGCCCCGCCGGCCGAATCGTCGGCCCCCCCGGCTGAAGAACCGTCCGGCGAATAGCGCGCGGCAAGCCGCCGGTGGCGGTGAATAGACTGGCGCGCCCGTGAGCACGATCAGCTCCATCCACGCCCGCCAGATCCTCGACTCGCGTGGCAACCCCACCGTCGAGGTGGAAGTCGCGCTGGAGTCCGGCGCCCGCGGTCTGGCGGCCGTCCCCTCGGGCGCCTCGACCGGTGAGTTCGAGGCGGTCGAGCTGCGCGACGGCGGCGACACCTGGGCGGGCAAGGGGGTCAGCCAGGCCGTCGGCAACGTCAACGGCGAGATCGCCGCGGCCCTGACCGGCGCCCGCGCCGCCGAGCAGGGGGCGCTCGACCGGACGATGATCGAGCTCGACGGCACCCCGAACAAGGGCCGGCTCGGAGCCAACGCGCTGCTCGGCGTCTCTCTGGCCGCGGCGAAGGCCGCCGCTGCCGACTCCGAGCAGCCGCTCTACCGCTACCTGGCCGAGCTCTACGGCGGCGGCGAGCCGAAGCTGCTGCCGGTGCCGATGATGAACGTCCTCAACGGCGGCGCCCACGCCGACAACTCGGTCGACTTCCAGGAGTTCATGATCGTCCCGGCCGGAGCCGAGAGCTTCTCCGAGTGCCTGCGGGTCGGCGCCGAGGTCTTCCACGCGCTGAAGAAGTCCCTCTCCTCGCAGGGCCTCTCGACGGCCGGGGGGGACGAGGGCGGCTTCGCGCCGAACCTCGACTCCAACGAGGCGGCACTGCAGGCGGTGCTCGGCGGCGTCGAGGCTGCCGGCTACGAGCCTGGCAAGGATGTCTTCATCGCCCTCGACCCGGCCACCAGCGAGGTCTTCGAGGGCGGCTCCTACAACCTCGAGCACGAGGGTCGCAGCCTCTCCTCCGAGGAGATGGCGGACTACTGGGCCGACGCTTGCTCGCGCTACCCGATCGTCTCGATCGAGGACGGCATGGACGAGGAGGACTGGGACGGCTGGAAGCTCTTGACCGAGCGCCTCGGCGAGCGGGTGCAGCTGGTCGGTGACGACCTCTTCGTCACCAACCCGGAGCGGCTGCGGCGCGGCATCGACCTCGGCGTCGGCAACTCGATCCTGATCAAGGTGAACCAGATCGGCACCCTTTCAGAGACCCTGGAGGCGATCCGGATGGCCCGCGAGGCTGGCTACACCGCCGTCATCTCCCACCGCTCTGGCGAGACCGAGGACACCACCATCGCCGACCTCGCGGTGGCGACCGGGGCGGGGCAGATTAAGACCGGCGCTCCTTCGCGTTCGGATCGCGTCGCCAAGTACAACCGGCTGCTGCGGATCGAGGAGGAGCTCGGCGCCGCCGCCGAGTTTCCCGGCCTGCAGGCGTTCACCCAGCAGCGGTCCTAGATGCAGGAAAGCGGGGCCCGGCCGCGTAGCACCGGGTATGGCAACGCGTGCGCAGGCCGGACGCTCCAAATCGACTGCCCGTCGCCGTCCCGCCGCCCGCAAAGCCCGCCCCGCGGCGCGCAAGGGCCCGAGCCGCATCCAGTGGGACCGCGTCGGCCGCGTCGCCCTCACCCTCGTCCTCGCCGCCGTCCTCTACTCCTACCTCAACCCCTCGCTCGACTTCGTCAAGACCTACACGGGGACGACGGCGGCGAAAGCGAAGCGTCTCGAACTCCTCAAGGAAAACCGCCACCTCCACCAGCGCATCCAGTCCTCCGACGATCCACTTGTCGTCCAGCGAGAAGCGCGGGCGCAGGGCATGGTCGCCGAAGGCGAGACTCCGGTCGTAATCGACGGCAGCCTCGGCGGGTAGCGCCGGCGGGGGCTTGTCATGGTTGACCTTGGGGGCTACCTACTGGGAGCCCTCCAGCTGGCGCTCGTCGTCGTTCCGCTTGCCTTCAGCGCCTACTGGTTGCGGCGGAAGCTGCTTCCGGCCTGGGAGGGCCCCCCAGCGCGCCTCGTTGAGTCGATCACGGGTGTCGCCCTCCTTATCTGGCTGTCCGAGCTGCTGGGCCTGTTCGGGGTCTTCTACGCCGGGACCCTGATCGTGGCCTCGGTCCTGCTCGCTGCCGGTACCCGATTCCTGCCGGGGGGTGGCGCGGATTGGGGGGACCATCCCGAGCAGCCACTGCAGCGCAGGGATGGTGGGCCCCAATCGGCGACAGGACCCGCCGGCCCAGCAACGCTTGTGTCGTCCCTGCTCATGCTCGCCGTGATCGCCGCAACGGTGTTCAGCTACGCGGTGACTACGAAGCATGCTTTGGACCGAGGGGTCTTTAACTTCGACAGCCTCTGGTACCACCTGCCGTTCGCTCTCGACATGGTGCAGACGCATTCGACGGTGGGGATGCACCACACGGATACGGTCTTCACGAATTGGTTCTATCCGCAGAACTCCGAGCTGCTGCATGCGGTGGGGATCCTGCTGACGGGCCGGGACACGCTGTCCCTGTTCCTCAACCTTGGCTGGTTGGCCGTGGCGTTCCTAGCGGCGTATTGCGTGGGGAGGCCCTATGGGCGCGGGGCGGTAACGGTGATCGCAGCGGCGATCTTGCTCGAGTGCCACACGCTGGTGGTCAGGGATCCAGGCGCAGCTAAGAACGACCTGGCTGCCGCCGCCTTGATCCTCGCATCAATCGCGATCCTCGTCGAGGCCTGGAACCGCAGTTCCGTGGTTCCTTTCGGACGGTCAGAGACCGAAAGGAACCACGGGTGGGAGCGCTGGGCCCTCGCGGCGGCTGGGCTTGCTGCGGGGTTGGCTGCTGGGACGCGGGTTACGGCGCTGGCTATGGCGGCTGCGCTTACGGTGGCGGTTGTGGTGCTGGCGCCTGCTGGACGGCGATGGGCGGCCGCGGCGTGGTGGTTCGTGGCGGCGCTTGCCGGTGGGGCGTTCTGGTACCTGCGGAACCTGGTCGTCGCTGGCAATCCGATTCCGGAGGTGCACTCGTTGGGGCCGATCTCTTTGCCTCATCCGGAGCGGCTGCAGGAGGGGCGGCCGGACTTCAACATTGCTCATTACGCGACGGACACCGGCGTCTGGCGGGAGTACTTTGGGCCGGGGTTGCATGAGGCGTTCGGGGTGCTTTGGCCGCTGGTCGTCTTCGGTGCCATAGCCGCGGCGCTCTTAGCCGTTCTGCGCGGCCGTGACCGGGTTGTGCGCTGGATGGGGGCGGTGGCCCTCTTCGGCGCCGTCGCCTACCTCTTCACGCCGCTCAGCGCCGCTGGCGCCGAGGGTGAACCCGTCGGCTTTGGGATCAACATCCGCTACGTGATCCCGGCGTTGCTCGCCGGGATCGTCTTGCTGCCACTGGAGCGCTGGCTCGATAGCGAGCGGCGGCAGTGGGGGCTGATCGCGGTCCTGGGCCTCGTCTTCCTCATCACCAACCGCCCCGACGACGCCCTCCACGACCAGGCCCGCGTCTTTGCCTTCTTCCTCGTCGTGCTCATCGTCCTGGTCCCGGCGCTGCTGCTGTTCCTGCGGGCGCGGGGCAACCGCGGCGGAGTGATCGTCGTCGGGGCGGCTGCCCTCGTCGTCCTCCTCGTCGCGATCGCCTATCCGGTCCAGCGGCACTACCTCGAGAACCGCTTCGCCAACGACGGGACCGCCGAGGAGCGCATCCCCGGCATGCACCTCGACAGCGCCTACCGCTGGGCCCGCGACGTCGAGGACGCCCGCATCGGCCTCGCCGGCACCAGCGCCGGCTTCGCCGGCTACGGCTTCGCCGGCACCGACCTCTCCAACCGCGTCCGCTACCTCGGCGAAGACGGTCCCCACGGCGCCTTCAACGCGATCCCGAGCTGTGCCGCCTTCCGGGCCGCCGTCAACGAGGCCGACCTCGACTACCTCGTCACCTCGCCCTTCCTCAACTTCCTCCACCCCGGTGACCCGATCGGGTCACCGGAGGAACGCTGGCTGCGTGGGGAAGAGGGATCGGTGCGCCCGGTCCTGCGCAGCGGCGCCGTCGCCGTCTGGGAAGTGCAAGGGGAGCTCGACCCCGCCGGCTGCGGTCCCGCCAACGCTCCGCTGCGACAGATTCCGCAGACCCCCACCTCCTGATTGCCGGCGGAAGCAGCTGGGTAACCTCGCCCCCGTGAGCTACCCCCTCGAGAACGCGCTCTTCCAGTGGGAGGAGGGAAGGCGGGCCTTGCAAGCGATCGAGGACCCGCGGCGGCGGCGACAGGCCGACCGGGTCGTCGATGGGGTCCGGGACGAGCTGCGCCGCCGCATCGGCCCGACTTTCAGCGCCGGCGAACTGGCCGACCTCTACGGCCAGGGAACCGACTGGGCACAGCAGGTGGCGCTCGACGTCGCCCCGGCGATCGAGGAGGACTCACAGGCCCTCGCCGACGCAGCCTTCTGGCTGTACCTGAGGGGCGCCACCGACTTCGCCGGTGGCCGCAAGCTGGAGGTCTAGCTACTCGTCCGAGTCGTCGGACTCGGACTCGTCCGAACCGCCGCCGCCCTGGCCGGGCTCGCCGGCGCGGCGGATGACGATCTGGTCGGCCTCGATGCGGACGGTGACGTCGCGCTTGCCGGCCCAGTGCTCGGTGTAGACGGGGTTGTCCTTGACCGAGGCGTCGAGCCAGAGGCCGTAGCCGTCGGTCTCGCCGTGGTCGAAGCTGGCCTCGATCTCTTTGCGGCGCCCGCGACCGCCGCGGCGCCCGCGGCGACGGCGACGGCGACGGCCTGCGCCGGCACCGCCCTCGGAGCGCTCCTCGCGCTCCTCGTCGGAGTCCTGCTCGTCGTCCTCGTCCTCGTCGCTGTCGGCCTTCTCGGCCTCTTCGGCCTCGGTTGCGGCCTCGATCTCCGCTTCGATCTCGTCGCGGAGGTCGATTTCGCTCGAGCCGGCGTTCTCGTCGTCGGGGGAGAGGTCGTACTGCTTGCGGAACTCGCGCAGCTCGGTCGCGCTGACTTCGAGCTGGTGGGCGATCCAGGCATCCGTGCGGCCCTGGTGGACCCAGGCGCGGATCTGGTTCAGCTGCGGCTTCAGTGAGCGTCTGGCCATCGGCGCGCGAGTCTATTGAACGAAGGCATCTGTACGCAGAGAGGCAGGGGACCTAGGCCATCAAGAAGGCGAGCGCCTCGAACATCGCCACCACCACGACGACGACGGTGACGGTCAGGCAGACGGCGAGGACGCTGAAGCGAACCTTGCCCTCCTGCTCGACGCGGGTGATTTTCCGCGCCCGCGAACGGTTCGCCGCGCGGCGGCGCAGCTGCTCGCGGCGCCGGCGCTCGAGGTAGGTCTCCTGCTCGAACGCCGTCTCGAACTGGGAGATGCTCTGTCGCATTCTCATAAGGAAGGTGGCCCGGGGGCCAGCGGGCACCGTAGCAAAACATCTTGCACGGCTCACGATTCCTTCACATTTCAGCAGGCGCCCCAGAGGCCGCGTCCGGCCCGCGCGGCCGCTATCTCAAGCCGTTTCAGCTCTCCCGCGAAGCGGTCGTTGGGCGGGATCGTCAGCGTCCGCGCCAGCCCTCTGCGGACGATCTCGGCGTTGACGAAGCGGCCGTCGAGGTAGACGTAGGCCAGCAACCGACCGTAGACGTCGCGGCGCTCGGCCCCGAAGACCAGCCGCACCCGCCGGCCCTCGACCGTGCGGTGGTTGAAGGCGGAGGCCTGCGGCCCGAAGCACTGCACCGGCTCACCGGGCTTGACCGTCTCCGGCGTGTCGACGCCGATGTAGCGGACGTCCTCCTCGCGGCCGTCGAGCATGACCTCGACCGTGTCGCCGTCGACCACCCGCGTCACCCGCACGACGGCGTTTGCCGCCGGCTCGTCCTGCCAGAGCCCGTCCAGCGACTCCCACGGCCGCAGCAGGACCACCGCGGCGAGCAGGAGCAGCACGAGGCTGCCCCAGCTGCCGGACCTCAACTACGGAGTGCGGCGGACGTTCGAGAGCAGCGTCTCTTTGATCTGCTCGACGATCGCGACCGCCTCGTTCCACTCACGCTGCCAGACGTTGCGGCCGAAGATGACGCCGGAGCCGCCGGCGGCCATCACGTCGCGGGTGTTGGTCAGGACCGTCTCGTCGTCGGTCTTCGAGCCGCCGGAGAGGACGACCAGCGCCCGCCCTGCCGATTCGACGCACTGGCGGATCGCCTCGGTCTGGTCGACTTCCATCTCGTTGTAGGGCGCCGGGGCGTCCTTGTCCTTTCCGGAGTCGATCTTCGGCATGTTGAGCTTGACCACGTCGGCGCCCATCTCCATCGCCATCCGGGCGGCGTAGTCGATCGCGTAGAAGGAGTTCTGCCCGCCCTTGGCCTCGACCGCCTCGCCGCGGGGGTAGGACCAGACGACCAGCGGCATCCCGAAGCGGTCGCATTCCTCGCGAACGCGGCGCAGCTGGGCGAGGTCCTCGTCCTGGCGCGGGGAGCCGACGTAGAGCGTGTAGCCGATCGCGTCGGCGCCGAGGCGGACACCGTCCTCGACGCTGGCGTTACAGCTCGAGAAGGCCTTGGCGGAGGAGGGGAGGTCGGTCTTGCCGTTGACCTTGAGGATCAGCGGCACCCGGCCGGCGTAGTCGGGGTAGTACTTCTCGGCCATCCCGATCTGGCAGGCGAGGGCCGAGTAACCGGCCTCGGCGGCGAGGCGGAACTGGTAATCGGGGTCCTTGGAAGCCGGATTCGGGAAGAAGTCCCGCGGGCCGTGCTCGATGCCCTGGTCGATCGGCAGCAGCATCAGGGTTCCGTTGCCCGGGCCGAACTCGAACAGAAGGCGGTGCAGGCGGGCCCGTTTTCCGGGCGGCAGGACCTCCAGCAGCGATTTCTGCTCGGTCAGACTCTTCAGCTCCACGTCAATTTCCTCCTAGAAAGATCGTTGTCCAGGCAGTATCGCGCATTCCTACTGGGAATCGAACGGCGAAGGGTATCCTCGGAACATGAGCGAGACTGAGCTCAGCGTCATCTGCAAGAACTGCGGTTCGGAGGTCAGTCCCTACGTGACCGAGTGCCCCTACTGCGGGGCCCGGCTGCGCAAGCGGGCTCCGAAGCTGGAGCGCCGCGGGGACGCGCTGGAGGCCCAGCAGCCGCGCCGCCGCCGGCGCCGCCTGCCGCGGCCCGGGCGGCCTCGCTTCGAGGTCGCCGCCGACCGCCCCTACGCGACGATCGCGGTGATCCTCGCCTCGGCGATCCTGCTGCTGATCCAGAAGGCGACCGGCTACGCGCTTGGCAGCTTCGGTGGCGTCGTCGTCCCCTTCGAAGAAGACTGGTGGCGTTACTTCACCGCCCCCTTCGCCTACATCGACGTCGGCTTCCTCTTCGTCGTCGGGGTGGCGCTGGCGATCTTCTCGACCGGGGTCGAGCGGCGGCTGGGGACGCTGCCGACGCTGATCCTCCTGCTCGCCTGCGGCGCCCTCGGCACCCTCGCCGGCGCCGCCGCGGCCAGCGACAACGCAGTCACCTTCATCGCCGGCGGCAACGGGATGGCGCTGGGCGCCCTCACCGCCTGGTTCGTGATCCGCCGGGCCGAGTCCCGCGGCGAGATCGGCGAGGAGTACGACGTGGTCGGTGTCGCCGTCGCCGCCGCGGTCCTGATCGCGCTGCCGCTCTTCGCCCCGACCGCGGACTTCCTCGCCGGCCTCGTCGGCGGCGCCGTCGGCGCCCTCGCCGGGCTGGCCGCCACCGCCTTCCGCCGCGCCGAGTGACGCGGGCGGGCTAGGCTCTCCCCGTGCCCGAGGAGAGCGAGCTCGAAGCCGCGATCGAGCGGTTGCTGGACCCGGAGCGCTTCTCCGAGGCCGAGCGGATCGTCGCCAACGCCGCCCCGCAGCTGCAGAAGGTGCTGGTGGCCGCCCTGGCCGAGGGAGGCTGGTTCGGCGAGCCGCACGAAAACGAGACGCTGAAGGCGGCGACGCTGCCCGATCCCGACGAGCGGATCGCCGCCGTCCGCGCCCTGCTCGCCGAGGAGGCGAGGATGGGGATGATGGTTGGCGTCGCCGTCGGCTGGGCACTGAAAGAAGAGCTGGGCACGACCAGCGGCACCAAACCCAACCCGGGAGGCGAGAGCTGACGATGGAGATCAAGTACCACGGGCATTCATGCTTCGAGTTCAGCGAGGGGGAGACCACGGTCCTGGTCGACCCGTTCCTGAAGCCCAACAACCCCAGCGCCGTCCACACCGGCGAGGAAGTCGCGCCGACCCACATCGCGATCACCCACGGCCACGCCGACCACATGGCCGACGCCGTCCCGGTCGCCAAGCGCACCGGCGCCCACTGTGTCGCCATCGTCGAGCTCGCCGAATGGCTGAAGGGCCAGGGGATCGAGGAGGTCAGCGACCCCAACCTCGGCGGCACGGTCGAGTTCGACTGGGGCTACATCAGCCTCGTCCCCGCCTGGCACACCAGCACCCTGCCGGGCTCCGAAGAGGCGCCGTTCAGCGCCGAGCACGGGATCTCCCTCGGCACCGCGGCCGGCCTCGTGATCAAGATCGGTGAGACGACCGTCTACCACGCTGGCGACACCTGCCTCTTCAGCGACATGAAGCTGGTCGCCGAACGCAGCGACATCGACGTCTTCTGCGTTCCGATCGGCGGCCACTACACGATGGACCGCCACGACGCCGTTCGCGCCTGCCAGTTCGTCGGCGCCAAGACGGTGATCCCGATCCACTTCGACACCTTCCCGCCGATCGAGACCGACGCCGGCGCGTTCAAGGCCGACGTCGAGTCCCAGACCTCATCTGCGGTCGTGGTCCTCGAGGCGGGTCAGACGCACAGCGTCTGAGGGCGGTTATTCGCCTTCGCTGGGAGGCGGCGTCGGCTCAGGGGCCGGCGTCGGAACCGGCAGCGGCGGCAGCGTCACTTCGATCACCGGCGGCGGTGAGCTCGGCGGCGGGCTGCTGGGTTCGCTCGCGGGCGGAGGAGTCGATTCGCTCGGGGGCGGCGGCGGGCTGGTGACGACGACCACGGTGGCGCTGCCGCCGTGGGCGCCGGCTACCTCGGAGGAGGGTTTGGCTGCGGTGATGCTGCCTTCGTCGCTTCCGACCGCGGTTTCTTCGCCCGCGGTGGACTCACCGGCGGTTTCTTCGGCTTCCTCGCTGACGGGAGCCGGTGCCGGGGTCGCTTCCTCTTCGCTCGCGGCGGGGGCCGGGACGGGCGGGGCTTCAACCACC
>DASTYZ010000106.1:0-7802 GCA_035764545.1 Solirubrobacterales bacterium | reverse complement strand
CGTCCCCCGCTTCTGGGTCGCGATGGCACCGGACCCGCCGCCGGAGGAGGAGATCGAGGCGCGGCGGCGCGAGGGCCGGGTCGCGCTGAAGATCATGGAGCGGCATCTGCGCGAGCGCGAGTACTTCGTCGGCGAGCGGTTCTCGATCGCCGACATCGCCCTCTACGCCTACACCCATGTCGCCGATGAGGCCGGCTTCGACCTCGAGTCGCTGCCGGCGGTCCGCGCCTGGATCGAGCGGGTGGCGGCGCAGCCCGGGACGATCTCGATCGACGACTGATGTACCCGGAGATCCACATCGGGCCGCTGACGCTGCAGACCTTCGGGCTGATGTTCGCGCTCGCTTTCCTCGCCGCCGGGGCCTTGATCTGGAAGCGCTTCGAGGAGATCGGCAAGCCGGTGGACTGGGCGTATGAGATGGGGTTCTCGGCGCTGGTCGGCGGCGTCATCGGCTCCCGCCTCTACTTCATCGTCGACAACTACTCAGACGTCAAGGACGACCTCCTCGGCAACCTCTTCAGCGGTTCGGGGCTGACCTGGTACGGCGGCGCGATCGGCGGCGCCATCGCCGTCTTCCTCTGGGCCTGGTACCGCGGCTTCCTCGGCCTGGCCCTGCTCGACGTGGCGGCGCCGGCGCTCGCCCTCGGCTACGCGATCGGCCGCTGCGGCTGCCAGCTCTCCGGCGACGGCGACTACGGCAAGGCCTGGGACGGCCCCTGGGCGATGGCCTATCCCGACGGCACCGTCCCCACCGACGAGTCGGTCCACCCGACGCCGATCTACGAGACCCTGGCGATGGGGCTCGGCGCCTGGATCCTCTGGCAGTTGCGCGACCGGGTCCGCGCCGGCGTCCTCTTCGCCCTCTATCTCCTCTACGCGGGGGCCGAGCGGTTCCTCGTCGAGTTTTTGCGCCGCAACGACGACGCGCTGCTCGGGCTGACGCAGGCGCAGCTGGAGAGCCTGGTGATGATGGTCGCGGGAGCTGTCTGGATCGCTATCGTGCACCGCCGCTACGGAGGCATCGGCCGTCCGGCGGCGAATGAGGCGATTGGCGCGCCGGCCTAGAGCCACGCGATCGGCGCGGCACTGCTATCTTGCGCAAAATCTTTGGAGCGGTCGATTTAGGGAGGATGTGGCGGTAATGGCGGCAATCGATGTACAGAGCGAGGGGCCCTCGGCGCGCACCGTAAGCGCGATCCTCGACGACGCGGCCGAGCGGATCGCCGCCGCCGGCGTCGACGACGCCCGCAGCGACGCCGAAGTCCTGGTCGCCGACGCGCTTGGGGTCAAGCCGGGCGAGCTGACCGTCGAGAGCGCCGGCGAGGTCGGCGACGAGGCCGCGGCGACGATCGAGCGCAACGTTCAGCGCCGGGTCGAGCGCGAGCCGATCGCCTACATCCTCGGCCGCGCACCCTTCCGCAGCCTCGAGATCTACGTCGACGAGCGCGTGCTCTGGCCGCGCCGCGAGACCGAGCTCCTCGTCGAGGTCGGCACCCAGCTGCCCGAGGGCGCGCGCGTCCATGAGGTCGGCACCGGCTCCGGCGCGATCGCGCTGGCGCTGCTCTCCGAGCGGCCCGACTTGAAGATCACCGCTTCGGACCTCTCACCCGAAGCGGTCGAAGCCGCCCGCGAGAACGCCGAGCGGCTCGGCCTCGACCTCGAGATCACCGTCGGCCGGGGCCTGCCCGAGTCGGTCGAAGCCGAAGACGTCGACCTTGTCATCGCCAACATGCCCTACGTCACCGACGAGACGATCTTCGATCGCTCGCCGGAGATCCAGAAGGAGCCGCGGATGGCCGTCACCGGCGACTGCGGCGAGGACGGCCTCGGCGTGATCCGCAGCGTCATCGCCGAAACGCCTTCGGGCTGGAAGCTGGCGATGGAGCACGACACCCATCACGGCCCGGCGATGCGCGAGCTGCTGCGCGACGCGACTACCCTTCAGGACTATGAAGGGGATGACCGAGTCACCGTCGGCTACGCGCCCTGAGGGCGAGGGAGTTCCCGGCGACCGTTCGGTCGCCGTCTCGACCGAGGAGCAACGGCGGGCGAAGCTCGAGCGCCTGCGCAAGAGCGGGATCGACCCCTATCCGCATTCCTTCGAGGACCGCGACCACGTAGAGGAGATCGAGGCCGCCCACGACCCGGCCGAGCTGGGGGAGGGCGAGCACGAGCAGTTCACCTACCGGGTGATGGGCCGGATCACCGGCAAGCGCGGCCACGGCAAGACCGCCTTCCTCGACGTCCGCGACATCACCGGCACGATCCAGGCCTACGCGCGGCGCGACGTCCTCGGCGAGGAGGCCTTCGCGCGGGTCGAGGAGCTCGACATCGGCGACCTGGTCGGGGTGGTCGGGCCGCTGCACGTGACCAAGCGCGGGCAGCTGGCGATCGGCGTCCGCGAGTGCGTGCTGCTGGCGAAGGCGCTGAAAGACCCGCCCGACCTCTTCCACGGCATCTCCGACCCGGACACGCGCTACCGCCAGCGCGAACTCGACCTGATGGCGAACGCGGACTCGCGGGAGATCTTCAAGAAGCGCAGCCAGCTGACCCTGGCAATCCGCAACCACATGGCCGAGCGCGGCTGGGTGGAGCTGGAAACGCCGGTCCTGCAGCGGCTGACCGGTGGCGCCGCGGCGCGGCCGTTCGTCACCCACCACAACGCGCTCGACCGCGACCTCTTCCTCCGCACGGCGACCGAGCTCTACCTGAAGAGGGCGATCGTCGGTGGCTTCGAGGACGTCTACGAGTTCGGCAAGTTCTTCCGCAACGAGGGGATGTCGCCCCAGCACAACCCCGAGTTCACGATGCTGGAGATGTTCGTCGGCGGCGCGGATTACGAAGGCGTGATGCGGTTCATCGAGGTGCTGGTCGCGAGCGTCGTCGAGCAGGTGATGGGGACGACGGTGGTGCAGCGCGACGGGGTCGAGATCGACTTCGCCGCGCCCTGGCCGCGAGTGCGACTGCGCGACGAGCTGCTGCGGGAGATCGGGCTCGACATCTACGAGGCGAGCCGGGACGAACTGGCCGAGGCGGCGGGCGACGCGGTTGGCCCCGACGACGACTGGGCCGGCGTCGTCGACACCCTGCAGGGCAAGTTCGTCGAGCCGAAGCTGATCCAGCCGACCTACATCATCGACCTGCCGATCGACATCTGGCCGCTGGTCAAGGTGCACGAGGAGAGCGACCGCGTCTGCGAGGCCTTCGACGGCATCGTCGCCGGGATGGAGATCGTCGGCGGCGGGACGGACCTCAACGACCCGATCGAGCAGAAAGAGCGCTTCGTGAAACAGCGCGAACGGCAGGAGAAAGGCGCCGAGCCCGACCCGCATCCAAACGACGAAGAGTTCGTGCGCGCGCTCGAATACGGGATGCCGCCGGCGAGCGGCTGCGGGCTGGGGATCGACCGCCTGCTGATGATCATGACCGGGGCGAAGACGCTGCGGGACGTGATCATCTATCCCGCGATGCGCGAGTTGCCTGGCGAGTAGCGCCGAGCGCGGGTAGCCTTCCTCGCATGACCGTAGGGCGAGACGCCGGAGCGGTGGCGCCGGCGAACGAGGAGGCCGTGCGGGCCTGGGACACGGTCCTCTACGAACGCTGGAAGCAGAACCGCAAGGTCTTCGTCGGGGCGCTGACCGAGGTCACCGAGGATCTCTTCGAGCGCTTCCCGCCGCCGCCGGGCGGGCGCTGCATCGAGATCGGCTGCGGCTTCGGCGAGACCACGCAGCGGCTGGCCGAGCTGGTCGGCGCGGACGGCTTCGCCCTTGGCACCGACTCCTCGGCGCGCTTCATCGAGGACGCGCGGCTTGAGGCCGCGGAGGCGGGGGTCGAGAACATCGACTTCGAAGTCGCCGACGCGCAGACGGCCGAGTGGGGGCCGGAGTACGACTACGCCTTCTCGCGGATGGGAACGCAGTTCTTCGCGGCGCCGGTGCCGGCGATGCGGGCCGTCCGCGGGGCGCTGAAGCCGGGCGGCGGCCTGCGCAAGATCTGCTGGCGCCGCAAAAACGAGAGCCGCTTTTGGGCGGAGACCGAGCAGGTCGTCGAGCGCTTCCTCTCGCGGCCCGAGGAGTACGACGCCGACACCTGTGGGCCGGGGCCGTTCTCCCTCGGCAACCCGGAAACGCTGGAGGGCATCCTGACGGCGGCGGGCTTCGAGGAGATCGAGCTGCACGCTCGCGAGTTCGACTACTTCATGGGCGGGGACATGGAGGAAGCGGTCGATTCGCTGCTGGCGATCGGCCCGGGAGCGGAGCTGATCCGTCTCAACGGCGACTACGGCGAGAGCCGGCGCGAGGAGATCGCCGAGGCGCTCCGCGAGCACTACAGCCAGTGGCAGCAGCCGGACGGCTCGATCGTCGGGCGAGCGGCTGTTTGGATCGTCGGCGCGACGAACCCGAAATAAGGCCTGCGGCGCTCAGAGCGAGCGCATTAGGCCGCCGTCGATCGGGATCACCGTGCCGGTGATGTAGGCGGCGCGCTCGGAGCAGAGGAAGGCGACGAGGTCGCCGTACTCCTCGACCGTGCCGAGCCGGCCCGCCGGCACTTCCTCCCGGGCGGCGGCTTCGACCTGCTCGATCGAGCCGCCGAGCTCGGCCATGCGGTCGGTGGCGAAGCGGCCGGTGGCGACGGTGTTGACGGTGATCCCGTCGCCGGCGACCTCGCGCGCCAGCGTCTTCAGGAAGCCGACGGTGGCGAGGCGGTGGGCGTTGGAGAGCCCGAGGGCGGGGTTGATCTCGATCGTCGTCGTCGAACCGACGTTGACGATGCGGCCCCAGCCTTCGCCGCGCATGCCGGGGACGACGGCGCCGGCGAGGATGCGAGGGGCGAGGACCAAGGAGCGGTAGGCCTCCTCCCATTCCTCGAAGCCGTGGTCGAGGGCGCCGCCCGGGGGAGGGCCGCCGGTGTTGGTGACGAGGATGTCGACGCGCCCAAGCTCCTCGGCGACCTCCAGCGGCAGCCGCGCCAGACGCTCGAGGTCGGTGGCGTCGGCGACGAAGGCAGACACGCGCCCCCCGATCTCCGAAGCCGCCTCCGCCAGCCGCGCCGCCGAGCGGCTAGCAATCGCCACCTGCGCCCCTTCCCGCGCCAGCGCCGAGGCCACACCGCGCCCCAGCCCCTTGCTGGCGCCCATCACCAAAGCGACTTTCCCCTCCAGCCCAAGATCCATGTCGCCACCCTAGCTACGCCGAGGATGCTCAGAATCCATTGCGCGGGTATCGTTCCTGAAGAGCGCCCGTAGCTCAGTGGTCAACGGGTCCTTTCGGGGGCCCAAAGAGCGTCGGTCTTTCAAGCCGAAGGTCGCCGGTTCGAATCCGGTCGGGCGCACTCCTGGGGTTGCGGGTTGTGATGCGTAATAAGCGGCGCAGAGCCAAGTCCTCGATTCAGATCATCAAAGCGAATTAGGACGCTTGTCGAGGCTTTCTCGCTCCGCTCACCCGAGCCGCTGGAAGCGGTAGCGCCCTTTGATCCGGATGTGGAAGTAGCGACCAGCTGAGGGTGCAGCGAGAAGTCCCCGAAAGACCGAATCAGGGACCCCGAAGTAGCGATAGAGGCCGCCGCCTTTGAATTCGATCTCAAGAACATTCCCCTCGTGGCCAGCGGCGGCAAGATTCGAGGAACGCAGCGGCATCATTTTCATCGCGATCGGTCCCGTGCAGCCTCAAGGATGTCAAGGAGGAACTCTGGTGGATCACCGGCGCGGGTAGCCGCCTCGTAGTAGAGGCGGAACTCTTTGGAGCCAGACTTCACGCCGAGCTCAGCGACGACCTCCTCGCGGGCGGCTGCGAACTGAGGCCAGATCTCGGCAAGGTCGGCCTCCATGGTGTCGGCGAAGTTGGCCGAGTTCTCGCGGACCTCCCGCTCGGGCCACTCTTGCGGCTCCTCCCCACAGACGGTGAGGATCTGTTTATTCCGCTCGGCCTCGGACTTCAGCTCTCGGCCGCGGTCGGCGTCGAAGAGGGCGATGAACGGTATCTCCAGCTGACGCAGGATCGCGATGGCAATTATGAGGGCTGACTTGGTGTCGTTGGTTTGGGCGATCGCCACGCCGTCGCGATCGAGGTCGCCCTGCAAGTCACCGATCGCGGTCAGGAGCCCCTCGTCGCTGCTGCCCTCACAGAGGATGACCGCGCGTGCGAATAGCGCCTCGCGAAGACTCTCCGCGAGGGCGCGCTTTACCCGTGCGCCTGCGTCGATGTCATAGCCGCTTTCCGTGATTGCGGCCGCGATCGCCTCGGGGTCGGCGGCGACGCAGCGCGTGTCTCCCTCTTTGGTTCGTCGACAGAGCCGCAAGTCGGCGAAGAGGGCGGGCCCCGTGAAGAAGGGAGAGTGGGTGCTGTAGGAGACCTGAATCGACCGCCCTCCCGAGCTGTTTGCGAGCCGCTCCAGGGAGGCTGCCAGTGCCCTCGCCTGCAAGGGGTGTTGATAGAGCTCGGGCTCCTCGATCGCCAGCATTAGCGCGCGCGAGGATCCCTCGCCCTCGGCTGCATCTCGCGACTCGGCGAGCTCATGCAGGAGGGCGATTACCAAGGCGCGTTGCAGGCCGTGTCCCTGCAAATCCGGATCGATCGGGTGTCCACCCCGGTCGCTGATCAGGGCCCTGACGGAAATCTTCGGGGTCGAAGGGGGCGCCAGCTCGTCGCGCAGGCGGATCGCAGCGCCCGGAAAGTACTCGGCTGCCCTGTCGGTAAGGCTTTTGCTCAGCCGCAGCAGCTCGCCACCGCGCGCGGCCCTGACCACTCCTTGGATCTGGGTCTGTGCCTCTTTTTGAAGGCCGGTGATTCTCCCCCGGGCCTCCTCGCCCAGCTCCTCGACCACTGAGAGCAGGCGATCGAGGACGCTATCGCGGCCGCCGCCTAGCGCTTCAGGGGCTCCGGCGCGGGCGCTGACTAGAACAAAGTCAAAGCGGCTTTGAAGCAGGGGCGTACCGGTGAAGCCACCGAGGTGACGGGCGTCCTTCGTACGGATAACGCACTGGTCAGGATGCTCACGCTCCCAGATCTCCATCGCCCGCTCGAGATCTTCCCGTTTGGTGACAGGAGCCGGTAACCCAAGCTCCTTTCCTCGAACCTCGTAAAGCTGGCGGTAGCCGCTGCGAAGGTCGGCTACTTTGTCGGCCGCGCGAATCTCATCGAATGGCTCGAAGGCAAGTGCGTTGCCAGAAAGTTTTTGACCCGCGTCTTCACTCCAGCTGCGGGTCAGGGTGGTGGTCTCACCCTCGACGTAGGCCCCGAGGACCTCGCGATCGGCATCGTTTAAGTCGGTGAAGGTAACGGCTACTAAAATTTCCTCTACCTGCTCATCTCCATCGCCAACAAAGTGGAGATCGCGCTGCTCAAGATCACCGCCCCGAAAGAACCAATCGAGCGCATTCAGAATCGTCGACTTGCCGACGCCGCCGCTCCCGACAATCGCGGTCAAATCGTCGAAGTCGATCGCTAGCTGTGAGATGCAGCGGTAGCCGGTGATCTCGGCTTTGGCAATTCGCATATCAGCGGCCACCCCTCTTGCCCCGCTCCATGGCTGCAACGGGGGCGGATGCCGACAGGCATTTGGCCGCTCCTAGAGATGCGAGGGACCCGACGCTTCTCCTCGACACACTGCCTCCTTGAGGGTCGTCTTCGGGGCGCAACTTAAGCGCTTCTACACGTCCTTGCACGCCCACAAGTCGCAAATAGGAACGAATTAGGTCGTCTCGGCGAAGATTTCAATGTGCGCCGCTAGCCTTTTCTGAGATGCGTCCGTCCCTCGATCAAGAAGAGTTCCTCGCGCTCAGCAACCAGAAGGCAAATGACTGG
>DASTYZ010000105.1:0-31009 GCA_035764545.1 Solirubrobacterales bacterium | reverse complement strand
GTGGCGACCCGCAGGCGCAATCTTCCCGCTGTATCGCTGGGCGTGGCACTTGTCGCAGCTTCAATCATTCTGGCGAAGGCGCAGTGGGACGTCACCTTCTTCCAGGACACCTGGGCCTTCCTGCTCGACCGGCAGGACTTCTCCGCCGACGCCTTCCTGCAGCCCCACAACGAGCACATCGTCGTCATCCCGGTGGCGATCACGAAGGTCCTGCTCGAGGTCTTCGGGATGACCTCGAACACGCCTGAACAGGTAGCGATGGGGCTGACCCTGCTGGCGGCGGCGGTCCTCCTCTTCGTCTACGTGCGGCGCCGGACCAACCCCTGGCTGGCGCTGATGGCGGCCTCGCTGATGCTCTTCCTCGGCTCCGCCTGGCCGATCCTGCTCTGGCCCTTCGAGAACGAGTTCACGCTGCCGATCGTCTTCGGGCTGGCGATGCTGCTCTTCCTCGATCGCGAAGACGGGGGTGGCGACGCCTGGGCCTGCGCGATGCTCGTCCTCGCCGTCCTCTCCGGCAGCCTCGGCATCTCCTTCGTCCTTGCCGCCGCCGTCGACGTTTTCGTCAAACGCGGGACGCGGGGCTGGCGACGGGCCTACGTCTTCCTCGTCCCGGGGCTGGTCTATCTGGCCTGGTACGCCGGTTGGGGGCACGAGGCGGAGACCCATCTGACGCTCGCGAACGTCCTCAACTCACCTGTCTACGTGATGGAAGGGTTCGCCTCAGCGCTCGGCTCTCTGGCGGGCCTCAGCAGCACCCCGGCCGTAGGTCCGGCCTCGCTCCAGTTTGGTTCCCCGCTGCTTGTCGCCGCGCTTGTCGCGGCTGGCCTCAGGATCCGCCAGCGGGGGGTTCCCGCCAGCTTCTGGCCGGTCGCGGCCGCCGGGGTCAGCTACTGGCTGCTTGCCGCCTTCAACTTCATTCCCGGCCGCGAGGCCGCCTCGACCCGCTACGTCTACGCCGGCGCGCTCTTCATCCTGCTGATGGCGACCGAGTTGCTCCGTGGGGTGCGCTGGACCCGTAACGCGCTCCTCGTTGCCAGCGGCGTCGTGATCGTCGCGATCATTGCCAACATCGGTTACCTGAGAACTGGCGGCAACTGGCTACGGGAACAGAGCATCTTCACCCGGGCGGACCTTGCCGCCCTAGAGATCTCCCGCCGCACGGTCAACCGTGACTTTCCTCTTGCTCCCTACGAGGTTGCTGGCACTGCATCGCTTGCGGTCATCACCGCCGGCAAGTACTTTGAAGCGGTCGACCGATGGGGTTCTCCGGCGTACTCGATACAAGAATTAGAAGCCGCCCCGGCGGCCGGACGACACTACGCCGACGTAGTCCTGTCACGCGCTCTGCCCCTCGAAACGGAAGTGCTCGCGGGACGTGCTCAGTCGGTTGGCTCCGATTGCATCACGCAGGGGGGAGGCGCTACTGGCGAGGTCGAGCTTGGCCCGGGACTTCACCGGATCGTGCTCCCACCTGGACCTGCGGCCGTCTTCAAGTTGCGCCGCTTCGCCACCGACGAATACCCCGTGGCCACCGAACCCTCTCCCGGCGGATCGACGACCCTCCTACGCATCCCAACCGATGCAGCAGCGAACCCCTGGCACCTCCACGTGGAGGCGAGCCAAGGGGCTGAGGTTTGTCTCGCCTAGGCGCCCTGGGCCAACCGTCGCCGCCAATCGCCGTTCAGGGGTTCGAGCCTGAGCTGACTCCAGCCTCATGCGGCACGGCCATCCACGATGCTCATCACGATGCGCTCGCATTGCACAACGAATCCTTGCCCCAGAGTTTTTCGCTCCAAGCCCCTTTTTGCATAGAGCTCGGCGTCGGCGAGGAAGTGCTTCGCCGTCGCCATGCGCGCTGCGATGACATCTTCGCTGACGGAACTTGCAAGGCCGTCGGCACGCTTTTCGACCCGGTCCCGAACCTGCTCGAGTTCTGCGACCACTGGGCTTGACGTCATCCAAAGTCGATGGCTCGTCGGTGGCTTGGTCCGGATCCACCAGCGAACGGTGAGATAACCGACGCTCGATCCGAGAAGGATGCCGCCGGCTACAGAGACCGGTCCGACGAGGATCGAGAAGGCAACAAAAATCGTCAACATGAGCAGCTCGCCCAAAACCAAGCCGATAAGGGCATTTCGCTCAAGCCAAACGATCATCACAGGCAAAGATTAACTCGCTTTGAGGTCGGCGCAGGCCGTTGATCCGTAGAGAGGCCTCAGCGGGCGAGGGCTTGGCGTCGCCTCAGGATTCAATCGCCCCACAGGGCAGAGTCACCACGAACCCAGGCGGTGAGATTGGTATCTGGGCGACACGGATGGAGGGACGGTGTTGACATTCGCGGGTCGCTTGGTCGACCGCCGCTCCCCAGGGAGGCATCCCGCGAACCTCGGGATCCGCGAATCGGTACGAGCTCGCGATGCTCACAAGCACTATCGCCATGGCTCCTGCGCCGAGTAGACGGGCTGACCTCGGATCAACCCGAGTCCGTAAACCGTCAATCGTTGCAAAGGCAGCGCTAATGACTAAGAGAACCGGCAATATGGCGTAGCGTCCCGCATCGCCTGACCAACTTCCGGCCGGCCACTTCATTTGGACGGCCAATCCACGCTGATAAACCGTGAAGACGAACGCGACCAGGCCGAGGGTAATCGCAACTCCAGCAAGGATGCGCACCCTGCGGACGGAATGGCTGAGGCCAAGGATAAAACCGGCCGCGATCAGGATGAAACTAAGGACCAAAATCGTCCACCCGAGATGGGACCAGGCCACGCCCCCCAGGCGAAGCCCCAAAATCGATCCCTCGGCGACCCGTTGCAGAAGAACAGCCCAAACCTCGGATCCCCAGAATGGCTCTACGGCGTCGTAATTGGTAGTTGCTGCGGTAGCGGCCTGGGGTATCACGGCAACGAGGTAGGAGGAGACGGGCAGTGCGTCGCGCCACCCTCTGGAAACGAGGATTCGGAGTAGCGCCACCGGCATGTAAAGAAACATCAGCGGATTACTCAGCGTAGTGAGGGCGAGGAATCCAGCTCCGGAAACCGCGCCGAACCACGTACGAGGCCGCCAAAGGATGAGCCAGAAACTTGCGAACACCATGTACCAAGGCGCGTATGAAGCGGAGCTGATGGACTCCAACCCGGCAACAGGGGCCAGGACGGTGGCAGTCGTCAGAACAGCACGGAGATTAGCGTCGCGGATATGCCCCTTCGAAGCGTGCCAAACGGTGATCCCGCTAAGAGCGACTGCTGCCGCGGCCAACGTCGAAAACACTATCGGGGCCGAACGCACGGGGAGCAAAGAGGCGACCTCGGCAACCAGACGCTCGAAGACCACCAGGTACCCGGAATATTCGCCGCCGACGATCGTCGCGTTGTGGGTCATGGCTTCTTGAAGGAAGACTTGACCATCCTCTGCCCAAAGGGAATCTAAGGAGATCCCTAGGCCTACTCTTAACAGCTGGAGGAAGATGGCCAACCCGAAGAACACCGCGGCCCCCAGATAGGTGCGGGCGCCTCGTGGCGTCTTGAGAGCGGAAATCTCGGTGTCCGGAAACACCTCCCGGTCAAGGAGCTGTCGCAACTCGAGTAAGCCCCGTTTCCATCGTGCCCCGCTTGCAAGCAGATGCATACCTCTAGCACTTGCGCCCGATGACCAAGAACTGCTTGCCGAAGATACGCCAAGCGAGTGGGATGCCGAGGTAAAGGCGGACCAACCACGGTGCCGTCGGCAGTCTGCCGCTGAAGGAGTAAGGCAGATATTGCGGGATCGTTCGATCTATCTCGAAGCCAGCCGAGGCTAGATGCTCCTCGATCGCCCGATGCGTCAGCGGGACAAAGTGATCTGCATAGTCCCAATATTCGGCTGAGCAATACCGATAATTCGGACCCATGATCGCAATGGTTCCGTTGCCTGCCATCACCGACCGCATCTTCAAGAGAAACTCATGAATGGCGTTCTGGTCGTAGAGGTGCTCGAGGAAGTTCGAGATGAAGACTCCGTCAAAATGGTCCTGAGGAAGGGTGGCGTCCATAATCGGCGACACCACGACATTCGTGTCCGGCCTGTGGACCGCTTGCTCATATCTTACGGCGTCAACAGCCCACGTCTCCTCCGCAGTCGCAGCGCTGATGAACTCCCCGCGGCCGGCAGCAGGATCGAGCATCTTCGTCGGTTCCCCCATGATCCGACAAACATGTGGCGCGACCTCCCGCCACACCGCTAACCGTCCCTGCTGATCAACGTGGCGAAATCGGTAGTTATAGAGGCGTTCGAAGTCCATCAGTCAATCGACTTGGTGGGTAGGCGGCGAAGACGCCATCGATGGATGGCGCAGCGCCCCCTGCCAAGGAAAGCGAGTGTATCCGGAAATGTTCGGAGGCGTTCAGCCAGGGGTACGAAGCCGGTTTCCGAAGGGCGTTGGTCACCCCTACGGGGTACTTCGGTGATCAAGCATGACCTGCATCGCCAAGGGCGAGTCGAGCGGACAGTTTCGGCCCAGGTAGCGGTCGACTTTCTCGAGTGCTGCCAATCGCCCCTTCTCGCTGGCCGAGCTCACCGGGCTGTTTGAACCCGACTCCAGACCGTCACCAAACTTCGGGCCGGAGGAGAGAAGGATCACAGACGAGCGTATTCCCGGCGGGGCAGGCTCAGCCAAGCTCGCGAAAAGCCCCCGCTGAACTTTCTCTGAGCTCCTGGGCAGTAAAGCGAATATCGGACTGTCTGGACCCGCCTGAGCTGCGGGGCCCTGGCGAGGCTCGACGACCGGAACCACGCCTTCATAAAAAGTTTGGCAAAAGCTCCCGGCCTCTGCGGTGCCATCTTCGGCAAGGGAAAGGAGGGCGAAGCTCATGACCAAGGTGACCGCCATAACCGCGCCGACACCGCCAAGCGCAAGAAGCCATTTCGGGACCTTGTCAGGCATAGGGCGCATCCTATACCGCAGCCTTACCGAAAAAGGCCCGTTCCTTTCCCGATTCGATGCGCCGCCCGGAATCGTCCGGGCGGCGCAAGACCCTTCGTACGTGGTAGCCGCTAGATGGAGCCGGCAAGCGGCGCAGCTGCCCAGCCGCCGCCGCCGATCCCGTACCAGCTATGACCGACAGTTCCGTTGGAGTTCCGGTAGAAGATGTCGATCGTGCCGTTGTCCTGAGCAACCCCGTGGATGCCCATGGATTCGGATGGATCGAGACTTCCACCGAGATTCGAGGATGCCCAAGCTCCCCCCGGCGAGTACCAATTATGACCAATGGTGTTACTCGGCGTCCGGTAGAACACGTCAATCGTGCCGTTCGGCTGAATGACTGAGTGCGGCTGACCTGCCACGGACCCGGGAAGTGATCCCTGGCCCCAACTTCCACCGCTCACGTACCAGTTGTGCCCAAGGCCACCGGTAGGCGTCCGGTAGAAGACGTCGATGACGCCTTTGGCCGTCACGACAGACGGTTCGCCTGCCACGGACCCCGGGAGCGAACCCTGTGCCCAACTTCCACCACTCACGTACCAGTTGTGCCCTAGGCCACCAGTAGGCGTCCGGTAGAAGACGTCGATCGTGCCATTGGATTGCACGACGGCGTACGGATCGCCAGCGACCGAGCCGGTCAGATCACCTTGGGCCCAGGTACCGCCGGCGCCATGCCAGTTGTGACCGAGTTTTCCTCCGGTAGTCCGATAAAAGACATCGATCGTGCCATTGGACTGCAGGATCGGGTGTGGGTCTGAGGCCACGCTCCCGGGCAGAACCTCGTTAAACCAACCGTTTCCGGGCGAGAACCAGCTGTGGCCAAGACCATTTGCCGAGGTCCGGTAGAACACGTCGACGGTTCCGTTGTCCTGCGCCACAGCGTGCGGGACGGTGCCCGCAGCAACTGAGCCGGGGAGTTTGCCCTCGGCCCAGCCGCCGCCTCCGGGAACCATCCAGTTGTGACCGAGACCACCTTCAGGCGTCCGGTAGAAGATGTCGAGAGTCCCATTCGACAGACCGACTGCGTGGGGGCCACCAAGGTCATCGTCCTGGGAGGGAATGGGTGCTGGTGGCGGCGGAGGTGGTTCAGCAGGCGGGTTTTCCTGCGCTTTGTAGGGGGGGCCAGTCCAGAGGGTTCCGTACACTTTCTGGGACCCGCCGAGCCAGAAGTTGATGATCTGGGCGTAGGAGTAGACGCCGTATTCGCCCGTTTCCCACCCCATATAGATGCCTTCGTTCACATTTTTAGAGCAGTTGAAGCGATCACCGTATTCGGTTTTGATTCGCAAACAGGCGGGGCCGTCGGGGGACGTGGCGTACGCACCCGACATGTAGTACCAGCCGCTTTTGCAGCCCGATCCGTAGGACGACAGGGTCGCCCCGTAGCAGAAGTTTTTCTGTTCGGCGCTGGCGGAACTGGCTCCGAACGTGAGTGACAGCACCGCAAGGCACCCCAACATCGGGACCAGGTGCGTCCAGGCTTTTGGCCATCTGAAACGCAAGATAATCCTCCCTCACACGCGCGATCTCTTTGCATTGAGATCCACTGATGAATATTGGGGCCCATCCTTGCGAACTGGTCATTTCTTGTTCGTACCAGTTTGCGCCAATGTTCGCGCGTCTTGTGCCAAAAGTGGAAACCGGGTTTCGTGAGGGAGCCCGATGATTGACACAGTGGTTTTTGATACCCGTCCGCATCAAAGCCAGGATCTCGAGGGCGATCCGCGGCGGGATGGGCTTCGTATTGACCCAGGGGTTTAGCCGGTGATGCCTATGACTCGAACCGGCTTGGGCGACCGGACGGCGAAACCGTGGTCAGGCGTCCATATGCGCTTGCGCTCATGCCCAATCGCAAGAGTCACGGAGTTTGCTCGGCGAGGGAGCACCCCCACGAGGGAGTAGATTTTCTTCCCTCCAGTATCCGGCAGGGTGTTAAAGGTGGCCAAAAGCGCACCCCAGCGGCGCACCTCCGTCGTGCTCGCACAAGAGGATGCTCCAGTTTTCTCGGCGAACATGCAGGTAACCCCACGCCCTTCCACCATCCAAACGGCCACCCCCGGTCGCACGACGACATAGTGGGCGCGCATGAAGTCCAACTTTAGGTATGGCGCGGATCCGATCGTCCCGGCGATCTTGCGACGCATGATAGGTGGCATGGGCTCTGGAGGGCCGGCCATGGAGGGGACAGGGGGCTGGCCGGCGTCGTCAAGGGCATGGGCTCCGCTCTCGGAGAGCTGGACTTCGGTTTCGCGTATTGCCGGGTTCAAGGTCCTGCGGGATGGCCCGGGACGGTCCCTAGTGACCTCGCTTGCGAGCAGCCACGCTCCCAGCAATAAGCAGATGGCGCCAATCAAGGACAGAAGGAGGCGCTTGGTTTTTCTAGGTCGGCGATGCAAACCAACCGTCCGCGTCGGCTATCGGTAGATCCGCCAAAAGAAGGGCTGCTTCGACTTCGGCACTTTTTATGTCCAGCGGCTGGTTAAAGCGCCTTTCCAAGGCCGATAGTCGATTTTTCACAGTGCGCCGATTGATGTTGAGCGCTGCCGCTGCGGACGAAACTTTGTGGCCAGCGGCAAAATAGGCCTTCAGCGTTTCCCGGGCAGCCTTACCACCATCCTCATCCCGTTCCAATGGCTCGAGGAACCGCTCTTTGAGCGACAGGACGAGAAGATCGTCTTTGAGTATGGACGAAAGCAACGCTACCTGGCTATAGCGCGCTGGTCTTCGCCTTCTTTGCGCGACATGTAGCGCTGCCCGGGCCTCGCGATGGGTACGTCGGAAGCCAGGGATCCCCTCTGCTGGCTCGCCGAAACCGACTAACAATCCATCGTGCCCACACAGCTGATCGGCGAATGCGGTGATTTTGGTTGCCTCCAGATTGTCCCTGGCGCCAATCCAAATCCAAGATATGTCCACCTGGGGGTCGGCACTGAGGACAATCAAACCGAGACGCGTAGCCATCTCGCGTAACGCATCTTCAGCTGCCTTGCCGATTCCTGCGATTCCAATATGAACCACCTGCAGTGGATAATTTAAAGCTCCGGCGTCGACTGTTTCCCCCTGCAGTATTGCCTTGACTCTATTGAGTACATCTTCGTCGCCGGCGCTCTGCGCGCTCGTTGCATTGGCGTATACCGCCGAGCTCTCTTTCACGAGCCGGTCAAATTGCGACGTACCGTCTCGCATGACCACACGCAGGGTTTCCGAATCGATGCCTTGCACGAAAAGTTCCTCGGCGATTAATCCGAAGACCGCGAGATAGCGCTGATGGAGATCGCTCAGCGGCACCCCACTCTGGGCAGCCCTCCGCGTCTGCGCCATTAGTACTGCGGGGAGCGGTTCATCGATCACTTGACCCCCCCGAACGCTGCCGATCGCGAGGTCGATGCCCGCTCCGACGCCTCGCCCGATGTTCTCATCGGCCCCCTCAAGCGGCGATGTCGATACATCTGCAATCGCCTGGATTCTCGCTACCGCCTGATCGGCGAGGGTCTGCCTTGCTTGTTCCAGCCGGTCTGCAAGTTCATAGCGCTGCCGGCTGATTTTCTCCTCTCGCTGTCTTTGGACTCTGCTCATTCCGAACTGCGCATTTCCGCTCGGAGCTCCCCAGGCCTGCGCCGCCGGGGCCCGTGCCATAAATCCGCTCCGCAAGCGCACAGCTCGGTGACCTACCGACTGCCCATCGTCTCGCGGTTCGTCGGGTTCTTCTACCGCTCCGTTCCGAAACATAGATACCAAAGTACCCAGCCTTTCGTCGCGCCTGTAGCGGCGAGCGGACGTACCAATCTGCCTGTCACGGACGGTCCTAGACGCTACGTTTAATCAATTGGGTGCCTGCCGATTGCCAGCCAGCATCGCGAACCGACTCGGTTTGCCGCTTGGCAACACGACGCGGTGTCAAGGCCGCCTCTCAAGCAAACCTGGATGTTTAGAAGGTGGAGGCAGGCAACCTCGAGCGCCCCGAGACTTCGAAGCTCGCCATGAAATACGAGGCGGTGAAGAACGATGCCCCAGCGGCGATCCTGGACGTCGCTTCGTCGTCCAGTCGCAGCAACCGCACCAGCGTTCGATCGTAGATCTCAGCTACCTCCATCCAACCCGGGGTGTCCAGCCGGAAAGTCCCCAACGATGCGTGAGAACCCCTGCGGCCCTCGAAGGTTCCCGCTTCGACAGCTGCGCCGATCGCTTCGACCCCACCCCGCATCACGGAGGCCAGCACCGTCTGCTTGACCGCCGGGCCCAAGAGGCGCCAGTCATCCGTCCATTGGATCGCGGTCCGCTTTGGCTCGTAGACGTGCTCCGTTACTCCCCGGCGCTGGATCGTTCCAACGAGCACAATGCAGCCCGTGTCCTCCAACTCTCCGAAATGGTAGGCAGCATGATGAACAGGAACGCCCGCCTCCCTGGCAAACGTCGTTGGGGACATACGGCGGCGCGGCGTGTTCATCGCCATCAGAATCCGTACCCGCGTTGGATGCCGCATGATCTTTGCCATGACCTCACGTTCGGGCTTGCCTTTTCTGGCGGCCCTACGCCGTTCGCGGAGGCGATCATTAGTAGGTCGGAGCGGGTGCGGCTCCCGGAAGTCCGCATCTAGCCCCACGCCCGCAAGAGATCCCTCTCGCTGAGGGGATCCAAAGCTGGTCAGCAGGCAATACGCGAGAAAGGAATCTCGACCATCCGCGAGGCGCCCACGGACCTCTTTCCTAACACGACGCACCTCGTCGCGGGCCTGCTCAAGGATCACGCTCATGGCCTCCCAACCAGGCTCATCGAGCTCGATCGTATTCCAAGAAAGATGCGACTCGTCGTGAGCTTCGAAGCTCCGATCGTCGATGGCCGCACCCAACGCATGCACCCCTGGGCCTAGCACGGATTTCAGAACATCGTGCCTGAGGGTTTTCGGCAGATCGGACCACTCCTCCCTCCATGCATATGCGGAATCCAGTGACTCGTAGATATGTTCGGTGAAGCCTCTTCGCTGCGTGGTGTCGACCAGGGCGATGCAGCCTGCTTCGGCGAGCTTCCTGAAGTGATACGCGCAAAATTCGACCGGCAACCCCGCCTCCTCTGCGAAGAGACTTGGTGACAGCCGGCGCTTCGGGTCATTCATCGACTTCAGGATCTCGATCCGAGTTGGGTGGGACATCGCCATCGCCACTCGGCGGTTCCGCCCCCCGCCCCCGGTCTGTGAGCCATCCCTCGGCATCAATTCTTGGCTTTGGTGCTGCCTGGCCATGCGCCCCTCTAATTACTTGAATCTCGCTGTTAAGTGCAAGTTTGGCCCTATTTCTAGTGGTTTTCCGGGCAAATTGCGACCCACCGGTGGATTGCTGGAACGGATTCCACTATTACGTCTCCCCATGAGTCCGCGGGAAAAAAAAGGGGGTGAGACTTATGGAGCTCGTCGTCGTCAAGGAAGCGACCCCGGCGCTGTCCACCGTCAAGGGGGGTTAAGCGCGGGACGCGTCGCTCCGGCACCCGGGGCCGGGGCGCAATAGGACAACGACGAGTCGAAGACATCCCACGGACAACACAGCAGGAGGGGGCGCGACGTGCGCATGAGTTGACAGACCGAACGCACGCCGCGCCTGCGCCACGGGGCTTCCCATGACTTCTGCCGAAGCCAAGCAGCGACCATTCGAGCACCACTCGTAGGTCGCGCGGACGTATGAGCGGAGCTTCGGCCGGGATCATCCCGGTGCCGCTGCCTGCGTCATCATGGCAGCGGCGGCGACGCTACCCGGCTTATCAGGGAATGTCAAAACATTCTGTGCTGAATGCTGTAACAAATTGTTTCGTCAATCGTCCGCGGTAGTAGTACCGTCGCCGACGTCATGCGGGGGATCGGCGGGAAATCGGCTGGCAACAGCCTGGAACGGGTCGAGAAACCACAGCCGCTCAGCCTCGCTAAACAGGCCTTCTGCGAGCTTGACCCTGCCCAGCTACATGAGGTTCTAGATCCCCGCGAGCAGAAGGTCCTGAGGCTAAAGCTCGGATTCGAAGATGGCCGGCGTTACAAGAACAGCGAGATAAAGATCGAAATGGGAGTCGGAGATGAGAGAGTCCGGCAGATCGAGTCCCGCGCGATTCTTAAACTGGCGAAAGCCCTAGGTATGGAGGTCGAATAAGTGGAGCAATCGTGGCCCGGTGGCGATGGAGCACGGCAGACCAATGACGCTTTCGCTTCGGCTTACGACGACTTCAACCTTCGCTATCGAAATGTTCAGTGGACGTCGCGGCTCCTGGCGCGCGCAAGAGCAGCGGGCCTGAAAGGAAACCGTCTTCTGGATGTTGCCTGCGGCACCGGCCACAGCTTGATCCCAATGCTGAGGTGGAAGTTTGAGGTCACCGGATGCGATGTGTCTGCCGAAATGCTCGCCAGAGCAAAAGACAAAATCGGAAATGCCGCTCGCCTCGAGCAGGCGGACATGCGCGATCTACCGATCTTCGGGTCGTTCGACTTGGTGTGGGCATTAAACGATCCTCTGAACTATCTACTCGCTGACGAGGAATTGCGGAGCACGTTGGCTGGCATGGCCTCGAATCTCGACCGCGAGGGATTCCTGATCTTCGACGTAAACACCATCAACACCTACCGGACCTTCTTTGCCCAGACCCTGGAGGTAAAAGCTCGCAACCGCCGCCTCATCTGGAGGGGGCTGAACGATCCGGATACGTTCCAGCCGGGTGACTTCGCAGAAGCCCAGTTTGAAGCGGTCGGGGAGCAAAATTCGGCACATGTTCATCGACAGCGCCACTTTCCGGCCGCCCAGGTCCTCGACGCCATCAAAGGCAGCTCCTTGAAATGCGTTGAATTTTTTGGCGTTTCGGAGCCGGAGGGAAATTTCGAAGGCCCCTTGGACGAAGACAGACACACGAAGGCGGTCTACCTGTGTCAACTGGCGTGATTTTCGGGTCTCCCAGACTCCAAATCCGAGGCAAGCGGGACCTATTGATGGGAGGAAGGCAGGTCGGAGGGGCGCCGTGGTCGCTGACTGGTCGTCTGCAGCGCCCCTCCGACCTGCATCCTCGTCGCGGGGATGGCTGATGGCGAACAGGGGACAGCCGGGGCGAACCCGTCGTCGATCGCGATTTCCTTGGCAGAGGGAGGAGGTGCCGGGAGATTTCAGTGGGCCGGCCCCGGCCCCTCTCGGCTATGACCCGACCAGCTGCGAGGTCTAGGACGATGTCGAGGGTCTCGATGCGGGGCAAACTCGCTCTGGCTGGCGCACTAACTCTCTGCGCCGGCGGGGCGGTAATTGGCTGCGGTGGCAACTCCTCTTCCACCGGCACTGAGGGGACCGGAGGTGCGGTGCCGAGGGGTCGTCAAGAGCAGAAACAGTTCAGGCATCAGCCGAATAACCCGGCTGCCCAGGGAACCACGACTACCGAGTCCTCGCCCTAGCGGCAAGTCGCACAAGCACTTGCGCCCGGCGCGCGTACCACCGTCTTTAGCCGCCAGCCAGAACTTTCGGGCAAAAAAAGGGACAGCTGAACATGGGTCCGTGGCATTGGTCACGGAAAGCGGTCCCCCGCAACCCGGCAGTCTCGGACCTCCCTCTCTCCATCTTGCTTTTGATGCCCCAAGGCAGCTCCCCGGTCTTTGTCGCACGGCGGCGGGGCATCTCGGGCCGCGCTTAGGTCGCGAGTCGTCGCTGGCGATCCCCGCCTTCAGACTCGGCGGGGTGTTCTCGGGGCCGATACGACTTGGCGGCCGAGGTTCCAGAGGTGATGCGTTGACGGCCAGCTCGGCGACCGGGTCGGCGCCCACCTCGGACCGCCGGGCTGATCCTCCTTGACAGCCCGACTACATCAGGCATGCTCCCCAACCGGCTCGCCACCAAGTCTCTATCTGCGGACCGGGGCCGCAGCGGCTACCAACCCGGTTTAGGGCAAAAAAAGGGACAGCTCGATATGGACGAAACACCGACAGGAGGCGAGCTGGCCCGCCTCCTGTCGGTCGAGAACTACTCCTTCATGTTGGCATCGGCGTTGAGAATTGCGATCCCATAATCGGCTGGGGACGGGTTCTCGCTCGAGAGAACCAGTGCCTCGAGGGCTGCTTCTGCCGGATTCGATGGCTCCCAATCGTCATCGAACCAGCAAGCGGCATGCCTTGCCCGAGCATAGGCTGTGAGGGCCTCAAGATCGGCTACCTGGACCACAAGCGCAACTTCAATGCGAGGGCCAGCGCGGCGTGATCCCTGGACCGTAGAACCTCGCCACCTAACCATCGGAGTCAGGGCGGCCCCCCGGCTCGGGAGGCAGATTGTGGAAACAACAGTTAGGCACGCCGACCACCTCGGGGGGCGGCGAGAACCGGACCCTCGGGTCCGAGGACATCGTCGACTTCTTCGCCGCAGGCGAAGCAGAAGATGTCGGTCAGCTCGCCGCCCTCGCTCAGCACCGGGGCCCCGGTGCGCGAGATCCCGAGGAGCACGTATCGGTACTCGAAGCGCAGGCCATTCTCCCCTCCACAGCGAGGGCAGCGCGCCGGGTCGGTGACGGTCCTGTCGGCGCCCCGCTCCTCGAGCGTGCGCACCGCCGCGATCGCGCCGTTGGCGAGCCCGATGACCCCCTCGATGACCGACACGGTCAGCGCGGCATTATCGGGGCCCTCCCAGAGATCGCGATCTGCCAGCTTGCACAGCTCCTCGGAGCCGGCGATTACGTGGATCTCGGGCTTTGCCGTCGAGAAGACCGTCACCAGCGCCACATCGGCCTCTTCTGCCGCGCTCGGGTAGACGATGATCCCGAGGCCTTTCGGGCACTCGAGGACCGTCGCGAGCTGCAGCCGGTCGAGCACGCGGTGCAAGTCATCGGCATCCGAGAACTCATCCAGCCAGCCAAAGTCCTTTTCGAGTCGGAGCCCGAGCTCGGCGGGCTCTCCCAGGAGGCGGAACTCCTCGCCCATCAGAAGCCGTGCTCCCAGACCGGCCAGCTGCCGGTTTCGGCGATTTCCGTCGCTCGCTTGGCGACGGAGTCAGGGATTGGGTGAAGGGTGCCCTCCTGGCGCGCGCCTTCCTTGCGGTCGAGGGCTACGTTTTCGCTGATTACGACAGCGCGATCCACCCTGCCCTCCTGCAGGTCGACGATCACCTCGACTGGGACCAGGTAGGCGACCTGAACGCGGTAGTCGACGTCCCTCTGCTCGCGCTCTGATAACGGTTCCTTACTCATCGTTTCTCTGCTCCTCTCATCGATGTTTCCGGGGTTGCCCTGGGGCTCAGGCCGCGTCAGGTGCTCGACGCCGGGTCCCCCTTGTTCCTCCCCCTGTTGAGGCGACGGGCGCCCACCGCCCTTTGCATTGCTGTGCCCGCGCGGAAGCGCCGGACCCCTGGCGCGGATGCGAGCCATCTCGGCCCGCACCAGCTCCAGCTGCCGGAGGCGCGCCGCCTTGGAGTCCGGCAGCGCCGGAGGCCGTGCGGGGCGCTCCGATCGCCTACTTCGCGACGCCCTCAGGGGGAAGACTCCTCGGCGAGAAGTGCCCCTACCGCCCCGATGGCTTGGGCGGCCTTGACCCGCGACTCCTGGACCTCGACCGCCTCGCGCTGCTCCTGCAGTGCCCGCGCCACCCAATTGGGCTCCGCAAGGCTGTCGGCGCAGCCGATCACTACCTGGCGCCCGAGGCCCCAGATGTGAGTGTTGACCGCCAGTCCCGCGACCGCGACCGGTGAGATGTCACACCCGAACCAGACATAGTCGCCTGGGTTTCGACTGTCGGCGCGCAGTGCCGAGGCGGCCGCTCGAAGTAGGCCGCCGGTTCCCGCGGTCGGGTCGCAGATGGACTGCCCGGGCTCGAGACCGCCCAGGCTCATCCGGGCCATCATCTCGGCGACTTGCGGTGGCGTGTAGAACTCGCCGCGGGCCGCCCTGGCGCTGGGGCTGCGCATCATCGTGTAGACGCAGCCGAGGAGGTCGACTTGGCGGGCGACCTCCAGGTCGAGCGTCAGATCGAGCAAGCCTGCCTTGACCGCGGCGCGGGCGACTGCGCCCGCGCCGGCAAGCAGCTGGCGATCAGGCTCCTCGGCGTTCAACCACTCACCGAAGGGGCCGCAGCGGAAGGCGAGCTCGGGGCGGGTGATCGCAAACAAGGCCCAGATCTCTGCGAGCAGCTGGGACACCTCCTCATCATTGAGGTCGAGAATCCGGTTGCGAGTGTCAGGGCCCTCGGGGTCCGCGCAGCCGAGCAAGGAAAGCCCTGCGACGACTCCAACGCAGATCCCCTCGTCGGTTCTTGCGCCGGCCCCGTGCCAGGCGCGGTCAACCGCCTCGGCGACGCGCTGGGCTGCAATCAAAAGCTCACTCGTCGAACCCGGGCGCCACACGGCCTGCCCGCGGGCGCGAGGTGATGGTTCTTCCATGAAACTCCTCCTTCTCGAAGGGACGCGTGCCTCTTGTGGGCGGGCCCTGCCACTGGGCTGGGGATGGCAGCCCGCTTAGTCGTGCGAAACGGCCATGCGGGGGCAGGGGGGCGATCACCTGGTTTGTGCTCAGGAGCGGGGCGGGTTCGGCCGGGCGGTCAAAGAGCCAAGCGTCGGCACCCGGCGCTTCAGGACCTCGTTCACCGACACCGGCTCGACGTCGAGCCCGCGGAAGTGATCGCGAGGAAACTTTCCTAACCTCGATCGAGCCTGGCCTTATGGCCTGGCATCCTGCGCGGAGCTGGCGGGAAGGCGCTCCCTCCACTCGGCGCGGACATCCGCCTCGGGCCGCGGGCGCCGTTTGCCGGCGTTGCGCCTGACGGCACACTCCTCGCCGTCGGCGCAGCGCCAGTGCGAGTAGCGCCGGGCGCCGCGGAAGCCGCCGCCCTGGGATTTGTCCGGCGTCTGGTGCCCGCAGACGATGCAGGCACCTTCGGCCGCGGCCTCAGCCATACCGCCGCGCCTGCCCACGCTGGGCCTCGATGGCGACTGGGCTCGTGAAATCGGTGGGTTGAATCGCGATCTCCTATCTCCTCATCAACTTTGCGTTAGGCCGCGGCCGCCACCGCCGGCTCGGGACCGGGCTCCGCGCCCTCCTCCTCGTCACCGTCCTCGGGCATCAGCTCGAGCGCTTCGCCGGAGAGATCCGCGCTACGCGCGAGCCGGTCGCGAGCGGGCTCGGCGACGGCTTCGGGCGCCGTGAAGAGGGGCGCCAGCTCGGCGGCACGCTCTTCGCCGAGGCAGGCCTCGGCCTCCCTCCAAAGCGCCGCCGGCGCCAGACCCTGCAGCTGCTCTTCGCGGCCGAGGGTGTAGGGGAGCTCAAGGTTGGGCCGCGCGGCGGCGCCGAGCACGCTCTGGTCGGCGAAGATCGCCGAGACGCAGGCGGCGAAGATCCGGCCGATCAGGGCCGGGCCGGTGGTCGCGGTACGCCACTCGGCCTCGAGCAGGCCGACGATCTCGTCGACCGAGGGGTATTCCTCGACCATCCGCGAGCCGCCGCGGCCCGGCCGGAAGTCGCGTTTGAGCCAGGCCTCGCGCACCACCCGGTGCCCGCCGGCGATCTCGCGGCCGAGGAACTCGAGGAAGAGCACCGCGATCACCCGCGCCTGGTCGAGTGAGACCTCGCTCTGGTAGTCGAAGCGGTTGGTCAGTTCGCGGTCCAGGTGGCCGTTGGCGGACTTGCCGCGCAGGGCTTCTTCCTTGCGGCGCTCGCGGGCGACTTTGGGGTCCTCGCGTTCGGCCGGCATCTCGACCGGCTCGCCGCTGCGCTCGATCTCGCCGCCGCTCTCGGCCAACTCAGCGGCGACGCCGCGCGCCCAGTCGGCGGCGAAGGCGGCGTCGACAAGTACGCCTGAGCGCCGGTAGGCGCCCTCGCGGTACTCGATTAGGGCCTCGAAAGCGCGGGCCCGGTCGGCGCCTGACTCGCTGACGTGGGCGGTCCGCAGTTCGGCGGGAACCGAGCCCAGCGATTCGTCGATCGCCTTCAAGGCCTCCTCGACGTCGGGCATTTGTGCCTCGGCGACGAGGCCTTGGGAGGCCGCCGCGCCGATCCGTGTCGTGACCTCGTCAAGGTTGACGGTGTCGTGGGGCCCGAAGGGGATCAGGAAGGCCTGCTCGGGCGGGCGCTCCTCATCGGCGAGCCGACGCAGGGCCGCTGCGGGGTCGCTGTCGAGCGCGCTCTGGCTTTGGGCGCCGCTGGCGACCCGCTCGGCAAGGGCCGCGGCGACGCCAGGGGCCTTGGCGGCGATCGGCGCCAGAGTGGCGGCGTTCCGCAGGTTGAGCTTGCCAGCGGCGAGGTGGTCGCGCACACGCTCAGGCAACTTGAGCAGGGTCATCCGGGCCTCGGCGAGTTCCCGCGTCATCCCGATCTGCTCGGCCGCGCCCTCGACGCTGAAGCCGAGGTGGGAGACCAGGCCCGCTAAGAGCATCGCCTCCTCGAGCGGCGTCAGGTTCTCGCGCACCGCGTTCTCGGCGTAGGCCATCATCAGCCGGGTCGGCTCGTCGATTTCCTCATCGGCGCCGAGCACCATCGCCGGCACCCGCGGGCGACCGGCGCGGCGGGCCGCCCGCCAGCGCCGCTCGCCGACGACCAAGACGAACTCCTCCTCGCCGACTTCCTGGACGAGGACGTTCTGCAAGGTCCCCATCCGCCCGGTCGAGCTCGAGAGCGCTTCGAGCGCGGACTCGGTGAACTTGCGGCGCGGGTTATCGCCCGGCCTGATCTGCTCGACCGGCAGGTAGCGGAGCGGACGCTCCAGCTCCCCCATGCCGGACTCGATCTGCTTTTGGCCCTCGATGTGGTCGGGGGGCCTCTCTATGACAGTGGCGGTGCTCATCGCCACCTCCTTTCCTCTCGTGTCTGCGGCGCAGGGCGCCGTCCTTGCTCGCTCAGCGGGCACCGAGCGCCTCGACCGCGGCGCTGCCGATCACCGCGGCGATCTCCAGGGGCTCTGAGACGGCGACCAGCGCCCCCTCGCCGTGGGGCTGGGGCTCGGAGCCGATCCCGATCGAGACGACTCCGCATCCGCTCGCCCTCAACTCGGCGATATTGCGCTCGCCCTCCTCCGCCCAGGGCGCAGAGACCCAACGACCGTCGCCGATTAGGAACAGCAGTCGCGGGCGGCGGCGGTCTGATAGTGGCAGCACCGCGCGCAGCAGTTCGATCCCCTCCCCGACGTCCTCCGAGCCGCCGACCGCCGAGACCTCCGGCACTTCGCCGAGCCGGTGGCCTGGGCGGCAGAGCAGCTCTGCCTCATCGCCGAAGAGTGAGACCGCGGCGCGGCCGCCGACCTGCTCGACCGCCGAGTGGACTACCCATGCGACCGAGGCGATCGGCCCCTCGAAGGGCCCCATCGAGCCCGAGACGTCGACCGCGATCCCAACCACCGGCTGCCAGAACTCGGAGAAGACGGTTCGCTTGGTGGCGAAGGCAAGGCCGCGAACCGGCGCCCCGCGCTCGAACTCTGAGGCCTGGCGCATCGCGCCGCGCCCCGAGAAGCGCCCGGGCGGGTTGACCCGGCCCTCGCGGATCAGGCGCTTGGAGCGCGCCTCCTGCAGAGCGCGGGCGAGTCGCCTGGCGGCGCTCCGCTCGATCGAGACCGGCGGTCGCCCCCCGGTGTCGGGGATCCCCGGCCCCAGGCCGAAGCCGTGCCCGCCGCCGAAAAGCGCCAGCCGCTTCGCCGCGGTGGCGCCCCCCTCGGCGATCTCGCGCGCGATCTCGCGGAGCTCGGGGTCGACGCCGCCTTCGCGTGGGTCGACTTCCACAGCCTCCGCCCGGGCGTTGCGCTCCGCGGCGGCGAGCGGATTTTCAGCCTGCTCCCAGCTCGGAGACTCGCCGCCCGACTCGCCCTCGCCGCCTTCGCCGGACTCGCCTGCGTCCGGCTCGCCGGCGCCGGCGCTGGCTTCCTCCTCCTTCTCGGTCGGGGCGAGCTCCGCCAGGCGCCGGGCGCCCTCGGTCAACGCCGAGACCGCCTCGGAGTCCGGCGCGGCGCAGACCTCGGCGACGACCTCCTTGACCGTTTCCAGGTCTTCAGCGCCGAGGACGGCCGCGAAGCGGGCTTCGCTGTCGAGGACGTCGGCGGCGAACAGGGTGCCTGCCGGGACCCGCGAGCAGATCAGGACCGCGCCCTTAACCGCCCGGGCGCGGCTCATCGGCGCCAGGGGGTCTTCGGGGCGGTGCTCGAGGAGGATCTTCGTGATCGCCGCGCGCAGATAGCGCGCGACCCGCGGCACCCCTTCGATCAGGCGCGCCTCCATGCGGCCCTCCTCAAGCCACTTGGCCCGCTCGAGCAGCTCCTCGGGGATCTCCTGCATCGCCCGCGGCGTCGGGGTGTGCTTGACGTGGCCGCACTCGTGAAAGAGGACGCCGAGAACGACGACGAGCGCCTTCAGCTCATCGCCGCTCGGATCGACGGGGATCTCCTCTGGCTCGCAGCCCAGCAGCTCCCCGTCGATCAGGATCACGTTGGTGACCCGGTTGACGAGCCCGGCGACCGGCGCCGAGGCCTTCGGGAAGCACTTGACTAGGACCCCGCCGACGATCCCCAGCGCCGCCTTGGTCAGCGTGGCGCTGGCCCTACCCCAGCCGCCAGGCAGGGCGGAGGGCTGGACGCGTTCGGCGGGCAGCCGCCGGAACGCCTCCTTCCAGCCCACCGCTATTCGACCCGAAGCGGGTCGATCGCGACCCCGTCGGTGACGTGGGCCTGGAGCGCCTCGCTCATCGCCCCGCGCGACTCCTCGGGGCAGAGCCCGAGCAGGTTGCGGGCCGCGGTCAGCGGGTCGAAGACCTCCGCGATGGCCTTGAACGCCAGGAGCTCGCGCAGCTGCGGGGCCCAGGTCGCGGGGCCCGCCTCTGCCGGGGCGACGCCGGCGAGCGGGTCGGAGGCCTCGAACTCGCGGTTCAGCTTCTCGGCCGCGGAGACCGAGTCGGCTGGCACGCCGAGGCGCCGCGCGGTGGCGGCGTCGAACCCGACGTAGACGTGGATCGCGCAGCGCGAGGCGAGCGCTTCGGAGAACGTCGTGCCCGGGAGGTTGGGGTTGTAGGCGATGATCGCGCCGAAGCCCTCCTCGGCCACGACCACCTCGCCGCCGCGCTCGTTCAGGGTCAGGCGGCGGCGCGAGTCAAGCGCCGGGAAGACGCGGCTCTGCACGCGCGGGTCGCCCTGGGTGATGTCGTCCCCGAACCAGAGCTTGCCCTCGCGAAGGGCGCGGGTCAGCGATCCGTCGCCCCACTCCCATCCCTTCTCGGGTGCCGGGAAGAAGCTGCCGGTGATGTCCTCGACCTGGGTGCCCTCGGAGAACTCCTGGGTGATCACCTGGCCGACGCCCAGGGCGGCCTCGACAAGGGTCGTCTTGCCGGTCCCCGGCGGACCGTAGAGGCAGATGTTGAAGCCCGCCTCGATCGCGGCGCGGATGAACTCGACGTCCTCCATGCCGGCAATCCGGCGCACCAGGTAGGCGCGCCCGTCGGCGAGCGCCACGGTGCGGCGTCCGGAGGGCTCCGCCTCGGAGCCTTCCGGGGTGGGGGCGTCGATGTCGACGCCGGCCGCGGCGGCGGCCATTTCGCGCAGGCGGTTGACCCCGCCGGCAGGCGGGGTCGCGGTTGCAATAGCCAAATCGTGCTCCTCTCTGAGAGCTGTAGTGGCGGGGCGCCGCCGAGGGCGCCCCGCTCGGTCTGCGCCCGGCTCCTGGAGCTGGGCGCCGTAGATAGGGCCGCGCTTAGGCGGCGAGGGGGACGGCCGCGCGCCGGGCGGCGAAGATCTGCGCGGCGACCTTCATCTTGGCCGAGGCCCCTTCGCGGTCGGCGAGGTCGGTCGCGAGCCCGGCGAACTGCCGGGCGAACTCTTCCGAGCCACCCTCGCCAGGCGCCGCACTGGCGTCTTCTCCACGATTGAGGACGCCGTCGACCTCCGCGGCGCGCGGAATCAGGATGCCGGCGCGCCGCAGCTCGCATGAGTAGTTGAGGAGAGCGAGCAGAACACCCACCGTGTCGAACTCCGATCCGGTCCGCGTCGCCCGCCCGATGCGCTGCTCGAAGGGCCGGGGCGTCCAGGGCAGGTCGTAGTGGCCCACTAGGGAGGCAGGGAGGTTGTGGCCCCGCTTGCCGATCGGGCTCATCAACATGACCGGGAACTCGCCGAGTCGGAAGGAGCGCTTGAGGCGGGCCGCCTCGCGCTCCCCAAGGCCGCCGATGAAGAGCGGCGCCTCCACCCCGTGGTTGTCCGCGAGCTCACGGGAGAGCAGGCGCAAGAGCTCGACCGACTCGGCGAAGAGGAGCGTCTTCTCGCCGTCGGCGGCGGCGGCGGCGGCGGTTCCCGCGATCCAAGCCCGCTTGCTGGGGCCCGTCTTCACCACTGCGTCGATCAACCCCTCGGACTCCAGTAGCGCGGCCGCGACCGCTTTGGAGGCGCGCAGGGCCTCCGCGTCGGAGGCGGCCAGCAGCGCGACCTCGGTGGCCGAGAGCAGGAGGCCCCGCGTCGAGGCCATGCGTTTGCGCAGCACCGCCAGCTCGGTGTCATCGGGAGACAGGGCGGCGGCGCGCTCGACCTGCTCGCGCAGCGTCCCGAAGAGCGAGGCGATTCGCTCCTCGGCAGCGTCGAGCAGAGCAAGCTCGGCGAGGGTCGGGTCGATTATTTTGAACTCGGGCTCATCGAGCTCAGGCATGTAGTCCTTCATGTCCTCGCGCGTGAGCCGGACCATCGTCGGGCCCATCGCGCGGCGCAGGCGGCGCTGGGAGACCTCGTCGAAGGTCGCGTAGCGGCTCGAGAGCGGCTTGACTCGCAGCGCCTCACTGTCGTTGCGGGCAAAGGCCTCCAGGGCGTCGTATTCCGCGTTTGACTTGCCCCGCGGCGTCCCGGTCATCAGCACCGCGACCTTGGCTCGCTCGCGCAGCCGCCACAGCGCCCTGGCGAGCTGCGTGCCGGGGTTGGCGAGCGCTTCGTCTGCCTCCTCGACGACCAGGTCGTCGAAGGTGAGGACGCGCAGGTCCTCGACCGCGGTGCGGACCTGCTCGAAAGTCGCGATCAGGATCCCCGGCTCGGTGCCGAGCTCGCGATCGAAGCCGATAAGGCCGGCGGCGATCCTTCGGTCCTCTGCGATGTGCACTGCGACCCCCGGCCAGAATTTCGGGATCTGCTCCTCGACCCATTCGGTCCGCATGTAGCGGGGTAGCGCCACGCACATCCTGTAGGCCTCGAGCTCAGCCGCCTTGCCGCGGCCGCCGATCAGCGTCATCGCCGTCTTGCCGGTGCCGACTTTCGAGAAGTTGAGGATCCCGACCTCGGTAGCCCGGTGACGGGCGACCGCGTCGCGCTGGGGCGGCAGCAGGTCACCGTCGAGCGCCGGCCGCGCTGCCGCCATCGCCAATACGTCGGCGACTTCGGGGTCAAGGACGACCCTGGCGCCCGCTTCCCTGGCGACCGCGACCTCGCGCCTTGCCTCCTCGGCGCTCACCTCCCGAGCGATCGCCACCGGCCAAACACTTGGTTGCCCATGGACGACTTCGGCGAGCCCGGGCAGGCCCGGGATCCGGCGCGCGACCAAGTGCTCGCGGGCGAGCGCCTCGAGCGGCTCGAGGATCGCTTCGGGATCGTCGACCTCGATTGCCGCTTCGCGCATCTGGTGGGCGAGTTCGAGGGCCTCGTGGGCGAGTAGAGCTTCGGGCGGGCGCGGCGCCTCGAAGGGCCAGGCGTTCGCCGGGCACTCCTCTGAGAGCCAGCCGACCGGGCGGGTGAGGATCCGACCGAAGAGGCCGCCGGCTTCGTTGGCCCGCAGCACGACCGCCATCTGCGCCAGCGGGCCCTCCTCATCGTGTCCGCAGACGTCGACCGGCGGCCTGGCGAAGCCGAGCTTGCCGAGCTCGCTGGCGAGCTTCTCGTGGCGGGTGGTGACGCGGCGGTTCTGGGCCTCCCAGGCTCCCTTCGTGTAAGGGATCTCGGAGGGGATCAGATCGAGCACCGCCTGCACGGCGCGGATATCGGCGACGGGTATCTGGAAGCTGCGCTCGCTTCGCCAGGTGCCCTCGCGAGCCGTGATCCCCAGCGCGAAGACCTCGCGAACGTAGGGGCGGACAAAGACCGAGCGCCGGAGCAACTGATCCGGTCCGAGCGCCGAGCGCTCGACTCCCTGCAGGGTGAAGCGGAAGCCGAGCGGCGCCTGATGGCGGGGGCGGGCGCTCCCAAAGCGCGCGGCCAGCTCTCGCTGGGCCGCGGCGGCTTCTCGGGCCCGCTGCTCTCGGCGCCGCTCGCCGACCGCGCGGCCGCGCGCGGGAGCCGGCGGCGCCGGCATGCCGGGCAGGCTGGGCGCCGGAGCGGTTGCGGTCTCGCTCAAAGTGCACCTCCTTGTGGGTGGGCCCAAGCAGCTTCCGAGTAGCTCTGGGCCAGTGGATGGATGCCAGCGTGTCTTCGACCGCGAGTCGGAGCGGCGCTCAAATCGATGCCAGGTCCGCCGGCTCGACCACCCGCGGTCGGATCCGCTCCGCCCGGGGCCGCTTGACGTACCGCTCTTCGTAGTCGCTGGCTAGGGCCTCAACCACGTCGAAGCCCTCGTCGGGCCAGAAGGCTCCGACTAGCCGCTCGGCCTCTTCGCCACCCTCCTCGGGTCGATCGATCAGTACGCTGACCGAACGGGCCGAGTCGTAAGCCCAAACCAGGCTGTGGCGGGCGCCGTCTATGTGAACGAAGCTGAGGCGCTCTTCCTCGAGGGCCCCCTCATGCTCGGTGCGTTCAAATGTGGCAGGGCACATCTTCGTCCCGCCTATCACCGCTGGCCTTACTCGAAATGCGGGCCGAGCGGTCCGCAAGCGCCTTCGCCAGTAGGCGACGCTGGCGCTCCGTGAGTGAACCGAGCTGCTTGTTCTCCCCGATCAAGAGCGGGATCAAAAACTTGCGGGCGCGAGTGCGCCCCCAACGCCGCTGGCTCGTCAGCAGCTCGGCGATGGTCATGGTCGTGGTTTCCCATGGGCACCGCCGAACTACATCGGCCGCCTCCATGTCACCTCGCGCGATTGCACGCTTCAACTCGGCCCGCGCGAGTCGCACCTGGTTTGCCCTTTCGAGGGCTTTCAGATGCTGCGGGACCTCGGTGCCGGACATCGTCGATTGTCGTGGTGCCGTGACAATTTCCATCAAAATTCCTCCTTCGGAGTCGGGGTATTTCGGTCACTTGTGGTGAGCGGGACTACCGCCAACACGTGCCTCGCACCAGCCCTAGCCGGGCAAGGCTTCGGTCCTAGCCGAGGGCGAGCTGCTCGTGGTCCAACTGCTCCCAAGCGCTGCTGAACCCGGGGCGCACCTTGGGCTCGGCACCGGCCGGCCCAGCGACGAGGAAATGCTCTCGCCTCGGCAACCTCTGACCAGGTCGCATGCGATAGACGCGCTCGATCCCGTCGCTGGCGTCGACCTCGCCCTCCCGGCTCACCATCAGCTCGCACTCGCGACGGGTTCCGGTCAGGAGAACACGCAGATCCCGGTAGACCGTGCCCACCCTGTCAGGATTCCCGGCCTTGGGCAGCCAGACCCGTTTGACGTCGTAGACCGAATGGAGTTCTGCGTCCAACTGGTTCCGGAACGCAGCTGCGATCCCGGGACGCTCGGAAGCGATCAGCTCGTCGAGGCGCTTGCCGGCTATTAGTCCTCCGCGGGGGTTCAGGCACAGGGACCGCCGCTCAAGCATCAGGGCTTCAAGTGCGCTCTGAGGCCGGGTGTCATAGCGAGTTAATGACCGCTCGCGACCCGCTCGACTCGTCAATGCGAACGGGCAATAGACGCAGGCCGACTTGGGCCAATCAGGGACGCCGGTGACCTTCTCGATATAGCGCTGACACGCCTCCCGGTCCCAGTCCCACTCGATCAGCGGAAACTCGGCGCGACGGTGCGTCGTGTCGTATTCGGTGGCACGGCGGGCTCGAACACCCTCAGACTTGCCAAACCCGAAGGCCAAGCGTCCCGGCATGTTCTCGACGCAGCGCCTGGCCCGGGAGACCTCGCCCGCCTCATAGCCGAAGGCGTGGCGCGTGGCCTCGGGTGCGTGGTGCTCGAGATAGGTGTCGATCACCCAGCCCTTGAACTTCATCGAGCACAGGCGGTTACCGCCCGTCTGCGGAACCGTTCCGGCCACCGTCATCTCTTCGGAGAGTTTGTATGCGCCGGCGAGGTGAAGGCGGCGTGGCGAATCCGAGTCATCCAGGACGACTATGCCCTCCTCCTGCAGGCGTCCCCCTCGGGCGACCTGAGCAAAGCGAACGCCCGCATCGCGAAGACGAGGGAGAACGTGACGTTCGACCAAGAGGCCGGTGAGCGGCCACTCGTCCCCGGTCATCGAGGTGACGACCAGAAGCTCCGACAGGGGGAAATCCCGCGATTCGGGGTCTTCTAGCCAGCGCAGCAGGAGGGCAGTGCTGTCTACGCCGAGGCCGTAGGACAGGACGATGTTCACGCCTCCCAGCCCCGCGTTAGAAGGCGGCTCATTTGGTCGTTCTCCCCGACCCTTTGCCCTCTCCAGGTAGACAGGCCGTGTAGTGACCGGGATTTGCCTTGCCACTGGCGGTGTAGATGGGGCCGTCGAGTTCACCGTCAGCCTCGATTGCGTCCGCAACCTGCCGCAGGGCGTTGACTACGTCCTCGGAGGAACGCATTTCGTCGACCCCAACCTGGATGCTCAGGTTGAAGCGGTAGGGCGCAATGGAGTAAGCAAGGTCATCGGGGATGGCCTGCAACGCCCGTTCGACCGCTCTGACCGACTCTGCATCGTCCTCAGATTCGAAGGCGCAGTCCCAATCGACTTCGCATTCGTCCCCGCCCTTGAAGGTGCCGGGCTCGGGAACGACGACGGTGCCGTCCGCGAGCACGGGAACTTGAATCAGCCCTCCGCCCGGTTCGCGGTAGTAGGCCGATCCCTGGTCGGGGACGATGGCGACGAAGCGGATCATGCTCATGGTGGATTCCTTCCGGTTAGTGCTGGACAGCGATGGCCTGGGGCGCGGGTGGATTGACCGCGCTCAGGCCGGGGTCGGGGTGGCACCCACGGGGCAGCGCTCCCAGTGGGGGCAGCCCTCCCCGCCGATGCGCGGCGCGCACCACCAGCCGAGGTCTGAAGACAACGGCCACTCGGCGGGCTCGGTCTGATCGAGGTGGGCGATCAGCCGCGCAACCCGAGCCACGCGATGCTGGAACGCGACCAACTGGGGCACAGTGCGCGGAGCCGGGATGACTTGCCAACGCGGCCCCCCGACGGGACGCTCGTGCGTCGCGGCGTGGAAAGCGAACTCCGCCGGGTTTCGCTCTGCCCAACGCATGAAGGTCTGCGCAGTCGCCTGTAGATCTCGGTCAGCACGATCCTCCTTGACCTCTGAGCGGCCGAACTTCAGGTCTGCGAGCTCGCGTGCGCACTCTAGGTCGAAATAGCAGACGAAACGCCACTCCTGCTCCTCCGAGTAGCGAAAGCTGGCACGACGCTCGACCGAGATGGGCTCAACCTGTGGGGCGATCTCGTTCAGGTAGTCGGCGACAGCCGACCGGCACTGGCGCTTACCCAGCTCGGGATCATCCTCATCACCGAGCACGGCTTCGACGATCTTCGCGGCGAACAGCTCGAGCGCCAGATCGTCTAGATCCGCCGGGGTGGGCGGGTGTCCGCCGATCCGTCCTTGGAAATAGTGGCCGAGGGTGTCGCCGACCACCGAGCCAAGGGTCATGGACAGATTCGGCGGCGCCTTCTCTCCCAGGAGGTATTGGCGCCGAAATGCCTCCGGGCACTTCTCGAAGGCGCGGATGCTCGCCGGCGAGAGGGACTTCAGCCGGTGGCGCCGACCGTAGCGACGCGTTGGCAACTGCAGCGGCACCGACAACGGGGTGGCGCGCAGGTTGGACGGCGCAACGAGAGCGCTCAACCCGACCAGCCGCCCGGCGTCACCGGCTCCCCCGAGCGGGCCGCCTCGATCACCTCGGCCATCGAGCAGTCCATCCGGAACCGATGTCCCGTCCCCTGCTCAACTCGCAGGTACTCCTGCGCTAGGTCAGGATTCAGACGAGCCGACGTAACGAGCGCCGACTTCGGCGCGAGGATGCAGAAGCGACAGCTCAGTCTCGGCATCCCGGCGGCGTAGGCCGGATGAACGAGGTCGGCAATACGACTTGCACCTATTCGCTCCCAGACCTCCTCTTCAGACCACTCGAGCAAGGGAAGGAAGTCGGTCACCTCCCGTCTACCGTTGCTTGCACCTGGATCGACCCGGGATACCGGCTTCCGTGCTCGGGCGGGCGACTCCTGCGCACGCATACCCATCACGTTCAGGAGCCGCACGCGCACCCCTCCGGCCTGCTCGCGGTGCTCTCGCACCAGCTGAGTCATCAGCCGCCGCAGTGGACCGCGCTTCAGGTCCGAGGTACACCACCGCTGCTGCGGGCTCGGCCACATCCCTCGTCGCTCGACTCGTTCGAGCAGATCGGGGCCGCGAGCAGCGACGACGAAGAAGCGCAGGCCATAGCGCTCCGCCTGCTCGCGGGCAAGCTCCCGCGTGCCTGCCCACTCGGCGCGGCCAAGATCTGCATGGCCGACGACTACCCGATCGAGTACGCCTTGGCGGGCCGACTCGGTCGCGATCACGTCAAGACTCGCCATGCTGTCCTTGCCCGCCGAGGAGTTGAGCAGGATGACGTCGTAAGCCGCGAGGTCCACGAGGGGCTCCCCGGCTGCCTGCGGCGAGACGAAGAGCTGGACCTGGGTCGGGGGTGGTCCCGACCCCATAACACTGCCGGCCGCCGTCGTCACGGAACGCTCCGGCTCCGCCGCAGCTGAGCAGGATCGAGCGCCTCGCTTCCCAACCAGGTCGCCAGGATTGCTTCGGAGCGCGCGTCGATCGGCGTGATCGTGCCGCTGGGCGGGTCGAACGTTCCAACCTCGACCAGCGAGGCGACCGGCACCGTCATTTGAGCCACCGTCGGGTAGTGATCGACGAGGCAACCGTGGGCGTAGAAGACGCGGTCAGCCAGCCGCGTCATTTCCGACTGCCCATGGACAGCGCCCTCGTAGTAGACGCGGACATGCTCGTCGTCGGGCAGGTGAGTGCCGACGATGCCAGCCCCGTCACAAATGGTCGTCGCAGCCTCCTTGCGCGGCACAAAGACGAGAAAGGGGCTCGCCAATCGCGCCGTCGCGATGCTCTCGACCAGCATCCGCGCGATCCGGTGCAAGCGCGGCCGCTTGTGGGCGGGAACGTCCGCGTGGTCGACGACGACGGGCTCATTCCCGATCGCTTTGTTCGGTCCCCTGTAGTAGCGGGTCAAGACGCCGTCCTTAAGGACGTAGACACAGTCCTCCTCTGGACAGTCGACATAGGGACCCGGGCGCAGCTCGTTGTTGAATCCCTTAACGAGTTCCATCTGAAACCTCCTTGTCGTCCGCGGGGACTCGCCCCACGGAGTGCGTGTCCGCGCCCTGAAAGGCGCAGGCGATCTCGGACCGACGTAGGCGGCGAGATCAGGCCGCGTGGGCCGGCGCGCCGTTCAGCGCGGTCCAGGCTGATCGGGGCCAGCGGCGGCCGCTCCTTTCAGGTCCAGCTGCAACTGGACCTGAGCCCGCTCATAGCCGGCCCGCTCAAGGAGGAGGGCGGCGCCGAGTTCGGTCGGGTCCTCAGTCCCGAGGTAGGCGGCGATGTCGGTGAGCTGAGCTTTCAGCTCCTCCGGCGTGCCGTACACGCAGCCGGTGCGCCGAACCCGCCGATAGGCCTCCCCGATACTCACAGCACGGCGGCCGCGGCGAAGCGCCGCGGCCGGAGAAACCGGCGACGGTGGCCGTCCCCGTCGAGCCCCCGCTCGCCGCGGCGCAATGCTTCGAAGCTCGGCAACAGGGCGCTGGCCCGCCGCAGGAGCTCCTCGATCGCCGCGCAGGCCTCGCCGAAGCCTCGGTCGTCGAAGTTGACGACGTACTTGGTCTCGAAGGAGTAAGAGGCGAGCTGGCGCGACGGCACAGGCAGGTCGAACGGCAGCTCCTCATCGCGGACGGCGACGATCATGGAGTCCTCCAGCGCGTAGACGCATACCTCGACTCCAGGCGGGCCGGTGATGGCGCCGGCGTCGAGGGCGTCCTGGAGGCGGTTTGAAAGGGAAGCGCCAATGCCGCCTTCGCGGTCGACGTCGATCCCTTTAAGGTCGCCGAACTCCGCACGGGTGGTGTCCGCGAAACGGTCGCGGTCAAGCGCGAAACGCACGGGGGAGTCCCTCCGCGCAAACGGATTCTTCATCGTCTCTTCTTAGATAGGTGCACTCCCCGAGGCCAGGACAGCCCAGGGGCTCGACTAGCGCCAGCCTTGTTCGACCGGGATCGCCTCGCCCCGTCCCGTCGTAGCGACGCCCCTCACGCGATCACCTCGAGCAGCCTCGAGACGATCAGCTCCATCGCCGGCGGCGTCACCGCATTGCCGTACTGCGCCATTCGTTCTCGGCGGTTCCCGGTGACCAGGTATTCGGCGGCGCCGTCGACGTGGTGATACATCGCCATTGCTTTAGCGATCTCGGGAAGGTCAAACATGCGAAAAAGACAGTTATCGATGTCCTCCTCGGTGATAAGGACCGCAGGCGGGCCTTCGGTCGCGACGGTAGGCGCAGCCTCGCTGTCCACCCGCCGGAGACGAGCCTCGCGCGTGTAGGGAACGAGGAGCGCGAGCCGTTCCTTGGTCGGGACGGTCGGCGTCGGTGACCTCTCGGGATCGGTGCTACTGCCGGTTCGGTAATAGGGGATCACGAGCGACTGGTGGCATTTTCCGGTGAGGGTTCGGATCGGCTCGAGCGCCGGGGTGCTCTGCTCGCCCGAGGAGTCGCCGTTATTGCGCATCACAAGAGCGCCATCAACCAACACCAGCGAGAGCCCGCCTTCGGTGCGCAGCGTTTGCGATGCCGCGTGGTCGAGCGGCCGTGGGACTCCGTTCTCGGTGTTCGCCATAACCAGTCCCGGGCGGGTCGTGGTCGACTGAGTCGGGGCTGGGAGCTCGCCCGCCGGTCGAGCGGGGACATCCCCCATTGGCGGGACAACCATGGCTCGGTCAAGCGTTCCGTGCAGGGTGTCCAAGGGTGAACAGGCGGCGTCGCGCGCACGGTTGCCAGGCGTGCGCTCGAAAGTGTTGCCCGCATTTGGGAATACCATCGCCGCCTCATGGCGGGCGGTCTGGGTGAGAAGAGGGAGCGTAAGCGGCTTGGGGTTGCCCGTTCCGCCGATCCGCATTGCGAACGGTTCATTGGCGACCCTCTCCAGGCCCCGTCGGATCCGCCCACGCGTGCTCTGCTCGAGCGGCCTCTTGCGGTCCCCGATCCTTTCGATCGGCAGCGTCCAGTCGATCGCCTCGGCGGCCGGAACTGCGCCGGGGAAGACCGTTCCGTTGCAGGTGGGGCACGTGTAGAAGTACTGCTGACCGTACTTGCCCCAGGGACGTCCGGCGCTCCTCCTCAAACTCAGCTGCTTGAAGGTCTGACGCCCGTCGACCAATACGTCGCAGGCCGGGCACCAGCTCAGCGGCTCGACCTTCAAGTTCGGCGCACGGGCGCCCTTGCGCCAGAACACCACGTACATCCGGTCCCGGGACTGCGGCACTGCGCGGCCAGCCATCAGCGGACCCGCGAACATCGAGTTCAGCCAGAGGATCTCGTGCTCGTAGTCGAGCGCGCGCATCGCCATCAGCCAAGCGTCGAAAAGCGTGCCGTCGCCATTCGGGTATCCCTTTCGCTCTGGACCCCACCAGAAGGCGTCTGGAACGTTCTCCACGACGATCGCCTTGTAGGGGCGACCCTGCAGGCGCTTTTGGTCGGCGAAGCGGACGACGTCCCACATCGTCGCCCGGGACCGTTCTGCCTCGTCATCGCCGGCCGGACCGTCGTCGAACAGCGACGATGCCTGTGGCTTGAGCCGCTTGCCTCCCTTTGCCAGAGAGTGATTCGTGCACTCAGGGGAGGCGAGGAGGATGTCGGAGCATGGATATCCGCGGATCCGAGCAGTGCTCAGCGCCGAAACGTCATTGCAGTCGTGGTCTGCATGTTCGAAGTTCGTCGAATGGGTCTCGATCGCCCGGGGCCAGTGGTTGAGGCCGAGGCGAAGTTCCGCGCCCGCCAGCTCCGCGCCGAGGCTGGAGCCCCCT
>DASTYZ010000104.1:0-7807 GCA_035764545.1 Solirubrobacterales bacterium | reverse complement strand
TCCCTCTCCAGACACTCAACATCGAGCCATAAGCGAGATGTGTCTGGAGAGGGAGCCCCCGGCCCCTTACCTACTACCTACCTGGCTACCGAAGTTCAGCCGAGGTCTTTTTCAGCAACTGCCGGGCGATGATCAGGAGCTGGATCTGCTGGGTGCCCTCGAAGATGTCGAGGATCTTCGAGTCGCGGGCCCACTTCTCCAGCAGCTCGTTCTCGCCGTAGCCGACGCTGCCGCAGAGCTCGACGCAGCCGAGGGTGACCTCGACGCCGGTGCGCCCTGCCTTCGCCTTGGCCATCGAGGCCTGCAGCGAGTTCGGCTTTGAGTTGTCAGCCATCCAGGCGGCCTGGAGGGTGAGGAGCCAGGCGGCCTCGTAGTCGGCCTCCATCTCCAGGAACCGCGCGGCGGCGGCGTGCTGGTTGTTGGCGGGGACGTCGTAGTCGATCGTGACGCCGGCCTTCTTCAGCTGCTTGCGCGTCTCCTCGAGCGCGGCGCGGGTGACGCCGACGGCCATCGCGGCGACCAGCGGCCGGGTGTTGTCGAACGTTTCCATCACCCCGGCGAAGCCCTTCTCCTTCACCTCCGGGTCGCCGAGCAGCGCCTCTTTCGGCACCCGGCAGTCCTGCAGGGTGAAGTTGGCGGTGTCCGAGGCGCGGATCCCGAGCTTGTGCTCGAGCCGGTCCAGCTTCAGGCCGGGGTTGTCGCGCTCGACGATGAACGACTTGATCGCCGCCCGCCCTTTCGAGCGGTCCAGCGAGGCCCAGACGACGATCAGGTCGGCCCGGTCGCCCGAGGTGACGAAGATCTTCTCGCCGTTGAGGACGTACTCGTCGCCGTCGAGTTCGGCGGTGGCGCGGATCGCGGCGGAGTCCGAGCCGGCTTCCGGCTCGGTGATCGCCATCGCGGCCCACTTGCCGCCGTACTTCTTCAGCTGCTCCTCGGTCGCGACCGAGGCGATCGCCGAGTTGCCGAGACCCTGGCGCGGCATCGAGAGCAGCAGGCCGACGTCGCCCCAGCAGAGCTCGATGATGCCGAGCACGGTGGAGAGGTTGGAGCCGTTGCGGTTGGCGCCGTCGTCGCTTTTCTCGCGGCGGACGCCGGCGGCACCGGCGCCGCCGATGTCGGAGCCCTCGTTCATGCCGTCGATCAGCGACGCCAGCATGTCGAGCTCTTTCGGGTAGCTGTGCTCGGCCTCGTCGTATTTGCGCGAGATCGGGCGGAACACCTCCGTGGCGACCTGGTTGGCCTGGTTCGCCAGTGGCTTGAACTTCTTCGGTATCTCGAGATTGATCATCTTCAGTTCCTTTCGCTCGTTCGGGCGGGGCCTAGACGAGCAGGGCGCCCTCCATCACGCCCGCAGCTCGGAGGTCGCGGTACCAGCGCTCGACCGGGTGCTCCTTGACGAAGCCGTGGCCGCCGAGCAGCTGGACGCCGTCGGAGCCGACTTTCATCCCCTTCGCGGTGCAGAGCTTGCGGGCGATCGCCGCCTCGCGGCCGAAGCTCTCGCCGCGGTCGGCGCGGCTCGCCGCCCGGTAGGTCGCCAGCCGCATCGCGTTCGACTCGATGCCGATGTCGGAGACGACGAAGGCGACGCCCTGGCGGTTGGAGATCGGTTCGCCGAAGGCCTGGCGGTCGTTGACGTAGGGGATCACGTAGTCGAGGACGGCCTCGGCGGTGCCGCTGGCAAGCGAGCACCAGGCGATCCGCGAGCGATTGACGCAGGCGGCGTAGTCCTTGGCGGTGGCGTTCCCCTCACCGAGCAGGGCGCTGCCCGGGAGTTTCACTTTGTCGATCAGGAGGCGGCCGGTGGCGGCGGGCCGCAGGCCCATCGCCGGCTCGTCCTCGACCGTGAGGCCTTTGGCGCCGGACTCGACGACGAAGAGCGCCGGGCCGATGCCCTCGGCGTCGGCGGCGATCACGAAGAGCTCGCACTCTTTGGGGCGGGCGAGCAGCGACTTGGCGCCACTGAGGACCCACTCATCGCCTTTGCGTTTCGCCTTCGTCTCCAGCTGGAAGGGATCGAATAGCGGGCGCGGCTCGAGGATCGCCAGCGCGGCGGCCGGGATGTCCTCGCCGGTGAAGGCCGGCAGGTAGGTCGCCTCCTGCTCGGCTGAGCCCCAGAGGCCGATCGCGGTCGCGACCGCGCCTGGCGCCATCGCCGCGTAGGCGATGCCCATGTCGCCGTGGGCGAGGGCCTCGCCGATCAGGACGCTGGTGACCGCCGACTGCTCGGTCATGACACCGCCGAGCTCCTCGGGGACGCCGAGCATGTTGACGCCCAGTTCGTTCGCCTGGTCGAGGATCTCCTTCGGCGTCTCGCGCTTCTCGTCGGCCTCCAGAGCCGCCTTGCGGACCTGGTCGGCGGCGAAGGAGCGGCCCGCCTCCTGGAACATCTGCTGCTCGTCGTCGGGCGAGAGGTCGAACAGGCCCGTCGATTTGCCCTTCTTCTGGCGGGCGGGTTTGCCGAGCTTCTGCGCGGCCTTGAAGGTGCGGCCGGCTGCGGTCGCGCCTTTGAATCCGTTCTTGGTGCCCTGGAAGAGGGCCTTCTCGACCTGCTTGCGGATGCGGATGCGGTCCAGCAGGTCGGAGCCGGCGAGGCGGTTGAGCGCCCGCAGGCCGTAGCCCATGCTGCGCTCCGCCACCCCCTTGTTCTCAGTGGTGGTGCTCACTTGGTCTTCTTCCTTCCGGTTTTGACGGCTTTGGAGTTGGTTGCGGCTTTCAGTGGCTGCACGCGGCCGTCGAGGTGGCGCGTGCCCTTCTTGGAATCGCGGACGGCGAAGAGGATCTCCTCGCCCTCGGTGGTGCTGGCGAACTCGACACGCGCCGGCAAGAGGATCGGCTTGCGGAAGCGGACCTCGACCTCGAAGGCGTCGGGCAGCTTGCTTTCGATCTGCGCCAGTGCCCGTGCCTTCGTCCACATCCCGTGCGCGATCGCGCCGGGGAAGCCGAGCGGCTTCGCGGTCAGCGAGTGCATGTGGATCGGGTTGCGGTCGCCGGAGACGCCGGCGTAGCGGCGCCCGAGGTCGCCGGGCAGCTTCCACTCGGCGCTTGCCGGAGTGTCGGCCGGCAGCGACTCGAAGCTCTTCTCCTGTTTGGGAGCATCGCCGTTGGAGCCGCCGCGGCGGAGCATCGTGCTGGTGCTCTCCCAGACGACCTTGCCGTCGACCAGGACCTCGGTCTCCAGCGAGAAGGTCTTGCCCTTCGGGTGCGGTTGCAGCTTCGTCGGCCGCACCCGGATCGTCATCTCCTCGTCGATCCCGATCGGCCGCTTCTGGGTGATCGAGTTCTCGACGTGGACGAGGCCGACCGCCCCGAACGGGAAGGACCCGTCGCTCATCACTGCCATGTGCAGCGGGAAGGCGAGCATGTGCGGGTAGGTCGGAGGGAGGGTGTCGCGGAGGGTGAAGCCGCAGACCTTGGCGTAGGCGGCGACGTCCTCGGCCTTGGCGGTGACGCCGGTCAGCTCGAGGTCGAGCCCGTCGGGAATCTCGCCGCCCCCGCCCGGGACGAACGGCAGCAGCGAGGCGCCGGGGATCATCGGCAGCGCCGCGCGTGCGTAGAGCGGCAGGATGCTGGGGGAGCTGTCGAGGGTCTTGCTCACAGGCTCACGCTCCGAGCAGGCTCTGGCCGCAGACGCGGACGGTGTTGCCGTTGACGCCGGTCGAGGCGGGGCTGGCGAACCAGGCGATCGTCTCGGCGACGTCGACCGGCAGCCCGCCCTGGGAGAGGCTGGAGAGCCGGCGGCCTGCTTCGCGCGGGCCGATCGGCATCGCCGCGGTCATCTGGGTCTCGATGAATCCTGGGGCGACCGCGTTGATCGTCGCTTTGCGTTTCGCCAGCTCCGGCGCCATCGCTTCGACCATCCCGATCACCCCGGCCTTGGAGGCGGCGTAGTTGGTCTGGCCGTTGTTGCCGGCGATTCCGGCCATCGAGGAGACGCCGATGATCCGCCCGTTGCCGTTCAGCAGTTTCTTGCCGAGCAGGGCGTCGTTGATCCGCTCCTCGCTGGAGAGGTTGATTTCCATCAGCTGTGCCCAACGCTCTTCCGGCATCTTCGCCAGCGTCCGGTCTTTGGTGACGCCGGCGTTGTGGACGACGATGTCGACCCCGTCGGCGAGCTCGGAGGCGATTACCTCGGGAGCGTCGTCGGCGGTGATGTCGATCTCGATCGAGCGACCGCCGATCGCCTCGGTGACCGCCTTCAGGTCAGCCGACATCTGCGGGATGTCGAGGCCGACGACCTCGGCGCCGTCGCGGGCGAGGGTGTTGGCGATCGCGGCGCCGATCCCGCGCGCGGCGCCGGTGACGAGCGCGACCTTGCCGGCGAGCGGCTGCTCCCAGTCGATCTTCGGCGTCGCCGAGACGCCCTTGCCGACGCGGACCACCTGGCCGGAGACATAGGCGGATTTCGGCGAGAGGAAGAAGCGCAGCGTCGACTCCAGCTGGTCCTCAGCGCCGGGTTCGACGTAGACGAGCTGGGCCGTCGAGCCCTTGCCGCCGATCTCCTTGCCGAGCGAGCGGGTGAAGCCCTCGAGCGCCCGCTGGGCGATCTGGGCGGGAATCGAGCCGGCTTCCTCGGGCGGGGTGCCGAGGACGACGACCCGGCCGCTGCGCTGCAGGCGTCCGATCGCCGGGTAGAAGAAGCGCTGCAGCTCGACCAGCTCGGTCGAGTCGGCGATCCCGGTGGCGTCGAAGACGAGCGCCTTCGCCTTGCCCTCGGCGCCGGCCCTTTCGGCCTTGATGCTGTCGAGGATGCCGGCGACCGCTTTGCCGAGGCGCCCGGCGGGGGCGCCGTCGTAGAGGACCGGGCCGGAGACGACCGGCTGGCCCTCGGAGTAGCGGTCGAGCGAGACCGGCTGGGGCAAGCCCAGCTGCTTGGCGATCGTGCCGACGAGCGGCGCGTTGACGACTTGTGAGTAGCGGTCAGCCATTTACTTGGCACCTCCCGGGGCCTCGAGGATCGCGACGACACCCTGGCCGGCGGCGGCGCAGATGCTGATAACGCCGCGGCCTTTGCCGTCTTCGTTCAGTTGCTTGGCGAGGCTGGCGACGATCCGCCCGCCGGTTGCGGCGAACGGGTGGGCGGCCGCTAGCGAGCCGCCGTTGACGTTGAGCTTCTTGCGGTCGATCGACCCGAGCGGTTTGCTCTTGCCGAGCTTCTCGGCGCAGAACTCCTTGTCTTCCCAGGCCTTGAGGGTGCAGAGAACCTGCGCGGCGAACGCCTCGTGGATCTCGTAGTAGTCGAAGTCCTGCAGTTTCAAGCCGGCGCGGTCGAGCATCCGCGGCATCGCGTAGGCGGGCGCCATCAGCAGGCCTTCGCGCTTGTGGACGTGGTCGACGGCGGCGGTCTGCGCCTCGCTGATGTAGGCGAGGATCGGCAGGTCGCGCTCTTTCGCCCACTCCTCGGAGGCGAGGAGGACGGTCGAGGCGCCGTCGGAGAGCGGCGTCGAGTTGGCCGCGGTCATCGTCCCCTCGGGGCCGCCGAAGACCGGCTTCAGCTTCGCCAGCTTCTCGAGGTTGGAATCGGGCCGCAGGTTCTGGTCGCGGTCGAGCCCGATGTAGGGGGTCATCATGTCGTCGAAGAAGCCGCGGTCGTAAGCGGCGGCGAGGTTCTTGTGGCTCTTGACCGCAAGCTCGTCCTGCTCGGAGCGGCCGATGTCCCATTCGGTCGCCATGATCGCGCAGTGCTCGCCCATCGAGAGGCCGGTGCGCGGCTCCTCGTTGCGGGGGATCGCCGGGACGATGTGACCGGGGCGGACCCGGGTCAGCTGCTTCAGTTTGCCGACGGTCGAGCGCTCGCGGTTGGCCTCGAGCAGGGTCTCGCGCAGGTCCTCGTTGAGGGCGATCGGCGCGTCGGAGGTGGTGTCGGCGCCGCAGGCGATGCCGGAGTCGATCTGGCCGAGGGCAACCTTGTTGGCGACGAGGATCGTCGTCTCCAAGCCGGTGCCGCAGGCCTGCTGGACGTCGTAGGCGGGGGTCTCGGCGGCGAGGCGGGTGCTGAGCACGCTCTCGCGGGTGAGGTCGCGGTCGCGCGAGTGCTTGAGGACGGCGCCGCCGGCGACCTCGCCGAGCGTCTCGCCCTGGAGGCCGTAGCGGTCGATCAAACCCTCGAGCGCGGCGGTCAGCATGTCCTGGTTGCTGGCGTGCGAGTAGACGCTGTTGGAGCGCGCGAAGGGAATCCGGTTGCCGCCGACGACGGCGACTTTGCGGGTTTTGGCGTTCATTTGGGGGAGGGTCCTCCTTGGGGTGAGTTGGAAGTGGGGGTGGTGCGGTCGCGCAGCCCGGGCTCGACCGTGGAGACGAGCAGCTCGGCTGCTTCCTCGGCGCTGATCGCCTCGGTCCGCAGCCACCAGCGGGCAAGGCCCTCGGCGGCGCCGAGCAGGGCGGTGGAGAGGGCGGCGACTTCGACCTCGGCGGCTTCCCGCCGCCGCATCGGCATCTGCGCCAACAGCGAGGCGGAGACGAGGTCGACGATCTGGCCGCGGTAGGAGGCGACGCGGTCGAAGACCTCGCCGCCGTGGGGAAGGGTCTCGTCGAAGAGCACGGCCCAGGCGGAGCGGTCGGTGTCGAGGAAGGAGAAGAAGGCGCGGACGCCGGCCCCGAGTGCATCGCCGGGATTGGCCGTTTCGCTCACGGCCCCGGCGATCGTCTGTATCAGCGAGTCGCCTGCCCGCTCCATGCAGGCGATGTAGAGCTGCTCCTTGTTGCCGAAGTAGTTGTAGAGCAGCGGCTTGGTGACGCCGACCGCGGCCGCGATCTCGTCCATCGTCACCGAGGCATAGCCCCGCTCCGCAAAGAGCAGATGAGCCGCCTCCAGCGTCTGCTCCATGCGGTCGTCCCGCGAAAGCCGAGTGCGAACCGATGCATCCATCGGTGTAGACGTTACCGCAATATAAATTTATATCGGCGTAACGTGACGTAGCTCACAGGATCAAGCTGCCGAGCAGAGGTGACAAGGCTCTGCTCGGCAGCAAGTTGTGCGGAGGACGGGGGACTTGAACCCCATCCGAAGGGCGACTTCGGACTCCCGATTGTCGATCGATCGCGACACCTCGTCGCTTCGTCCTCCGCATCCATAAGAGTTGGGGCAGGCAAAGTTCTCCCCCTTGACGAAGCCACTTCGTGGGCTACTCTCCAAAGCACGAGTGTCGATCGGTCCGGGGGTCGCTCCCCCGCACGAACAAGACCCGCTACGGCGGGTCTTCGTGATTCGGGGGCTGGAGGCGGGAGCTACTGAAGCTCGGTGCCGTCGTAGAGCTTCTTGACGTGCACGGTGCCCGGGGGGCTGGCTTCGATGCAGAGGCGGCAGAGGACGCACTCGTCGACGTTCTTGTCGACGATCTCGACGGTGCCGCCGGCGTTCTTGAAGATGTCGACGGGGCAGACTTCCTCGAGCTTGGCGGCGATCGCCGGGTCGTTCTTGATCGAGTCCTCGACCGAGACGTCGATGAAGACCTTGTTCAGCTGCTCGGGCATCAGGCGGTCGCCCCCAGTTTTTCCTTGACGACGTCGGGGATCTCGTCAATGCGCTCGACGACGCGGATGCCGGCGGCTTCGAGGCGGGCGATCTTCTCGGTCGCGGTGTCCTCTTTGCCCTCGACGATGGTTCCTGCGTGGCCGAAGGACATGCCTTTCATCTCCTCGTCGTCCATGAATTTGCCGGCCATGAAGGCGACGATCGGGAGGCGGGAGTTGTTGTCCTTGACCCATTCGGCGAGCTGAGCCTCCATGCGGCCGCCGGGCTCGGTGTAGATGACGATCGCCTCGGTCTGCTCGTCGGCCTCGAAGTAGGGCATCAGCTCGGCGTAGG
>DASTYZ010000103.1:0-3767 GCA_035764545.1 Solirubrobacterales bacterium | reverse complement strand
GTGTCCCTTCTGGACACTCAGCATGAGGCGGGCTAGCAACGACCGGGCGACAGCGGGAGAACGTTCCTCCGCCGAGCTGCGTCCAGAAGGGACACCCCCGCCCCCTCCCCCACAACCCCCAAAGCAGTACGGTTGAACCCGAGGCTCGATCTACAGCTTGAAGGGGGCGGAGATGCCGACTTATTTGATGCTGACCAACCTGACCGCAGAGGGCGTTCGGACGCTGAAGAACAACCCGGGACGGGTCGCCGAGGTGAACCGCGAGGTCGAACAGCTGGGGGCCAAGGTGGTGGCTCAGTACGCGACGCTGGGGCAGTACGACTTCGTCACCGTGGTCGAGGCTCCTGACGAGAAGACGATGGCGAAGGTCTCCGTCGAGCTTGGCTCGCGGGGGACGATGACGAGCCAGACCCTCGCGGCGATGTCCGCCGAGGACCTCTCGAGCTCGCTGTAGCCGCTTGAAGGTCCTGGTCGTAGGCGGAGGCGGTCGCGAGCACGCGATCGTGCGGGCGCTGCGGCGCTCGCCGCAGGTCACGGATGTTCTCTGCGCACCTGGCAACGCTGGGATCGCGGCCGACGCCGAGTGCCTGCCGGGCGTCGCCGCTGACGACGCGGCGGCGATCGTCGCCGCGGCGAAGGAGCACGGCGTCGACCTCGGAGTGATCGGCCCCGAGGCGGGGCTTGTCGCCGGCGCGGTCGACGCTCTGGAGGCAGCGAGGATCCCGGCCTTCGGCCCGAGCAAAGTCGCTGCCGAGCTCGAGGGCTCGAAGGCGTTTGCGAAGGAGCTGATGGAGGAGGCCGGTGTGCCGACGGCCTCCCATGTGCTGCTGCGCAGTCGCGAGGAAGCGCTGGAGCGACTGGCGGCGACCGCCTATCCCACGGTCCTAAAGGCCGACGGCCTCGCCGCGGGCAAGGGCGTGATCATCTGCCAGGACGAGGGCGAGGCGCGCGCCGCCGTCGACGTCTTCTTCACCGAGCGGCGCTTCGGCTCGACCACGGTCGTGCTCGAGGAGTTCCTCGAGGGCGAGGAGCTCTCGCTGCTGGCGATCTGCGACGGCGAGAACGTCGTCCCCCTCGCCCCGGCCCAGGACTACAAGCGGATCTTCGACGGCGACCAGGGGCCGAACACCGGCGGCATGGGCAGCTACTCGCCCGTCCCCGGGTTCGGCGCGGCCGAGGTCGAGGAGATCGTCGAGCAGGTGCACCGGCCGGTGGTCGCGGCGATGGCCGCCCGCGGCGTCCCCTTCCACGGCGTCCTCTACGCCGGGCTGATGATCGGCGCCGAGGGGCCGAAGGTGCTCGAGTTCAACGCCCGCTTCGGCGACCCCGAGACGCAGGCGGTGCTGCCGCGGCTGCGCTCCGACCTGGCCGAGCTCTTCCTTGCTGCCCGCGAGCCCGGCGGCCTCGCCGGCGTCACGGCCGAGTTCGAGGACGACTGGGCCGTCACCGTCGTCCTCGCCTCCGCCGGCTACCCCGAGTCCTCCTCGAAGGGGGACGTGATCAGCGGCCTCGCCGAGGCGGCGGAGATAGCCGAGGTGACCCACGCGGGGACGGCGCGGCGCGACGGCGAGATCGTCACCGCCGGGGGCCGGGTGTTGAACGTGACCGGATCGGGAAGCAGTCCCGCCGAGGCGCGTGATCGTGCATACGATGCCGCCAGCCGGATCGCCTTCGAGGGAATGCAGATCCGCACCGACATCGCCGCCCGCGCCGTCGAGCGCGTCCCCAGCTAACCCCAACAGAATCCGAAGGAGCGAGATGAGCGAGATCTCAGAGGAGCCGCAGCCGACCGGGACCGCGACGCCCGCGGGAGGCGGACCCGCCGATCCCACCGAGACGGCGACGATGGCGACCGTCGAGGAAGCCTTCACCGAAATCGACGTCGACGAGCCCCACGTCGGGATCATCATGGGGTCGAAGAACGACAAGCCGAAGATGGAACCGGCCGGCAAAGCCCTCGAGGAACTGGGCATCCGCTACGAGGTACGGGTGATGAGCGCCCACCGCGACCCCGAGATGGTGCGCGAGTACTGCCAGAACGCGCGGATGCGCGGCCTCAAGGTGATCATCGCCGGGGCGGGGATGTCGGCGGCGCTGCCGGGTGTGGCCGCGGCCCACACCGACCTGCCGGTGATCGGCGTGCCGATCCTCGGCAAGAGCCTCGGCGGACTCGACGCGCTGCTCTCGGCGGTGCAGATGCCGCCCGGGATTCCGGTCGCTTGCGTCGCCATCGACGGCGCCAAAAATGCCGGCGTGCTCGCCGGGCGGATAATCAACGCGTGATCCCGCGCTACACCCGCCCCGAGATCGGGGCGGTCTGGACGCAGCAGGCGAAGCTCGACAGCTGGCTCGAGGTCGAGCTGGCGGCGACCGAGGCCTGGGCCGCGGAGGGCGTCGTCCCTGAGGAGGCGGCGCGCGAGGCGCGCGAGAAGGCGGCCTTCACGGTCGAGGCGGTCGACGAGCGCGAGAAGGTGACCGACCACGACGTCGCCGCCTTCGTCGACGTGGTCGCCGCCTCGGTCGGCGAGCACGGCCGCTGGATCCACTACGGCCTCACCTCCTCCGACGTCCTCGACACCGCCCTGGCGCTGCAGCTGCGGCGGGCGGGCGAAGTCGTCCTCCGCAGCGCCTGCGGCTTCCGCGACGCGCTGGTGACGCGGGCGCTCGAGCACCGCGACACCCTCTGCGTCGGCCGCACCCACGGCGTCCACGCCGAGCCGACCACCTTCGGGCTGCGGCTGGCGGGCTTCGCCTTCGAGGCTGACCGCAACCTCGACCGGCTGGAGGAGGCCTTCGCGCAGCTTGCGGTCGGCAAGCTCTCCGGCGCCGTCGGCACCTACGCCTCGGTCCCGCCCGCGGTCGAGGCGCGGGTGATGGAGAAGCTCGGCCTCGGTCGCGAGGACGTCGCCACCCAGGTCGTCCCGCGTGACCGCCACGCCGAGCTGCTGAGCGCGATCGCGATCGCCGGCGCCGGCCTCGAGCGCTTCGCGACCGAGGTGCGGAATCTGCAGAAGACCGAGGTGCGCGAGGTCGAAGAGCCCTTCGCCGCCGGCCAGAAGGGCTCCTCGGCGATGCCCCACAAGCGCAACCCGATCCGGACCGAGCGGATCACCGGTCTCGCCCGCGTCCTCCGTGGCTACTCGCAGGCAGCGATCGAGAACGTCGCCCTCTGGCACGAGCGCGACATCTCCCACTCCGGCGCCGAGCGGGTGATCCTCCCCGACGCGACGATCGCCCTCGACTACATGCAGGACCTGGCGGCTAAGGTCGCCGCCGGGATGACCGTGAACGAGGAGCGGATGCGCGAGAACCTCGGCCTCACCTACGGCGCCCTCTTCAGCCAGCGAGCCCTCACCGCCCTGGTCGAGTCCGGGATGACCCGCGACGACGCCTACCGCGTCGTCCAGGAGAACGCCCAGCGCGCCTGGGACACCCGCACCGAGTTCCGCGACCTCCTCGCCGAAGCAGCGCCCGACCTCGACCTCGACAAGGTCTTCGACTACAGCGCCTACCTCACCCACGTGCCGGAGATCTTCGAACGGCTCGAAGCGCTGCGGTCCTGATTAGACCTCGATCACAGTCAGACCGTTGACGCCCGAGAGGGCGTAGAAGTCGCGATCCTGGGTGATCACGGGCATTCCAGCGGCAGCTGCCGTCGCTGCGATCCAGAGGTCATTGCCGCTCACCCCTTTCCCCGAAGCCGCAAGGTATGCCCGCATCCCCGCCCAGGTTTGGGCGACGGTGTGATCCAGGGAGAGGATGGTCGT
>DASTYZ010000102.1:0-28357 GCA_035764545.1 Solirubrobacterales bacterium | reverse complement strand
GAGGACTCCACCCAGGTCACTGGGAAGAGCGGCGGGGACGTGGATCGTGAACCCCTCGTGGAAATCGGTCGACCAGGCGACGTCGCCTTCGAGGAAGACTTCGTTGCCGGCGAGTTCGAGGCCGAAGCGAGCCGCCTCACCCTGTTTAGGTTCGACGTTGTAGACGGGGACTTCGGTCAGCGGCGGCGTCGGCGGGGAAGGGACCCCGAGCGGCGGCAGCGAGACGGTGACCTGGCTTTTGCCGACTTCGGACAGCGGTGAGCAGCCCGAAGCGCCAGCTTCGAAGACAGAGAGTTTGCAGCGGGGCGTGGCGCCGGGGTTGACGCTGAGGCCGACCGGCAGATCGACTCGCACCGTCTTCAGTTCGTCGACGGGGGTTTCACCGGGCGGTTCGTTCTTGATGATGAACTGGGTGAACCCGAAGTTGGGATGGGCTCCGGCCGTTTCGAAGAAGAGCTCCGGGGTCGCGATCGAGCAGGGATCGGCTTTGCAGGTTCCCGCCTGCCAGCCCGAGTTGACTTCCGGGTGGGCGGTATCGCTCGGGGCGATGATGTCGTCGGTGTCTGCGAGCGCTGCCGGCGCCGGCAAGAAGAAGAGACAAAGGCAGAGCGCGAAAGCCGCGCGGACAGCGTGCTTATGCATCGGATTTTTCCTCCCAAGAAGCATCCTCAACGAAAAGACTACCCATAATTTATGACTTGAGTCAATATTTTTGGGTAATATCGCCTCATGCCAACCCAAAATGGACATTCCCCCCACAGTCATTTGCAAAACGGCGGTTCCCCTGCAAATCAGCCGCAAAATGGGCATAACGGCAACGGCCGTTCTGCACTTCCAGTCAACTGGGAGCGGCTGGCGCGGGCAACGGCTCACCCGCTGCGAGTCTCGATTCTCGAAATCCTCGGGATCGACGGCGGCCGGGTCCTCTCCCCCAGTGATCTCAGCCGCGAGCTGCAGATCCCACTCAGCAACACCAACTACCACGTCACCGAGCTGGCGAAAGCCGGCCTGATCGAACTGGTGCGGGAGCGGCAGGTCCGCGGCGCCACCGAGCACTTCTACCGGCTGCCCGAGGCGGCAACCAACGGGAGCGGCGTGCGGCAAGAGCCCGCCGAGGAGGTAGAGCAAGCCTGGGCGATGGCCTAAGCCGCGCCCAGGCTCGAGTCGCTACGCCTCCATCTCGATCGCGACCTCGTATTTGTCGACGCCGACGCGCTGACCCATGCCGCCACCGGGCGGGCTCATCGAGTTCAGCGTCTCGTCCCCCTGCCGGTAGTCCTCCTCGCTCTCAAAGAGGGTGATCGCCATCGCCCGGCCTCCCTCGAGGTCGTGCAGGACCCAGAGCTTCTTCGCCGGCAGCCCCTCCGGCGGCCCTGACTCCGATTCGGAGCGGATCCTCTCCACGCTGTCTTTCAGCGCCTCTGCATCAGCCCCCTCCCAACGTGCAACTCGTGCGTACATGAGTCCTCCTTCTCGGTAGGGGTGAGAAGTCTCAGGGGAACACGTTTGCCGCCCTAAATCAAGCGGCTCTTCGTGCCGATCTGGTCACCATGGCCAATGAGCGCTCCGCCGCCCAGCTGCGGGCGATCATCCGCACCCAAACGGAGATCGCCGCCAGCGACCTCGACCCGCAGTCGATCATGACCCTGATCGCCGAACGGGCGCAGGAGCTGACCCGCGCCAGCTCAGGCCTGATCGAGCTGCTCGAAGGCGACGAGATGGTCTACACCGTGACCACCGGCGAGGCCACGCCCTACCTCGGAATGAGGCTAAAAGCTGGTTCCAGCCTCTCCGGGCGGTGTGTCAGCGAAGGCAGGGTCCTGCGCAGCGACGACACCAGTGACGACCCGCGGGTCGACTCCGCCGCCTGCCAGCGCGTCAGCGCCGCCTCGATGATTGTCGTGCCCCTCACCCACCACGGGGAGACGGTCGGCGTACTCAAGGTCTACGCGCCGACCGCCAACCACTTCGGCGAGAGCGACGTCGAGACCTTGGAGCTGCTGAGCGAGCTGATCGCGGCGCACCTCTCCCACGCCAACCTCTACGAGGCGGAGTCGCGCGACAGTCGTGCCGACGCGCTCACCGGCCTTCCCAACCGCCGCGCCTTCGAGGAGCGGCTGCCGGTCGAGCTCGCTCGCTTCTCCCGCGGGGGCCGACCCCTTTCCCTCTGCCTGCTCGACCTCGACGGCTTCAAGGGGGTCAACGACCGCCTCGGTCACCCCGCCGGCGACGAGGTCCTGCGCCAGGTCGCCCGGATCCTCATGACCTCCCGGGTCGCCGACGACTGCTTCCGCATCGGCGGTGACGAGTTCGCGTTGCTGATGCCGGGAACGACCGAGGAAGAGGCGACCATCGCCGCCACGCGGATCGCCGACGCGGTCAGGAACGGCCAGCTCGCCGACGGCGCGATCGGGGTCTCCTTCGGCATCGCGACCAGCGTCGATCTCGACGGCGAGACCTTGTTCGCGGACGCCGACCGCAAGCTGCTGGCCGCCAAGGACCGGCTCTACCAGCGTAGAATCCCGCCGGCGCGGACGTAGCTCAGCTGGTAGAGCGCGAGCTTCCCAAGCTCGAGGTCGCGGGTTCGACCCCCGTCGTCCGCTTCTGGTGAGCGTCCGCTCCTCCATCGCAGTGCTTGGCGTGCTGGCCGTCGTCGGCCTGCTCGTCTTCGGCCTGCTCAGCAAGGGGTCCTCCGGCCTCGAGGTCGGCGATCCGGTGCCGGTCGAGCCGCTGCCGCGGCTCAAAGGGGGCGGCAGCGAATCCCTGGCCGATTACCGGGGCAAGTGGGTGCTGGTCAACATCTGGGCCTCCTGGTGCATTCCCTGCCGGGATGAGGCGCCGGCGCTGCAAAGCTTCCAGCAGCGCTATGGCGGGCCTGGCTTCACGGTGCTGGGGATCGACACCCGTGACCTCAGCGTCGACGGGCGCGCCTTCGTCGAGCGCTACGCGATGACCTACCCGCAGCTGCGCGACGGCAACGGCAACGCGGCCGACGAGGAGTACGGCACGACCGGGGTCCCGGAGAGCTACCTCGTCGACCCGCGGGGCAAGGTGCGGGTGCACGCGATCGGCCCCGTCGACGAGGAGTACCTGCGCGAGGAAGTAGTGCCGCTGCTGCCGGAAGCGAAGTCATGAGCGCGCGCCTCGCTCTGGTCGCCGCGGTCGCGCTTGCCCTGCTCGCGCCGGCGGCGAGCGCCGAGGGCGGAGCCTCTCTGACCGAACTCGAAAAGCAGGTGATGTGCCCCGTCTGCGGCACCCTCCTCCAGCTGGCCGAATCGCCCCAGGCCCAGCGCGAGCGCGCCTTCATCAACCGCCTGATCGACGAAGGCAAAAGCGAAGAGCAGATCAAGGACGCCCTCGTCGCCGAGTATGGAGACGAGGTGCTGGCGCTGCCGCCCGACTCCGGCTTCAGCCTCTCCGCCTACCTGGTGCCGATCATCGCCTTCCTGGTCGCGGCGGTAGCGCTGGCGATCGGGGTCTTGCGCTGGCGGCGCGGCGACTCGAGCGGGGCGCCGCCGCGAGCGGGGCCTGGGCCAAGTGGCGAGGACCGCGATCGGCTCGACGCCGACCTCGCCCGCTACGACCTCTGAACCCAGCTCGGCGCCGCCAGAGCGAGCGCGCCCAGAGCTGGGACCGGCAGCCGCGCGATCGCCGCGCGCAGGGGGCGCCCCGCCCGGCCCGTCGCCTGGTCAGCGGGAAGCGCGGCAAGGGTGACGTCTGCCCGCGTCGCCACCGCCAACGCCGCGCTCGCTTCGCTCTGCACCGGCGGTGCCAGCAGCAGCGTCAGCTCATAGGCGGTGCGGAGCTTCTCGACCATGTGGGCGAAGCTCTGGAGGCCGAGCAGGGTCTCGGCCTTGCTCGCGGGGCGGCCACCGCTGATGCAGATCAGTGGATCGGTAGCGCTGGCCGTCGCCGGTCCGGCCAGGGCCACCGGCTGGAGGATGCCCTGCGGCTCCGCCTCCCAGCGCAGGTACTCGTGCAGGCCAGGTGCCGCCGCCAGGCCGACGTGGGCCGCGATCCGCGGCTGCGCGAGGTCGCAGTCGACGAGGATCGTGCGGCGCCCGGAGGCCGACGCCGCGGCGGCGGTGGCGAGCGCGGCAACCGCCGTCGCCTCCCCCTCACCGGCGACCGCCACCACCCGGCGCTCGGCCAGGGACGGTAGGAGCTGGGTGAGGGCGGCGTAGTCCTGCCGTCGCAGCGCCCAGGCGCGGCCGTCCGCCGGCCCGGCGATCTCGGCCAGGACGGGGATGCGGGCGCGTCCCCCCAGCATCACATCCGCTCGGGCGCGGAAATCCCCAGCAACCCGAGAGCGGCAGCGATCGTCCTCTTGGTCGCGAGGCAGAGTGCCAGCCGCGAGCTCTCGACCCCCTCGCCCTCGGCGCCGACGACCTGGCAGTCGCGGTAGAAGGCGTGGAAATCAGCGGCGACGGCGGTCGAGTAAGCGCAGATCCGGTGCGGAGCCCGCCGCGCCGCCGCCGTCCGCACCTCTTCGGGGAACTCGAGCAGGCGCTTGACCAGCGCCTTCTCGCTCTCCTCCAGCGCCGGCCGACCAGCCGGCTCGACCGCTGCCGCCGACTGCGCCTCCTCCCCCGCCTTGCGGAGGATGCTGGCGATGCGGGCGTGCGCGTACTGGACGTAGTAGACGGGGTTCTCGCTGGACTGGCTGCGGGCCAGCTCGAGGTCGAGGTCGACGGTCGTCTCGTGGCTGCGCCAGAGCATGAACCAGCGGCTGGCATCGACGCCGATGTCGTCGAGGAGGTCGTCGAGGGTGATGAATTCCCCGGTCCGCTTCGACATCTGCGCCCGCTCGCCGCCTTCGACGACGTGGACGAGGCTCATCATCAACGCCTCGAAGTGCTCCGGATCGGCGCCGAGCGCCTCGATCGCGGCCCGGACCCGGGCGACGTAGCCGTGGTGGTCGGCCCCGAGCACGTCGATCAGCCGCTCGAAGCCGCGCTCCAGCTTGTCCCAGTGGTAGGCGACGTCGGCAGCCAAGTAGGTCGGCTCCCCTTCGGATTTGATCAGCACCCGGTCCTTGTCGTCGCCGAAGGTCGTACTGCGGAGCCAGAGCGCGTCCTCGTGGCGGTAGGTGTGCCCTTCCTTGTCTAGCTGGGCCAGCGCCGACTCGACCTCGCCGCGCTCGTAGAGCGAACGCTCCGAGAACCAGACGTCGATGGTGACGCCGAACCTCGCCAGCGTCGCGCCTACCTCCCCCAGCATCAACTCGACGCCGCGGGTGCCGACGGCCGTGGTGTCGGCCGGGTCGATTCGCTCGCCGCCGATCCGCCGCGCCAGCTCGCCGATGTACTCGCCGCCGTAGCCGCCCTCAGGCACCTCTTCGTCGCGCATCCGGGCGGTAATCGATTCGGCGAAGCGGGTGATCTGGGCGCCGGCGTCGTTGACGTAGTACTCGCGCGTCACCTCGTGGCCGACCGCTTCCAGCAGCCGCGCGACCGAGTCGCCGTAGGCAGCGAGGCGGCCGCCACCGACGTGCAGGGGGCCGGTCGGGTTGGCGGAAGGCCCCTCGACGAGAACGCGCTCGGGGGTCTCGGTCGGCACCGGGCCAAGGCCCTCGTCGGCGCCGATCAGCGAGTCGAGCGCCCGCAGGTACCAGGAGTCGGCGAGGAAGAAGTTGATGAAGCCGGGTCCGGCGACCTCGATCCGCTCCAGGTCAGGCGCCAGCGCGGCGTCAGCCTCGAGCTGCGTACGCAGGCGGTCAGCCACCGCCCGCGGGTTGTCACCGAGCAGGCCGGCCAGGAGCATCGCCGCATTGGAGCTGTAATCGCCGAGCTCGGGCTTCGGCGGCCGCTCCAGGGTCGGGCGCGGCTCGGTCGGCTGGCCGTCGCGCAGGGCGCGGGCGGCGTCTTCGACCGCGCCTCGCAGCGCAGCGACTGAATCAGGGGCGCTCACGGGGCAATCGTATGGACCGAGCCTCGCTCGCGTTACGCTGCCCGCCTTGCGCGTAGCCATCCTCAGCGACATCCACTCCAACCGGCAAGCCCTCGAGGCCGTCCTCGCGGCAACCGAGGAGGCGGCGGTCGAGCAGACCTGGTGCCTTGGCGACATGGTCGGCTACGGCGCCGATCCCGACGCCTGCACCGCCCTGGTCCGAGAGCGCTGCGGCACCTGCCTGGTCGGTAACCACGACCTGGCGCTGCTGGGCGCGCTCGACATCTCGACCTTCTCCGAGGCGGCTGCGACCGCGGTGGAATGGACGCGGGAGCAGGTCAGCGAGGAGACCCTCGAGTTCCTGCGCTCGCTGGAGCCGGCCGCGTCCCAGGGCGGCATCGGCCTCTTCCACGCTTCCCCGCGGGACCCGATCTGGGAGTACGTCCTCTCGACCGACCAGGCCGAGGCCGGTCTCGAGGCCTGCGAGGAGCGGGTGGCGCTGATCGGCCACTCCCACATCGCCCTCTTCTTCGTCCGCGCGGCCGAGCGCAACGGCGGCTACGCGCAGGGCGCCCAGGCCGGCGATGGGACCGCGGTCGAGATCGGCGAGGGCGAGTGGCTGCTCAACCCCGGCAGCGTCGGCCAGCCCCGCGACGGCGACCCCCGCGCCGCCTGGCTCGAGCTCGACACCGAGCAGTGGACCGCCCGCTACCACCGGGTCGATTACGACATCGGCGCCGCCGCCGCGGCGATCCGCGAGGCGGGGTTGCCCGACGTCCTCGCCGAGCGTTTGGAGGTCGGTCGTTGATCGCAAAATGCAGGGCAAATATCGACGTCCAGCCTTTGTCTAGACTCGCACCATGGGCCGTCTGAGCGCGCTTCTCTTCGCATTTCTGCTCGGCGCCGCAAGCGCCGTGTCCCTCGTTTCCTGCGGCGGCAGCGACGCCGATCTCCTGCCCGGCACCACGGCCGACCAGATCGAATCGAACCTGGACCAGGTCGAGCAGCTGGCTGCCGAAGAAGACTGCATCGGCGCCGAAGACGCGGTGGCGACGGTCACCGCCGAGGTCGAAGAGCTCGAAGGCGTCGACCTGAAGCTGAAGGCGGCGCTGCAGGAAGGGACGGCGAAGTTGAGCGAAGCGGTCTCCCGCTGCGAAGAAGAGACCAGCGAAGAAACGGAACCCGAGCTGGAAACCGATGTTGAACCCGAAGTGGAAGACGAAAAGAAGCCGAAGAAAGAAAAGCCGGAGAAGAAGGACGAAGAACCGTCTGAACCGGAGGAAGAGACGAGCGAAGAAGAAGGGCCCGAACTGCCACCACAGGCAAACGGCAAAGGCGAAGAAAAAGGCGGCGGCGAAGGGCCGGCCGAATCCGAACCCGAAGAAACCCCCTCTTCGGGCGGTGTAGGTCCCAGCGTGGGAGTCGAATGATGGAGGCAGGCGCGGGCACCCTCTCGGGGCGCTACGAGACCAGCGAGAAGCTTGGCACCGGCGGGATGTCGAACGTCTGGAAGGCGACCGACCGCATCCTCGAGCGGACGGTGGCGGTGAAGGTCCTCGCCGAGCACCTCTCCGACGACGAGCGCTTCGTCGCCCGCTTCCGGCGCGAGGCCCTGGCGGTGGCGAAACTGATCCACCCCAACATCGTCCAGGTGTACGACACCGGCGTCGACGACGGCCGCCACTACATCGTCATGGAGTACGTCGAGGGGCGCTCGGGCGCGCAGATCCTGCAGCGCAGCGGCGCGGTCGAGCCGGAGATCGCGGCGGAGATCGGGATCCAGGCCTGCGCCGGCCTCGACTACGCGCATCGCCGCGGGATCATCCACCGCGACGTCAAGCCGGGGAACCTGATGATTGTCGGCGGTCCCGTCGGGGGCGGCGAGATGATCGTCAAGCTGACCGACTTCGGGATCGCGCGGGCGATCGAGCAGACCCGGATCACCCAGGTCGGCTCCGTCGTCGGCACCGCCGCCTACCTGGCGCCGGAGCAGGTACGCGGCGAGGAGGCGACGCCGGCGACCGACGTCTACGCCCTCGGCGTCGTCCTCTACCAGTTCCTCACCGGCCGCCTGCCCTACGAGGGCTCTTCGCTGGCCGAGCTGGCGGTGCGCCAGCAGAACGAGAAGCCGCTGCCGCCAGACACCTACAACAGCGAAGTGCCGGAGACGCTCGGTGCGGCGGTGCTGCGGGCGCTCGAGGGCGATCCGAACCGGCGCTACGCCAGCGCCGACGAGCTCGCCTCCGGCCTGCGACTGGGCCTCGAAGGCGGCGACGTGACGCTGCCGCTGGAAGAAGGCACCGCGGCGACGCGGGCGATGGGCGGCGACACCGCCGCCACCCGCCACATGGGCCGGGACACGGCGCAGACCGAGTACCGGCCGGCGCCGTCGCAGACGCGGCGTCCGCAGCCCCGGGTCGCCCCCGCCCCGCCCCCGGTCGCGGCCGCCCCGCGGGCGGCCCAGCCCCGCAAGCGCGGCGCCTTCTCGCGCTTCGCCCGCTTCGTCCTCGCCGCCGTGGCGCTGGTTCTGGTCGCCGCCGCCGTCGCCACGGCCGTGATCGTCACCACCGACAAGGCCGCCGGCGTCAAGGTGAGCCGCGTCGCGGGCGACACGATCGACAAGGTCGTCGAAGAAGTAAAAGAGCTGGTCAGGAACAACACGGAATAGCGAGGCGACTTAGTGGACCATTAGGCCACTAAGTCGCCCAGGGCGGCTTGCCCGCCAGCACCGCAGCGCGGTAGGCATCGAATTCGCCCGCTTCGATCGCTCGCCTCGCGCCCGTGGTCAGCTCGCGCATGTAGGCGAGGTTGTGGATGACGAGGAGGCGGACCGCGGTCAGCTCTTCGGCGCGGGAGAGGTAGCTGACGTAGTCGCGGTCGTGGCGCTGGCAGGTCGAGCAGGGGCAACCCTCGACCAGGGGCTCGCGGTTGCCGACCCATTTGCCCTTGCGCATGTCGAGGCGCCAGCGGGTTTGCGGACTCGGGGCGAGGGCGACGCCGTGGCGGGAGAGGCGGGTGGGGACGGCGCAGTCGAAGACATCGAGGCCGAGGGCGATGCCGCCGAGCAGATCGTCGACCTCGCCGATCCCGAGCAGGTGCTTCGGCGCCTCCTCCGGCAACAGCGGCGCGGTCATCGCCAACACCGCCGCCATCTCCTCCTTGTCGCGGCCGAGGGTGCCGCCGATCGCGATTCCGTCGACTCCCGCCTCGGAGATCGCCTGCGCCGACTCCCGCCGCAGGTCCTCGTGGGTGCCGCCCTGGACGATCCCGAAGATCGCCTGCCGCTCCGGTCCCTCCTGCTCGTGCCAGGTGAGGCAGCGGTCGAGCCAGCGGTGGGTGCGCTCGGTCGAGCGGGCGGTGTACTCGCGGTCGGCGTGGAAGGGCGTGCACTCGTCGAAGACGAGGGCGATGTCGGAGCCGAGCTGCGCCTGGATGCTCATCGAGACCTCGGGGGAGATGAACAGCTCGCCCCCGTCCCGCGGTGACTGGAAGCGGGCCCCCTCCTCGCTGATCTCAACCTTGGAGCCGTGATCGCCAGAGCGACCCGAGCCCTTGACCTCGTTGGCGACGCCCCCATGGGCGAGCGAGAAGACCTGGAAGCCGCCGGAGTCGGTGATGATCGCCCGCTCCCAGTTCATGAACCCGTGCAGCCCACCCGCGGCGGCGATTCGCTCAGGCCCCGGCGAGACGAAGAGGTGGTAGGTGTTGCCGAGGATCAGCTGGTAGCCGAGCTCCGCCACCTCAACCGACTCCAGCCCCCGCACCGTCCCCTTCGTCGCCAGCGGGATGAACGCCGGCGTCTCGATCGGGCCGTGGGCGGTGTGAATGACGCCAGCGCGGGCATTGCCGTCGCGGGCGCCGATCTCGAAACGAAGTCGCTGCGGGTCCGACCTCACGCGATCAGCGAGCGGCCGGTCATCGGCTCCGGCTGCGGAATCCCCAGGAGGTCGAGGGCCGTGGGGGCGACGTCGGCGAGGATGCCGCTGTCGCGGAGGTTGATCCCGTCGGCGGTGACGATGAGGGGGACCGGGTTGAGCGAGTGGGCGGTGTTGGGAGAGCCGTCGGGCTCGAGCATGTGGTCGCAGTTGCCATGGTCGGCGGTGACGATGCAGGCGCCGCCTTTGCCGGTGACGGCCTCGACGACCTTGCCGAGCTGGGCGTCGACGGTCTCAACCGCCTTGACCGCGGCGGGGATGACACCGGTGTGGCCGACCATGTCGGGGTTGGCGAAGTTGATGATCCCGAAGCGGTAGCTGCCGCCGCTCCAGTGGGAGACGAAGGCCTCGGCTGCGCCTTCGGCGCTCATCTCCGGCTTGTGGTCGTAGGTGGGGACGTCGCGGGGCGATTCGACCAGGGCCCGCTCTTCCCCCTCCACCTCCTGCTCTTTGCCGCCGTTGAAGAAGTAGGTGACGTGGGCGTACTTCTCGGTCTCGGCGACGTGGAGCTGGTTGCCGCCGGCGGCGGCGACCGTCTCCGCCAGCGTCGTCGCCGGCCGCTGCTCGGGGAAGGCGACGGGGTACGGCCAACCCTTGCGGTACTCGGTCATCGTCGTCAGGTCGAGCGGGGCGGCGCCGGAGCGGGAGAACTCGTCGAAGCCGGGCTCGGAGAGGGCGCGGCTCATCTGCCGGGCGCGGTCGGGGCGGAAGTTGATGAAGAGGGCGACGTCGCCCTCGGCGGCGCCGTCGTAGTCGCCGATCACCGTCGGCTTGACGAACTCGTCGGTCTCGCCGCGCTCGTAGGACTCTGTGATCGCCGCGGCCGAGGTCGGCGCGCGCAGGCCCTGGGCGTGGACGATCGCGTCGTAGGCGAGCTTGGTCCGCTCCCAGCGGGTGTCGCGGTCCATCGCGTAGTAGCGGCCGCTGACCGTGGCGACGCGACCGGCCGCGCGCAGCCAGCGCTCCAGCTCTTCGAGATAGCCCTTGCCGCCGTGCGGGAGCGTGTCGCGGCCGTCGGTGAAGGCGTGAAAGACGACGTCGGGGACACCTTCCTGACTTGCGAGCTCGATCGCCGCCTCGATGTGCTCCCAGCCGGAGTGGACGCCGCCGTCGGAGACGAGCCCGAGCAGGTGGAGTCGGCCGCGGGGGCTGGTGCGTGCCCGCTCGCAGGCAGCGACTAGGACCTCGTTGTCGAAGAAGCTGCCGTCGGCGACGGCGTCGTCGATCCGGGCCAGGTCCTGCTTGACGATCGCACCGGCGCCGAGGTTGAGGTGGCCCACCTCGGAGTTGCCCATCTGCCCCTCGGGGAGGCCGACGTCGCGGCCCTGGGCGGAGAGCTGGGTGTGTGGGTACTCACTCCAGAGCCGGTCGAAGACCGGCGTCTCGGCGAGCGAGATCGCGTTGCCCGGTCCCGGCTCGGCCAGCCCCCAGCCGTCGAGGATGATCAGCGCCAGGGAGGGGACGAGCGGGCTCATCTACTCAGCCTGAAGCCTCGACGATGGCGGCGAAGTCCTCGGCGTCGAGTGAAGCGCCGCCGACGAGGGCGCCGTCGACGTCGGGGAGCGAGAGCAGCTCGGCGGCGTTGGCCGGCTTCACCGAGCCGCCGTAGAGGACGCGGACGCGGTCGGCGGCGGCGCCGCGGGCGCGCAACACGTCGCGGATAAAGGCGCACGTCTCCTGCGCCTGCTCGGCCGTCGCGGTGCGGCCGGTGCCGATCGCCCAGATCGGCTCGTAGGCGATGACGACGTTCTCGATCTGCCCAGCCTCGATCCCGCTGAGGTCGGCCTGCAACTGGCGCTCCAGGACTTCCTCGGTCTCCCCCGCGTCGCGCGCTCCCTCGCTCTCGCCGATGCAGAGGATCGGCTCGAGGTCGGCGGCGAGGGCGGCGGGGACCTTGCGGGCCAGGGCCTCGTCGGTCTCGTTGAAGAACTGGCGGCGCTCGGAGTGGCCGAGGACGACCGCCTCGACGTCGAGCTCGACCAGCATCGGCGCCGAGACCTCGCCGGTGAAGGCGCCCGAGTCCTCCTCGTGCATGTTCTGGGCGGCGACCTTGACCGCGGTTCCGTAGCGGCGCTCGACCACCGCAGTCAGTGCCGTGAAAGGCGCGCAGATGACGACGTCGGACTGCGTCGCCGCTATCCGCGGCAAAAGCGCGTCGATGAACTCGGCCGCCTCGGCGACCGTCTTGTGCATCTTCCAGTTGGCGGCGATGTACGGGGTGCGATCAGGCATTCGCGGTCTCCTCGGCGTCGAGCAGGGCCTCTACGCCCGGCAGCTTCTTTCCCTCCAACAGCTCCAAAGATGCTCCCCCTCCGGTCGAGACCCAGTCGACCTTGTCCTCGAGGCCGAACTGGTTCAGCGCCGCGACCGAATCGCCGCCGCCGACGACCGTCGTCCCCGGCGCCGCGGCGACGGCTTCGGCGACGACGCGGGTGCCGGCGGCGAAGGGCTCGAGCTCGAAGGCGCCCATCGGGCCGTTCCAGAGGATCGTGCCGGCCTGCTTCACCGCATCGGCGTAGGCCTCGGCGCTGCGGGGGCCGATGTCGAGGCCCATCCAGCCATCCGGCACCTCCACCCCCTCGCTCGCTTTACGCTCGGTGTCGGCGGAGAACTCGCGGCCGAGGAGGAGGTCGACGGGCAGCACCAGCTCGCAGTCGGACTGCTCGGCGCGCTCGAGCGCCTCCTTCGCCTCGTCCTCCCCCTCGGCGAGCGAGTCGCCGACGGGGATCCCCTGCGCCTTGAAGAACCCGAAGCACATCGCGCCGCCGATCAGGATCTGGTCGGCGACTTCGAGGAAGCGGTCGATCACCCCGACCTTGTCGGAGACCTTGGCGCCGCCGAGGACGACGACCAGCGGCCGCTCGGGCGAGGAGACGACTTTTTCGAGTTCGGTCACCTCGCGCTCGAGCAGCAGCCCCGCGTAGGCGGGCAGGTAGTCGGCGACGCCGGCGGTGCTGGCGTGGGCGCGGTGGGCGGCGCCGAAGGCGTCGTTGACGTAGACGCTCGCCAGCTGGCCGAGGTTTTCGGCCAGGTGCGGGTCGTTCTTCGTCTCCCCAGGCTCGAAGCGGACGTTCTCGAGCAGGAGCACATCGCCGGGGCCGAGGGCGCCGCAGGTGAGGTCGACGTCGCCCTCGATCACCCCCGGGGCCAGCTTCACCTTCGTCCCCAGCAGCTCGCCAAGGCGCTTCGCCACCGGCGCCATCGAGAGCGCCGGGTCCGGCTCGCCCTTCGGCCGCCCGAGGTGGGACATCAGGATCAGCGCCGCGCCGCGCTCGCGCAGCAGTTCGATCGTCGGCAGCGCCGCCCTGATCCGCGTGTCGTCAGTGACCTCGCCGTCTGCCAGGGGGACGTTGAAGTCCACCCTGACGAGGACGCGGCGGCCCTTGACCTCGGCGTCGCGGACACTTGCCTTGTCGAAGGCCATCGGCGGTCGCGACCCGCCCTAGGCAGGCAGAACCTTGCCGGCCAGCTCGACGCAGCGGTTCGAGTAGCCCCACTCGTTGTCGTACCAGCTGATCACCTTGGCCATGCGGCCGTCGCCGATCACCATCGTCGAGCCGGCGTCGACGATCGAGGAGTGCGGGTCGCCGACGATGTCGGTGGAGACGATCGCATCCTCGGTGTAGGCGAGGATGCCCTTCATCGGACCCTCGGCCGCGGCTTTGAGGGCGGCGTTGATCTGGTCGCTGTCGAGCGGGTTCGGGGTCGTGAAGACGAGGTCGACGGCGGAGCCGGTCGGGACCGGGGCGCGCATCGAGAAGCCGTTCAGCTTCCCGTTCAGCTCCGGCAGGACCAGGCCGACCGCCTTGGCGGCGCCGGTCGTGGTCGGGATCAGGTTGAGCGCCGCGGCGCGGGCCCGGCGCGGGTCCTTGTGCGGCATGTCCTGCAGGCGCTGGTCGGCGGTGTAGGCGTGGATCGTCGTCATTAGACCCTGCTCGATCCCGAAGGACTCGTGCAGGACCTTGGCCAGCGGCGCCAGGCAGTTGGTCGTGCAGGAGGCGTTGGAGATGACGTGGTGGTTCTCCGCGTCGTAGTCGCGGTCGAAGTTCACACCGAGGGCGACGGTCACGTCCGGCTCCTTGGCCGGAGCGGAGATGATCACCTTCTTCGCGCCCGCCTCGAGGTGCTTGGCGGCGTCGGCGCGGGCGGTGAAGAAGCCGGTCGACTCGATCACGACGTCGACGCCGAGCTCGCCCCAGGGCAGAGCGGCCGGGTCGCGCTCGGAGAGCACCTTCAGCTCGTCGCCGTCGGCGACGATCGTGTCGCCGTCAACCTCGACGCCGCCGGGGTAGCGGCCGAGGATCGAGTCGTACTTGAGCAGGTGGGCCATCGTGGCCGTATCGACGAGGTCGTTGACGGCGACGAAGTCGATGTCCGCATTCGCCTCCTTGGCGGCGCGGAAGACGTTGCGCCCGATACGGCCGAAACCGTTGATGCCGACCTTCACAGCCATTGAACCCATTCCTCCTATGTTTGTGGGAAGCCGATCCTAAGGACTCGGCGCTTCCGGCTCCGAGCTAATCGGAGCCGATGGTGATCTCGATCTCGTACCCGTCGGGGTCCTTGAGAAAAGCGGAGTAGGAGCCGGAGCCGTGCGAGCGCTGCTCGCCGGGATCGGAAACGCTGACGCCGCCGGATTTGACGCCGTTCTCCCAGGCCGCCTTGACCGCGACGATGCCCAGCGCCGAGAAGCTCAGCAGGCCGAAGCCGGGCTGGGGATCGTGCTTGCCGGAGACGAAGAAGACGGGTTTGGCGATGCCCCAGCCGATCGTCTGGTCCTGCTCGAAATGGCGCCGCCATCCCAGCGGGGCCAGCATCGAGTCATAGAAGGCCGCGCTGCGATCGAGGTCGGCGACCTCCAAGAGAACGTGGTGGAGCATTGAGGGACGGAGGCTATCGGTCTAGCCGGACTTCGGCGTCCAGCGAAAGTACCTAATCGCGAGCACGAGACCGGCGGCGCCCCAGAGGGCGACGATCCCGAGGTTGTCCCAGGAGACAGCGGGGCCGCCGGCGGGGACATAGGCGTCGAAGAAGGCGTCGAAGAAGTGGCGGACCGGGAAGAGGTCGGCGAAGGCGATCACGCCGTCGGGCAGTTGGTCTTCGGGGATGAAGACGCCGGAGAGGAAGTAGAGCGGCAGCAGCAGCGCGTTGACGATCGCCGCGGCGGCGTCCTGGGAGGGGATCAGCGCGGTCAGGGCGATGCCGAGACAGCAGAACGAGGCGGCGCCGATGACAAGCGTGAGCAGGATCGCCGGCAGACGCTCCCAGGGCACGTCGGCACCGAAGAGAGCGCCGATCGCGGCCAGCAGGACCAGCATCATCAGGGCGACGACGATCGAGTTTCCCACCCGGCCGGCGATGAAGACCCAGGGCGGCATCGGGGTGCCGCGGCCGCGCTTGAGGCGGCCGTCTTCGCGGGCGATCACCAGCGTCATCGCCAGCGTCTGCATCGTCGCCGAGATGATCGCCAGCGACATGATCGCCGGCACGTAGTAGGTCGTCGCGTCGATCCCGCCACGAACGTCGACCTCTTCGCCGCTGAAGACGACGGCGAGGATGAGGAAGAGGATCACGGGGAACATCACCGTGAAGAAGACCGAGGCTGGGTTGCGCCAGAAGGCCTTCTGGTCGTAGCGGAACTGGTGGCCGACGAGGGCGAGACCGCTCATTCGGCCGGCTCCGTCGAGGCGGTCAACTCGAGGTAGACGTCCTCGAGCGAGGGGCGCGTCACTTCCAGCCCCTCCAGCGGCTCGCCCTGGGCGAGCGCCTTCTCGGTCAGCTCGTGCAGGGTCTGCACCGGCGTCAGGGTCCGCAGCACGACCTCGCCCCCGTTCGAGCGGTAGCGGATCGTCGTCTCGCCGCTGTCGCGTTCGCCGAGATCTTCGGGGGTGCCGCGGGCGACGATCTCGCCGGCAGCGATGATCGTCACCCGGTCGGCGAGGCGCTGCGCCTCGTCCATGTAGTGGGTGGTGAGGAAGACGGTCTTGCCGAGGTCGCGGAGGCCGGCGATCACGTCCCAGGCCTGGCGGCGGGCGGAGGGATCGAACCCGGTGGTCGGCTCGTCGAGGAAGAGCAGCTCGGGGTCGCCGACCAGCGCCATGCCGACGTCGAGGCGGCGCTGCTGGCCGCCGGAGAGCCGGCTCGCTCGCTCGTCGGCCTTGCCCTCGAGGCCGATCAGCGCGATCACCTCGTCGGTCGGCCGCGGCGCCCGGAAGTAGCCGGCGTAGAGATCGAGGGACTCGCGCACGGTCAGGTATGGGTCGAGCCGGCCGCTCTGCAGCACGATCCCGATCCGCTCGCGCCACTCGCGCCCCGCCCGCGCCGGGTCCTCGCCGAGCACCGTCACCTCTCCCCCGCTGCGCTTCCGGTAGCCCTCGAGGATCTCAACCGTCGTCGTCTTGCCGGCGCCGTTCGGACCGAGGAAGGCGAAGACCTCTCCCCGGTTCACCTCGAGGTCGATGCCGCGGACGGCCTCGGTCTCGCCGTAGCTCTTCCGCAGGCCTTTGATGGAGATGACGGGGTCAGACAAGGAGGGCGATTCAACCAAGCTCAGTGTCTCGGTGCTTGACCCGGACGATTACGTCCTCGCGCGCGGCGAGGTCGCGGCGGATGCGGTCGGCGACGGTGATCGAGCGGTGGCGGCCACCGGTGCAGCCGACGGCGATCGTCAGGTGGCTCTTGCCCTCGGCCACGTAAGCGGGGACGAGGAACTCGAGCAGCGGCAGCAGCCGGCCGTAGAACTCGCCCGCCTGGGTCCCCTGCTCGACGTATTCGCGCACCTCGGCGTCCATCCCGGTCTTCGGGCGCAGGTCGTCGACGTAGTGGGGGTTCGGGAGGAAGCGGACGTCAAGGGTGAGGTCGGCGTCGCGCGGCGGCCCGTTCTTGAAGCCGAAGGTGAGCAGGGTGAGGGCGAGCTTGCCAGTCTCCTCCTGCCCCAGCAGCTCTTCGGTGATCTGGCGCCGGAGTTCGGCACCGGTCAAGTCGCTGGTCTCGATCACCTTGTCGGCACGCTCGCGCAGCGGCGCCAGCAGATCGCGCTCGGCTCGGATCCCCTCGACGATCCGCCCTTCCGGCGCCAGCGGATGACGGCGGCGGGTCTCCTTGTAGCGGTCAAGCAGGGTCTCCTCGTCCGCCTCGAGGAAGAGGACCATCGGCCGCAGGCCTTCGGCCTCGAGGTCGTCGAGCACCTGCAGCAGGTCGGCAAAGTATTCGCCGCCCCGCACGTCGGAGACGACCGCGGCGCGTTCGACACCGCTGCCCTCGTGGCGGAAGAGCTCACCGAGGCCGGCGATCATCCGCGGCGGCAGGTTGTCGACGCAGAAGTAGCCGCCGTCCTCGAAGGCAGCGATCGCCTCCGACTTGCCGGCCCCGGAGTGGCCGGTGATGACGACGAGGGTCACCGCCTTTGCTTTCGCCACCTCAGTTGGTTCGGTTGAGCTGCTCATGGATCTCGCGGCCTACTTTGCCAGGCAGGCCGGGCACTGCCTCGAGCTCCTCGCGGGTGGCGGCGAGGAACCGCTCCGGCGTCCCGAAGTGTTGCAGCAGCGCCCGCTTTCGCGCGGGGCCGATCCCGGGCAGCTCGTCGAGCACCGAGCCCTCGAGCATGCCGCGGTCGCGGCGGCCGCGATGGTGGTCGATCGCGAACCGGTGCGCCTCGTCGCGGACCCGCTGCAGGAGGCGCGAGGCCTCGGAGTCGGCGGCGAGGTCGAGTGGCTCGGAGCGGCCGGGGACGTAGACCTCCTCCAGCCGCTTTGCGAGGCTGACGACGGTGACGCCGCGTTCGGTGAACGGCGCCAGCGCCCGCACCCCGGCCGCGAGCTGCCCTTTGCCGCCGTCGATCAAGATCAGCGAGGGCAGCGAGGCGAAGCTGGGGTCGCGTTTGCGGTCGTGCGGCGAGAGGTCGGCCTGTTCGAGGTAGCGCGCCATCCGCCGCGAGAGCACCTCCTCCATCGAGGCGAAGTCGTCGGGGCCGCCATTGCCGACGCCGTCCTCGCGCAGGTCACCGCGGACTTTGAAGCGGCGGTAATCGGACTTCTTGGTCGCGCCGCCCTCGAAGACGACCATCGAGGCGACGGTGTGCTCGCCGCCGATCGTCGAGATGTCGAAGCCCTCGATCCGCACCGGCAGCTCCTCCATCCCCAGCGCCTTTGCCAGCGCCGCGAGGCTCTCGACCCGGCGCGAGCGGCGGTGCTCGCGGCGCAGCCGGTCCTGGTCGAGGGCGAGCTGGGCGTTGCGTTCGGCCAGCTCGCGCAGCCGCCGTTTGTCGCCGCGCTCGGCGGCGCGGACCTCGACCGGGGCGCCGCGGCGCTCGCTCAGCGCCTCGGCGAGGACCTCGGCGCGGTCGCGCAGGTAGGGGCCGACGATGATCGTCCGCGGCATCGAGGGCGAGGCCGAGTAGTACTGAGAGATGAACTCCTCGGCGACCTCGGCCGGCTCGCGTTCGCCTTCGTTTTCGAGGTAGAAGCTCTGGCGCTCGGCGAGGATGCCGTCGCGGACCTGGAAGACCTGGGCGTTGGCGTCGGCGCCCTCGACCGCGACCCCGATCAGGTCGGCGGTTCCCATCGTCGCCCCCGCCACCCGCTGGCGCTCGAACAGCGAGCGGATCGCTTTCAGGCGGTCGCGGTGGAGCGCCGCCCGCTCGAATTCCTGCGCCGCGGCGGCGGCCTTCATTTTGTCGTCCTCCTCGCGCTCGACCTGGCGGTAGCGGCCGGAGAGGAAGTCGACGATCGCCTCGATGTTGCGGCGGTACTCCTCCTGGGAGATGTACTCGACGCAGGGCGCCCCGCAGCGCTTGATGTAGTAATCGAGGCAGGGACTACCGGAGCGCCGGCCGGGCTCCTTCCCCTCGCAGGTGCGGAACTGGAAGAGCTTGCCGAGCAGGTCGAGCGTCTCCCGCACCCGCTTGGCGCTGGAGAAAGGGCCGAAGTAGGCGCGGCCGGAGCGGTGCTTCTCGCGGGTGAAGTAGACGCGCGGGTACTCCTCGTCGAGGCTGACGGCGACATAGGGGTAGGACTTGTCGTCGCGGAGGCGGATGTTGAAACGCGGCCGGTGGCGCTTGACGAAGCTCTGCTCGGTCAGCAGCGCCTCCGCCTCGTTGGCGGTGACGAGGCTCTCTATACGGTCGATGCGCGAGGTGAGGCGGGTGTTGCCACCGGAGAAGTGGGAGCCGATCCGTTTGCGGATCGAGCGCGCCTTGCCGACGTAGAGGAGCTCGCCGTCGCGGTCATAGAAGAGGTAGACGCCGGGCTGATCCGGCAGGGATTTCCGCTGCTGCGCGATCCGCTCGGCGCGACTCAGCGCCTTCTCGCCGCCGTCGCCGCTGCTCCCATTCCGCCTGCCTTTTGCCATCTCACTAAGGGTAGGCTGCTGGCCACTCGGCCAACCGAACGCCACGAGGGAGAGAGATGACCAGCGAGACCGCGAGCCCGCCGCAGTTGAACACGATCCGGATCGAGATCGACGGGGAGATCGGCACCCTCACCCTCGACCGTCCCGACGCCTTCAACGCGATGAGCCCGGAAATGATCGGCGAGATGACTGTCGCCTTCGGCTGGCTGGCGGACCGCGCCCCGCTGCGCGGCCTGATCATCACCGGCTCCGGCAAGGCCTTCTGCGCCGGCGGCGACGTCACCTGGTTTCGCAAAGGGGTCGAGTCCGGGGAGATCGACCTCCCCTCCGACGTGCGCCGCGGCGCCGAGGTCCTGCACCAGGCAATCATCGACCTGCGCCGGATCCCCTACCCCGTGGTCGGGGCGATCAACGGGCCGGCTGCGGGGGCCGGCTTCTCACTGGCGCTAGCCTGCGACATCCGCATCGCCGCCAGCACCGCCTTCTTCGCCCCCGCCTACGGGCGGATCGGCGCCTCCCCCGACGGCGGCATGACCTACTTCCTTCCCCGCGTTGTCGGGCCCAGCAAAGCGCTGGAAATCCTCCTCGACGATCCCAACATGAACGCCGAGGAGGCGAAGGAGCTGGGGCTGGTCAGCGAGGTGGTCGGGCCTGAAGAGCTGATGCAGCGGGCCCAGGTGCGGACCGCGGAGCTGGCGAAGAAGGCGCCCCACTACGTGCGGATGGCGAAGAAGCTGGTCGGGGTCAGCATCGAGAACTCGATCAACGACCATCTGCAGCTGGAGCGACACGGAATCGCCGACTCGATGGCGACCGAGGACCTCCGCAACGGCGTCGAGACCTTCTTCAGCGGCGGCACGCCCGAGTTCCACGGCCGCTGAACCGGGTAGCGGCGAGGTACGTATCGCGACTAGATTCGACCGGACCAGTTCTTAGCGGGAAAGGAACCTGATGAAGAAGCTCATATCCCTGTTCGCCCTCCTCCTGGCCGCGATGGCGCTCGCCGCCTGCGGTGGCGGTGACGGCGGCGACACCACCTCGGTCGGCGGCGCCGTCGAAGGAGTCGAAGACAAGGCCGGCGAAGCGGCAGACGAAGTCGAAGACAAGGCTGGAGAAGCCAAGGACGAGGCCGAAGAAAAGGCCGACGAAGCCAAGAAGGAGGCCGAAGGCGGCTCCGAGGGCTCCGGCTCGGCGATCGACATCGAAGCCGACCCCAGCGGCTCCCTCGCCTTCACCAGCGACTCCGCCGAAGCGCAGGCCGGCAAGGACACGGTCAACTTCACCAACTCCTCTCCGGTCCCCCACGACGTCCGCATCGAAGACTCAGGCGGCGAAGACATCGGCGGCACCGAGGTGATCAACAGCGGCAGCGAATCCGCCACCGTCGACCTCAAGCCCGGCGAATACACCTTCTTCTGTTCCGTCCCGGGCCACCGCCAGGCCGGGATGGAAGGGACGCTGACGGTTAAGTAGTCCTACACAGCGCGGCGGTGCGACTTATCCACCTCAGGGGGTGGAAAAGGCGCACCGCTGATGGCTAACCTCTCAAGCTGATGATTCTCGGAATTATCTTCATCGTGCTCCTCGCCTTAGGAGCAGTGGTCGAGTGGTATGTGTGGGACCGCGCCATCTTCTGGCACGAGGACCATCGTGATCCACGGAACTTCCAGCCGCCGCGGTAGTAGCTCACTCCTGCGCAGCCATCACCCGCGTCACCGAGTCGCCGACGAAGCAGGGCTTGTCGCCGCCGTCGACCTCGATCGTGAAGCGGGTGATGACCTGGTACCAGCCGCTGCCTTTCTCCTCGACGGAGACGACCTCGGCTTTGGCGCGGATGCGGGAGTCGACGGGGACGGGGGCTGGGAAGCGGATCTTGTCCCAGCCGTAGTTGACGCCCATCGCGAAGCCGGTGGAGGAGATCAGCTCGCCGCGGAAGCCGTCGACGGTGGCGAGGGTGAGGTTGCCGTGGGCGATGGTGGTGCCGTAAGGGCTCTCGGTCTTGGCCCGCTCGGGGTCGACGTGGATCCACTGGTGGTCTCCGGAAAGCTCGGCGAAGGCGTCGATGTCGGCCTGGGTGATCGTCCGCCACTCGCTCGGACCGACCTCCTGGCCGACGAGGGCCTTCATCCCCTCCACACCCTGTACCTCGGTCGGCATCGGCGCGCAGTCTATCCCGCGTCGCTCGGCCAGAACTCGTGGTCGAGGGAGCCGTCGCCGTCCTTGCGGGGGCCGAAGACGATCACCTCGAGGCCGTCGTCGCCGGCCTCGAAGGCGCGGGTCACCTCGGGGGAGACGCGGATCGCATCGAGGGTCTCGACCTCGATGATCTCGTCGTCGAGCTTGAAGAGCCCGTCGCCGCGGACGACCACGTAGACCTCCTCGGCGTCCTCGTGCTTGTGGCCGAAGGGCTGGCGCTTGTTCGGCTTGAGCCGGTGGAAGCTGAAGCCGGTGTCCTCGGTCTCCAGGTCCCCCTTCGCGAAGCGGGCCTCCATCTTGTCGGCGTGGCCGAAGTCCTCTGCCGAGTCCTTGACCTCCTCGAGCTTCTTATGGGTGAAGGGGTTGCGCATCGGAGTCCTTTCGGTCGCTGACGTTGAAGGCACCCTACCCGTGGGCAGTAGCCTTGACGCGTGGTCGCTCCCGTCAGCCGCGCCCTCTCCGAGAGCCAGCTGGCGACGCTTGCCCGCCACGGGGAGGAGCGGACTGCCGATGCCGGCGAGGAGCTCTTCCGGGTCGGCGACCAGACCTACCCCTTCATCGCGATCCTCGAGGGGGAGGCCGCCGTCCTCGATCCGGCGGGCAACGAGATCGTCCGCCACGGCGCCTCCGGCTTCCTCGGTGAGATGAACCTGCTCACCGGCCAGGAAGTCTTCCTCACCGCGGTGGTGACGGAGCCGATGCGGTACATCGCGGTCGAGCGCGAGGCGCTGCGCCGGCTGCTGCTCGAGGACGCACCGCTCTCCGACATCCTCCTCTCCGCCTTCGTGCAGCGGCGCGAGCTGCTGCAGCAGCGCCAGGGCATCGGGATCGAGATCGTCGGCGGCCGCGACTCGTCGCCGACGCGGCAGTTGATCGACTTCGCCAAACGCCAGCGCCTCCCCTACACCTGGACCGACCCGACCGAAAGCGATGAGGCGGCGCGGCTGATCGCGGGGCTGGAGCCTGCCGAGATGCCGCTGGTGCGACTACCCGGCGGCGGCGAGCTGCGAGCGCCGAGCGACGGCGAGCTTTCGCGGGCGCTGGGCATCGGCCTCGAGCTGGAGCCGCGCGAGGAGGTCGACCTGCTGGTGATCGGCGGCGGTCCTGCCGGCCTCGGCGCCGCCGTCTACGGCGCCTCGGAGGGGCTGGAGACGCTGGTCGTTGAGAGCACCGGCCTCGGCGGCCAGGCCGGGACCTCGCGGCGGATCGAGAACTACCTCGGCTTCCCGGCTGGGATCACCGGCACCGAGCTGACCAGCCGCGCCGTCACCCAGGCGCGCAAGTTCCACGCCCGCACCGCTACCCCCTACCGGGCGCGGGAGCTCGAGCCGGGCGAGAGTCGGCACGTGGTCCGCCTCGAGGAGGGGAACGAGATCGCCGCCCGCGCGATCGTCATCGCCACCGGCGCCGAATACCGCAAACTCCCGGTCGCCGAACTCGAGTGCTACGAGGGAATCAGCGTCTTCTACGCGGCCGGCCCGCCAGAGGCGCAGATCTGCGGCGGCCAGCGGGTCGCGGTCGTCGGCGGCGGCAACTCCGCCGGCCAGGCGGCCGTCTGGCTCGCCCGCGGCGGCGCCCTCGTCACCCTCCTCCACCGCCGGACTGACCTTGCCGAGACGATGTCCAACTACCTGATCGGCGAGCTCGATCGCTACGGCGTCGAGGTCCGCGGCGGCAGCGAAATCACCGAGCTGCATGGGAAGGACGATCAGCTCGAAGCGGTGACGCTGGCCGACGGTACCCGCCTCCCCTACTCCTACCTCTTCCTCTTCCTCGGCGCATCGCCCTGCACCGATTGGCTCGGCGAGGCGGTCGCGCGCGACGAGAAGGGCTTCATCCTCACTGGCCCGGATGCCGGCGCCGAAGGGCTGCTCGAGACCAGCGTCCCCCGCATCTACGCCGCGGGCGACGTCCGCGCCGGCTCGATCAAGCGCTGCGCCACCGCGGTGGGCGAGGGAGCGGCGGTCGTCCGCTTCGTCCACGAGCACCTGGCGCCGAGCCCCGTCACACCGTAGGCACTGTCGACTTCTTGACCCCCGTGGGCACCTAAGTCGACACGTACGGAACCGACTCCACCTGCGAGGTGAAGTCGTCGCCACGCAGGGCGTGGATCGCGAAGCCGGGTGGGTCGACCCACAGAACCTCGTCCTGATGGAAGTTGGGCCGCACTTGGAGATAGGCGCTTGGCGCCGAGAGGACGGGGCAGCCGGCGAGAACCGAGGCGGCAGCACGGTGCAGGTGCCCGCCGACGATCGCTCGCAGTTGCGGGTGACGGTCGACGACGTCGGCCAGCGCTTCCCGGTCGCTCGCCGCGAGGTTGATCGCGTCCCACTCCTGAATGCCAGTGGTGAGCGGCGTGTGGTGCACTGCCAGCAGCGTCGGGCGCTCCGGTTCTGCCCCCAGCTCCGCGTCGAGCCAGCGCAGGCGATCGGCGTCGAAGCTGCCCGGGTCCCGTCCCGGCACGTTCGAGTCGAAGGCGACGAGCAGCAACTCGCCGACGTCGACGGAGTAGCTGATCGGCTCCTCCCCCTCGCCCGGCAGGCCAAAAGCGGCGCGGAGGCGACCGCGATCGTCGTGGTTGCCCCCGAGGACGTAGAGCGGCAGCTCGAGCCGGGACAAGAGCTCCCGCGCGACCTCGTACTCCTCGACGGTCCCGTGGTCGGTGAGGTCACCCGATACGAGCACCGCGTCCGGCGCGTTCGGCAGCGAGCGGATCGCCGCGATCACCGCTTCCACGCGCGGGATCGGGTCCTTGCCGTCCTCACTGCCGCCGACGTGGATATCGCTGATCTGGACGAGCAGAGTCGGCTTTGGCATCGGCGCCACTATGCCACCAGCCGCACTTCGAAGCTCGGCATCGCGATCGCGCCCGCGCCACCGATCAGGGCGAGAATGCGGGTGACGTAGGCCTGGGTCTCGGGGTACGGCGGGATGCAGTGGCATGCTTCCACCGGCGCCGGGCCGGCGTTGTAGGCGGCGAGAGCTAGCTCGGGGCTGCCGAACTGGCGCAGGAGGTCGGACATCAGGTGAGCCTCGGCATCGATGGCCGCCACAGGGTCGTAGGGGTTCGTGAGGCCATAGGCCGCGGCCGTAGAGGGCATGAACTGCGCGATCCCTTGCGCGCCTGCGGGGGAACCAGCGGTCGGATCGAAGCCGGACTCAGCCATCAGCTGCCCAGCCATCAGGGCCGGCGGCACGTTCCAGCGGGCCGCCGAGCGGAGGATCGGCTCGCGGTACTGCGCCGGGACAAAGGAGGGCAGGCTGGTCGAGACCATCGCCTCGGCGGCCCCTCCCCCGCCAGCCGCCACCGCTTCTCCGGCGGCCGAACACGGTGGCGGGCCGGAATCGAAGCCGAAATGCCAGGCCTCCCAGCTGTACCGCTGCACGAAACCGAAGCGCCCTGCGTTGGCGGCGAGCCAGCCGTAGGCGGAGGATGGCCCGAGGTCGAGCTCGGTGGCGCAACGGTGGAGCGACTGGCCCGGTGGCGCCACCCAGGTCGGATCGGGGTGGGCGGCGAACAGTTCCGCTTGCTCGGCGTCGGAGCGGAAGCCGGAGACGACGATCAGCACCAGCCCATCGGCCCGGGCCGCCGCCGCCATCTGGTCGTAGGCAGCCCCGACGTCCGGTCTCATCCCCTCGCCGTCGCGCATCACCAGGGTGCCGCCATAGCCACCGCCTGAGGCCATCGCCGTGCCCCCACTCGCCGTCCGACTTCCGTAAGCGGCGGCCGCTTCGGCAACAGCCGAGGCTTCGACCCGCTGCCCCTCACCTTCCCGCAGCCCGGCGACGACGCTGACTTCAGCACGCACCGGTGCAATCGTCTCCGCGTCGGGAAAGCGAACCCGGACCCGGTCCGGGTCGACCTCGTTGGCGCGAGCGGCACCCGACCCGGCCGCACGGGCTCGCGCCAGGTAGACGCCCTTTGCAAGGTGCTCGGGGTTCACCCGGCCGTCGCTCAAGCGCGGCGGCGAGAGCAGTCGCGGTAGGTCGTCCCGCATCGAGCGAGCGGCCGAGATCGCGATCAGGTCTGCCGCCCGCTGCGCGCGGCCTTTGCCGGTGACGGCTCCGGCAATCGCCACCAGAGCAAGCGCAGCGGCAAGCAGGACGAGGGAACCGCCGAGGGCCAGGATCAGCGCCTGCCCCGACTCGTCCTTCGCCCTCCTCATCGCGGCGCTCGGCCCAGCTGCCGCACCAACCGCTCGGGCAACCCGCCCTGGGAACCCGCGGGGAGAGCTCCGAAGAGGGCGCGCCGTTCCGCGACCCAGGTGAGCCGTTGCTTCAAGACCGCGGCTGCAACGCCGCGTCCGAGCAGGTCACGCACGGCAAGCCCCACCAGCGCCCGGTCATGGCCGAGGTCGGCGCGCAGCAGTACCGCAGACGCCTGCAACGGGGAGTCGTCCAGTGCTTCGTGCAGGAGCTGAGGTGGAAGGTGAACGACCACCCCGTCCTCGCGGGCCGTGGTCGCCGCGCCCGCGGCAAGCTCAAGACCCTCCCGATCGGCCGGGACGGTTAGGTGGCAGACCTGACCGCGAGCAGCGACCTTTGCCTCAGGCATCTGCGCCCTCAACCTCTCCTCCAACTGCTGCGCCGCTGCCGTGGCGATCAAGGTCGGCCTCGGCACCCTGCCGCCGACGTCGATCAGCAGAGGCGCGGCGTCCATCTCGGCCCCCGCACAGACAAGCGCCGCGGCTGCCCCACGTGCGCCCTCAGCCCCGCCCACCGCGGCGACGAACACCGTTGGGCCGACCGCCAGGGGGTTGACGAAAACCGTCACCGTGCGGGCCTCGCGGCGGCGCTGCTGCTAACGACCAGGCGCTCGGCGACCGCGCGAAACGGTGACGGCGGTCGCAGTCGCACCGTCACCTCGCCGCCTTCGACGGCGACCGAGACGTCATCTTCTGCCCATCCCGGCAGCGCCCCATGTGCTGCCTCGGCCGCCGAACCACCCGAGGCCAGCGCCAGCGCCCCGGCCTCCGCCGCTCCGTCGGCCAGCGTCACCGCGTAGCCGGCGGCGAGCAACTGCAGCGCCACCAGAGCGGCGAGCAGCAGGGCCGGCAGCGCCGCGATCAGCTCGACCGTCGCCTGCCCGCGCTCAGCCATCGCCCGCCTCCAGGCCGCTGCTCGCCACCACTCTCACCCGCGGCAGCGACGGAATCAGCCGCGGCACCTCCACCCGCACCGCAACCCCGTCCTCCTCCTCGACCCTCGCCGCCTCCCGCATCGCGGGCGGGAGCGCGGCCCGGGCGACCGCGGAGGCGTCTCCGCCGACCAGCGCCGCCCGCGCTCCCGCCCGCGCCGCCACGCTCGCCGACCAGAGCGCCTGGCCGGCGAGCGCGATCTGCGCTGCCACCAGGAGCGCCAGCAGCAGGAACGGGATCACCGCGACCAGCTCGACCGAGGCGGTCCCCTCCTCCCCGTGCGCTGCTCTCTCGGCCCTCGGCGGCATAGGCGAAACCTGCCGAGCAAATCCGCACAGGTGGCGCGCAGATCGCAAAATCTTTGTCGCCGACCAGTACCGGATTCGTAAACTGGACTCGTGCGCACCGCCCGCAACGTCGCGATCATCATGCTCCTGGCCATACCGATCGCCTTCACGGCCACTGGAGGCAACCTCGCCGAAGCCGTGCTGACGGCGCTGACGATGGGACTACTCGCCGGGCTTGCATGGATGCTCTACACCTTCAGTCGCGAAAACCAGCTGACCTTGGCGACCCTCACCGACGGCCGCCGCGCCCTCCTCTACGGAGCGCTCGGGATGATCGCCCTGCTGATCGCCGGCAGCGACAAGCTGTTCGCCAGCGGCGGCGGCACCCTCCTCTGGATCCTCCTCTTCGCCGCTTCCGTCGCCGCCATCTGGCGCGTCTGGATGGACGCGAACACCCTCAGCTAGCGGCCCTCGACAACCCCTACTTGCTGGTCATCACGATGATGCCGACGACGATCGACGCCGCCACGCAGGCGAGCGCCAAGCCGCCGACCACCAGCGCCGCCGTCGCCGCGACCGGCCGTTCGTTGCGGCTCAGCTCGGCGAACTGACCCGCGCCCCAGATCCCGACCGAGAAGGCGAAGGTGACGCCGATCCCGGCCACCACCGAGGCCACGATCGTCTGCAGCAGTTCGTCGGTGTGGACGATCGTCGCGATCATCCGCCGGCCGCCGTGACGGGAGCACCGCGCTGGGCTCGCCGGGCGAACGCGGCGACGATCAGCGAGAGCGCCATCAGGGTGACCAGGATCGGGCCGAGGGCACCGGTGCCGAAAATGCGCGTGAAGCCGTAGGTGAGGCCGCCGATCGCCGCCGCTGCCGGCAGCGTCAACAGCCAGGCGACGAAGATGTTGCCGGCGACGCCCCAGCGCACCGCCGAGAGCCGCTTCGCCGCTCCCGAACCCATGATGCCGCCGTTGATCACGTGCGTGGTCGAGAGCGGGAAGCCGAAGTGGGTCGAGGCGAGGATCACCGTCGCCCCCGCCCCCTGGGCCGAGAACCCTTGGGCGGCGTCCATCTTGATGATCCGGGTGCCGGTCGTCTTGATGATCCGCCAGCCGCCGCTGTAGGTGCCGAGGGCGATCGCGGTTGCCGCCGAAGCGATCACCCAGAACGGCGGGTCGGCGTCGGCGCCGAGCGAGCCGTTGGCGATCAGCGCCAGGGTGATGATCCCCATCGTCTTCTGGGCGTCGTTGGTCCCGTGCGCCAGCGCCAATAACCCGCCGGAGACGATCTGCCCGTACTGGTATCCGCGAGTGACGATGCCCGGCCGCTGCCTGCCGACGACCCGGTAGGAGAGGCCGATCGCGGCGCCGGCGACGAGGAAGGCGAGGATCGGGGCGACGACGGCCGGGATCAGGACCTTGCCGACCAGGCCTTCGGCGATCACAGCGTCGAACCCGACCGCCGCCACTGCGGAGCCGACGACGCCGCCGATCAGGGCATGGGAAGAACTCGAGGGCAACCCGAAGTACCAGGTGATCAGGTTCCAGGCGATCGCCCCG
>DASTYZ010000101.1:0-37715 GCA_035764545.1 Solirubrobacterales bacterium | reverse complement strand
GGAGGCCGCGGGGGTGCCCTCCTCACAAATTGGGGAGGGTTCGTCGGGCACCCCCGTGGCCTCCCGACTTGCGGCTTTCAGGGACGCTCTTGCTGATGACTTCAATACGCCTAAGGCGCTCGCTGAGGTTTTTGAGTTGGTGGGAGAAGCAAACCGGGGGGAGGTTTCGAAGGGTTTGGCTGCTGAGGAGGTGGCGGAGATGCTTGAGCTCGTCGGCCTCGGCTCTCTTGCCGACCAGAACGTTGTCAATCTGCAGCTCTCGCCGATCACCGGCAAAAGTTCGGTGAGCCTCGAGATGACGACGCCGCAGGCTTTGCTTGCCAAGCGGGAGGAGGCTCGCGCGGCCAAGGAATACGACCGTGCAGACGACATACGTGATCAGCTTCTCGAGCTCGGTTGGGAAGTCCGTGATTCGGATTCCGGACCTCGCCTTATCCGCAAAACCTGATGGCGAACCAGTTCATCTACGGGCGCCGGCCGGTTGCCGAGGCCGAGCGGGGGCGGCGGCGCGTGCAGCGGGTCTGGCGGGCGCCGGAGGCCTCGAACGAGGAGCTGGAGCGGCTCTGTGGCTCTCCTGACCATCAGGGGGTGGTGGCAGAGGTCGATCCCTACCCCTACGGCGATCCGAGCGGGATGCTGCGAAAGGAGGGAGCGCTGCTTGTTGCGCTCGACCAGGTCCAGGACCCGCGCAACCTCGGAGCCGTCTGCCGCTCCGCCGAGTTCGCCGGCGCCGCTGGCGTCGTCTTTCCGGAGCGTCGGTCCGCCGGCGTCACCCCCGTCGTCTGCAAGACCTCCGCGGGCGCTGTCGAGCACATCGAAGTAGCCCACGTCCGCAACCTCGCCGACTGGCTGGCCGAAGCGAAGCAGGCCGGCTTCTGGATCTGGGGAGCCGATGCAGAGGCCAAGCAGACCCCATGGCAAACCGACCTAACCGGCCCAACCGTTCTAGTACTAGGAGGAGAGGGCAAAGGCCTCCGCCCAAGAGTCGCCTCAACCTGCGACGGCCTAATAGCCCTCCCACAACTAGGCCAAATCGAGTCCCTAAACGTCTCCGCAGCCGCCTCAGCTCTCCTCTCAGAGGCAACCCGCCAACGCACCACCTAGAACGATCGAGGCACCCATCCCGGCCCCTCCAACCCCCTGCAAATGCAACGGCGATTGCAGAAAGTCGCAATTTGGGGTTGACAGAACACCGCACAGCGGTAAAACTAGCGCCGCAATAAGGGTGAACCTCAGGTTGAGGTGATCCCGGTGAATACGGGCGCCTCAGGGGAGGTAACAGGCGCCACGACCCTTCAGCAAGGAGAAGGATCTGTGGCTCTGTCTACGCCTACGCAGGAAATGCCGGTCCCGGTTGCCCAACGCACCGGTCGTATCTCAAACCCTAACCCTCAAGTTGAACTTGATGATCACTATCTGGTCGCCCTCGCCAAGGAGGGGCGGACCGATGCCTACGACACGATCATCCGCCGCTACCGCGGCTTTGTCCGCCTCAAGGCTTCCTCGTACTTCCTCCTCGGGGGCGAGTCCGACGACCTGATCCAGGAGGGCCTGCTCGGCCTCTACAAGGCGATCCGGGATTACCGGACCGACCGCGAGTCGAGCTTCCGCAACTTCGCCGAGCTCTGCATCACCCGCCAGATCATCACCGCGGTGAAGACGGCGACCCGCAACAAGCACACCCCGCTCAACCAGTACGTCTCCTTCAGCCAGACGCCTGCCGCGGCCGGGGACTCCGAAACCACCCTCGACGAGATCCTGCCGGGACCCAGCGTGCATGACCCGGTCAACCAGGTGATCGCCAGCGAAGAGCTGGAGAGCCTGGTCTCCTGCCTCTCCGGCATCTCCGGGGTCCTGTCCGACCTAGAGAGCCGAGTCCTCTCCCTCTATCTCGACGGGCACTCCTACGAGGTGATCGGCGAGCGACTCGAGTGCGACACCAAGACCGTTGACAACGCCCTGCAGCGGGTCAAGCGCAAGGTCGGGGCTCACCTTGCCTCTCGCGAGGTGGCTGCTTAACCGCTCTGGGGCAGGTCTGAGAGGACGTAATCCAGTAGTTCGCGCCCGTGGTCCGAGGCGACGGCAACGTCGTCGGCCTTGACTCGGACCCGGTGCAGCGACTGCATGCGGAGGACGTCGCCGTCGGTGCGGTGGTTGGGAAAGACGCCGGCGTAGGAGACGCCCAGCCGCTCGAGGTCGTCGGCGACAAGGGCGGTCGCGGGCCGCTCGAGCGGTAGGTCGATGTAGACGGCGTCGAGGTTCTCGCGGTGGAAGAGGTGGCGCCGCTCGCCGCCGATCGCCCCCTCGAGGTCTGCTCCCGGCCGCAGGACGGTGATCAGCGCCAGGTTGTGGTCGCGGTCGACCTCGACGTGGAGCTCGCTGCACGGCGGCAGCTCGCAGCCGGCGGGCGGCTCGGCGACGCGCCCTCGCAGCTGGCAGAGCTCGATCGTCTGGCTGACGATCTCGCGGTGGCGCTCCGGCGCGTAGACCTCGCGCTCGTGGCCGTCGTTCAGCTTCGTGTAGAAGAGCGCGGCCGACTGCCGCCCCGCCCGTACGCCGGCGGCGTCGTTGCTGACCGAGGCGGGGATCCAGCCGAGCAGGAACCCGGTCTCGTGCGCTCCCAGCTCGATGTTCGCCTTCTGGCTGTAGGGGTGAGCGGCGGTCGCCTCGCTGTACATGCCGGCCAATCCGCGCTCCCGCGCCCAGTCCATCAAGTACCGCTTGGTTCGGGTGAAGAGGTGCTGGCCGCGGGCGGCGGGAAGCGTCACCGCCTGGCCGGAGTGGGCGACGGCATCGCCGGCTGCCGCCAGACTCATCCCGATGTGGCAAAGCAGCTCCCCTGCGGGGCTTTCGGCGATGCAGGCGACGTAGGTTCCGGCGCCGATCCGGGCTCCGACCTCGTCCGGGTCGTACACCCACCGGACGTCATAAGTTTGACCATATGCGGCCTCGATCGCGCCCGTCAGCACGGTACCCTCGTCCGGCCCCAGGAATCTGAACGTCACGTCCACCACGGACATCATTAGCCACCTGCCCCCCTAGCTCAACCTGGGAGAGCGCCTCATTTGTAATGAGGAGGTTGCCGGTTCGATTCCGGCGGGGGGCTTTCCGCAACTTTCCCTTTGTCTCCCGTTTAGCTCAAACGTCGTCCAGTGCCGGAAGGCACCTAAACCAAGGAGGCAGTTTGAGATGCGGGAACAAGCAGGGATGACGGTAAGCAGGGGAGAGCAGAGCCGGTTACGTCTCTGGGCGATCGCGGTCGCCTGTGCGGTGAGCGCCAGCGCTTTGGCAATGGCGACCGCGGCGCAGGCGTCGGTGATCAGCGTCGGCAGCGTCTTGCCCGAAGGCGCGACCTCGGAACCGTTCAAACGGGTGCAGACCCTTTTCAACACGGCGCTGCCCGAGTCCGGGGCGACGCTTGCCTCACCGGTCAACGGCGCGATCGTGCGCTGGAGGGTGCAGGGTGCGGTCGGCGGGCCGTTCTTCCTGCGGGTTCTCCACCCTGACGGCAAAAGCAGCTACGAAGCGACCGCCACCAGCCAGGGGGCGACGCCCGCCGGCACCGGCCTGGAAACGTTCTCCACCAACCTGAAAGTGCAGGCCGGCGACCTGATCGGTGTCGACCCCTCGCACGACACCGACGAAATCGGCTTCGCGACGGTCGCGGGTGCCCGCTACGCGTCGATCTTCCCGACCCCGTTCGACGGCTCCGTCCACGCGCCGAGTGAATCGTTCGACGGCAAGGAGATCTCGCTCAGCGCGGAAATCCAGCCCGCGCCGGAAATCACCACGGTCTCGCCGGCCTTCGGTCCGGTCACCGGTACCACCCTGGTGACGATCAGCGGCAAGAACCTGAACGGTACGACCGCGGTCATGTTCGGCTCAACCCCGGCGGCGAGCTTCACCGTCGACTCCGACACCGAGATCACCGCCACCGCGCCGAGCACCGCCCGCCCGGGCAAGGTCGACGTCACGGTGACGACGCTGGCGGGTGAGAACCCGAACACCCGCTTCGACGACTACGTCTACCGGGCCTGCGTCGTCCCGGCGGTCAAGAACAAGACCCTGAGGAAGGCGAAGACGCTGCTGAAGCGACGCGGCTGCAAGCTCGGCCACGTGAAGAAGGTCGAGGCCTCGGCGAAGAAAGTCGGCAAGGTCCTCAAGCAGGCACCGAGGCCGGGCAAAGTGCTGGCCCCGGGCGCGCGAGTGCGCATCACCCTCGGCGAGTAGCCGTCAGCTAGCGCCAGATGAGTCGCCGCCGAGAAGCCTCGCCTTCTCGGCGGCGAACTCCTCGTCGGTGAGGATCCCTTTGTCGCGGAGGCCGCCGAGTCGCTCGAGGCGCTCGATCCGGGCGTCCTCGTCGCTGAGCGGCAGCGCCTGGGTGGGCGCCTCGGGTGCGTCGCTGCTTCCCTCGCCACCGTCGGGCCGCCGCTTTTCCGGCAGGCGCAGCTTCGAGGCTTGCTCGCCGACTCGCTCGGTGATGTTGGCGTCTTTGACCGCGGTGACGACTTTGTCCTTGGTGCGGCCGAAGACCTCGTCGTAGGTCGCGTCGGGGTATTCCTCGTCGGTCAGTTTGCGCAGCTCGTGGATTCCGAAGGCGGCCATCCCGGCGACGATCAGGGTGGTGAGGAAGGCGCGCAGGCCGTGGGTGGGCCCGCTGAGGAAGTAGAAGGAGACGACCAGCGCCAGCCCGGCGTAGACGTAGGCGGAATGCTGGTGCAGCACCGGCGCCAGGTAGCGGCGGGTGGTGCGGGCGCCGTTGGTCGGCGAGGCGAGCCAGCCGGCGATCAGGAAGAGGACGCCGACGACGATCACCGTCGTCGCGATGCTGGTCATCAGCGAGGTGCCGATCGACCAGGCGGCTTCGCCGGCCGGCTTGACGCTCTCGTCCACGACCAGTTCGTCGACGACGATGCCGCCGGCGATGTGGCGGACGACGATCACCGCGAAACCGGCGGCGATCAGGCCGATGCCGCTGAGCAGGACCGTGACCCAGCGTTCGCTGCGGGCGAGGTAGATCGCGGCGCCGAAGACGATGAAGGTCAAGAGCGAGAGCAGCAGCGCCAGGCCTTTGATCGCGACCGCGATGTCCTGCGCCGTCTTCAGCTCGTCGGACTTGAGGATCTCGATCTGGGCGGCGTCGGGGGGAAGTTTCTGGGCCAGGTCTTCGCCGATCCCGACTTGCTCGGCGAGGTTGGTCAGCAGGCTGCCGAGGTTGAGGCGGACGTTGCCTTCGTCGGTTTCGACCGCTTCTTTCTTGTTTTCGAGGACGGCGAGCAGCTGTTCGTGGGTGGTCCGGTTTGCCTCTTCCCAGAGGTCCTGGGCCGTCGAGGTTTCAAGCGCCTTTTCGGCGCCCTGGCCGGCCACCTGGCGCAGTCCGCCGGCGGCCGGGCCGGCGAGGTCCTTGGTGTCGCCGGGCAGGATTTCTTCCAGTTCCTTGCGCACGTCGACGTTTTCGTAGAGCTGGTCGACCAGGTAATCGCTCAGCGCTTCGCGGATCGTCTCGTCGTGAAGGAGGCGGGCGCTGGTGTCGACCCAGTCGTCCGTGTTGAGCGCCTGGCGCTCGGTCCAGATCGCGAAGACGCTGAGGAAAGCAAGGACCGAACCGAGGATTACGAGCCCTCGTACTAAACGACGTCGTCCGCGGCTCATTGGCGGATGGTATACGTGAGCAATGAAGCTAGAGGGAATTCACCACATCACTGCGATCACCGAGGACGCCCAGCGCAACGTCGACTTCTACGCCGGCGTGATGGGTTTGCGGCTGGTCAAGAAAACCGTCAACCAGGACAACCCGACCGTCTATCACCTCTTTTTCGCCGACGAGGCAGGGGACGCGGGCTCCGATCTGACCTTCTTCGAGTACCCCGGGGCGGCACCCGGGCGCGCTGGTGCGGGGATGGTGCACCGAATCGTCTGGCGGGTCGGCTCTGCCGAGGCGCTGGACTTCTGGGCGGTGCGCCTGCGCGAGAACGGGACCGAGTCCGAGCGCGACGGCGACAGCCTCGTCTTCTCCGACCCCGAGGGGCTCGAGCACGAGCTGCTCGTCGCCCAGGTGCCCGACCAGCCGCTGATCGCCGACCACCCGGAGGTGCCGGGGGAGATGGCCCTGCAGGGGTTCCACGCGGTCCGCGCCTACGCGGTCTCGCCGGCGGCGAGCGAGGCGTTGCTGGAGGCGCTTGAGTTCGAGCGGTCCGGCGAGGGTTGGGAGGCGCGCGGCGAGCAGCGCGGTGGCCTCTACCTCTATGACGAGCCACCGCCCGAGCGCGGGATCCAGGGCGCTGGCAGCGTCCATCACGTCGCCTGGGCCTCGACCCCGGAGGAGCTGTTGGACTGGCGCGAGAAGGCCGTCTCCGGTGGCGCCCAGCCGACCCCGGAAATCGACCGCTTCTACTTCCGCTCGATCTACTTCCGCGAGCCCAGCGGCGTCCTCTTCGAGATCGCCACGCTCGGCCCCGGCTTCACCGTCGACGAGCCGGTCGAGAGTCTGGGAGAAAAGCTCTCGCTGCCGCCGGACTTCGAGCACCTGCGCGAGGAGGTCGAGCCGAAACTGCGCCCGGTCGTCAACCCGCGGGTCAAAGCCCAGGGTTGACGGCGGACTTCAGCTGGCGCGACGCCGGCCGCACCGTCGAGTTTCGGCGGGACGGCGTCGCGCAGGCGGTTGAGGTTCTCCGCGAGCATGGGTTCGAGGAGTTCGAGCTGCTGAGTACGGAGCGGGCGCTGGGGGAGGGTGAGGCGCTGGCTGCTGCTGCGAGCGGGGTCCATTTGGTGGCGTCGGGTCCGGTCCCGGCCGCCGCAGGCGCTTTGACGGGCGCACTCGCACCCCCACCACAGGCTGAGGAGGGGGTGCGAGTGCGCCCGCTCGTGGCCTTCGGTGGCGGCCGGGTGGTTGACGTGGCTAAGGCGGTGGCTTCGGTGAGCGGGGCGGAGGTGGTGGCGGTGCCGACGACGTTGTCAGGGGCGCCGATGACGGCGATCCATCGTTTGCCTGAAGGGGCGGAGGATCGGGTGCGGGGGATGGTGCGCCCATCGCTGGTGATCGGGGATCCCGAGGCGATGACGGGACAGCCCGAGCTGGCGCTGAGGGCGAGCGCGATGAACGCCTTGGCGCACGGAGCAGACACGCTCTACACGCCTGATTCGAATCCGGTCTCGGAGATGACCGCGCTACGCGGAGCGAAGCTGATCGCGAGCGCGCTTGACGAAGAGCGAGAGGCGCGGGAAAGAGCGGATCTCGCCCTAGGCGCGATCCTCTGCGGCTACGCGATCGACTCCGCTGGCCTCGGCCTCCACCACGTGATCTGCCAGACCCTGGTCCGCATCTGCGGCACGCCGCACGCGGAGACCAACGCCGCGGCCCTGCCACACGCGCTGGCGTTCCTCGCGGAGCGGGCGCCGGAGGTGTACGCGCGGCTGGCGGAGGCGCTCGGCACCGATGTAGGTGGGCTGCGAGGACGAGTCGAAGAGCTCGGTCGGCCGGAGCCCCTGGGTCATCTCGGAGGCGACGAGTCCAAGCTGGAAGAGGCCCTCGACGCCATGCTCCAACGGTCCGAGCTGGGCCGGGTCCCAGGCCCGCCGCTGACCCGCCAAGACCTCGAGCAGCTGGTGCGACAGGTCTGGTAATCACCGAGTCCGCGAAAACCCTTGTACAGCACGGGTTCTCGCGGACTCGGTGGTCGCCGCGGTCCTCGGCGTAACCGTGACTTGCTCCCTGTGTAGCGCTACGCGTGGATCCTGAACGTCTGAGCCCGGAGCGGCTCGCCTCCTACCACGCGTATACGCGTAAGCACAGCGTCAACTGGCCTATGTACTGCGTGGCGCGGGCGTTCCTGCTGCCGTTCTTCCTCATCTACTTCCGGCTCGATCGGCGGGGGCGGGAGTACGGGAAGGCGAAGGGGGGCGTGATCGTCGCCGCCAACCACCGCAGCTTCCTCGACCCCTTCGTCGTCGGCGCCTGCCTCCCCTGGCGGCGGCCGATGAACTACATGGCCAAGGTCGAGCTCTTCGAGCGGCGCTGGCAGGGATGGATGCTCTCGCGGCTCGGCGCCTTCCCGGTCCGCCGCGGCGAGTCCGACGAGGAATCGATGCTGACGGCGCGGATGATCGCCGAACGCGGCGGCGCCGTCTGCGTCTTCCCGGAGGGGACGCGAATTCGGCGCGGCACCCTCGCCAACCCGAAGCGGGGGGTGGGGCGGCTGGCGCTGCAGACCGGTGCCGTGGTGATCCCGACCGCGGTGCTGGGGACCGAACACGTGCGGCGGGGCTGGGCGATCCGACCGCGCAAGTGCAAGGTGCGACTGGGGCCGCCGATGACCTTCCCGCGCGCCGAGGAGCCCTCGCCGGCGTTGGCGGAAACGGTGACGGCCCGGATCTGGCCCAACGTCCTCTTGCAGTGGGAAGACCTCGGCGGGCTGCCGCCGATGCGCCGCGCCGCGGTAATCGGGGCCGGTAGCTGGGGAACCGCGGTCGCGGTCCTGCTCGCCCGCGGCGGCCTCGAGGTCCAACTGGGGGCGCGGACTTCGGAGCGGGTCGAGGAGCTGATCGAGGACGGCGAGAACCGGCGTTACCTGCCGGGGGTGCCGCTGCCCGAGTCGATCGACGTGCGACCCGCCTCGGCGATCGAGCTCGCCGGCCTCGACCTGATCTGCCTCGCGATCCCCTCCAAGCAGCTGCCGCAGGCCGTTGGCGCGATCGCCGACCGGGTCAGCTCCCGCAGCGCCGTCCTGATGCTGACCAAGGGGCTGATCAGCCCGCAGGGGCAGCTCCCCTCCGAATACGTCGGCGAACGAGTGCGGGCGCGGGCGATCGCCTGCCTCGGTGGGCCGGCGCACGCCCGCGAGGCTGTTTCCGGCTCCGCCGCCCTAGTCCTCGGCTCGGCCGACGAGGAGCTGCGGGTGCAGATCGGCGAGGTCTTCGACAAGGCCGGCCTCGTCTGCGAGCGCTCGAACGACGTCACCGGGGTGGAGATGGCCGGCGCCGCCAAGAACGCCGCCGCCCTCGCCGCCGCGGCCGCCGAGCCGCACGGCCTCAACGCGGCCGGCATCGCCGTCGCGGCGATCTGGCGCGAGTGCATCGACCACGCCGTCGCCCGCGGCGCCGACCCAGAAACCTTCGCCGGCCTTGCCGGGGTCGGGGACCTGACCGCGACGATGATGGCCCCGGCCGGCCGCAACCGCCGCGCCGGAGAGTTGCTCGGCACCGGCACCCCGGCCGAGGAGATCCCCGGCAAGATCGGGCAGGCCTCCGAGGGCCTCGACACCGTCCCGATCCTCGCCGAGGCGGTCGCCTCCTCCGGGGTCGAGGCCGACGCACTCGCCAGCCTGGCGGCGCTGATCAGCGGCGATTGCGACGTCGAGCAGTGGATGGCCACCCTGCGCCAGGTCGAGCGCGAGCGGCGGGCCGCCTGATGAGCCCGGGGGTAGGCTTGCCTGGTGAGCGGCCCCGAGCAGAACGTCGAGCCGGCCGAGCTGGCTCCGGCGGCGAAGGCCGACCTCGACCGCGCCTTCGAGGACTTCTACCGCGCCCACCTGCGGGACGTCTATTCCTACGCCTACTACCGGGTGGGGAACCACCACGACGCCGAGGACCTGACCGAGCAGGCTTTCCTGCAGGCATACCGGCACTTCGACCGGGCTCGGCGCGAGTCCGACGGCCGGCCGCTGCGACCGTGGGTAATTCGGATCGCCCACAACCTTGCCTCGAACTACTACCGCGACCGCTCGCGACGGCCGCAGACGCCGCTGGAAAACGCCGCCCCGATCGCCACCCGCCACGACACCGAGGCAATTGCCGAGGGCCGCGAGGAGCTGCGGCAGGTGATCAAGCACCTCGACGGGCTTCCCGAGGACCGGCGCGAGGCGCTGATCATGCGCTTCGCCCTCGGCATGGACAACGGCGAGATCGCGCGGGCGTTAGGCCGCTCGGACGGGGCGACCAAGGTGTTGATCCACCGCGCGATCAAACAGCTGCAGGAGGAGATGAGTGATGCCTGACTCGCGTGAGACCCTCAGCGGCTCGACCTGGGATGTGGAGGCGCTGTTGAGCGACGCTCTGCGTCCGATCGAGCCGCCGGAGCGCCTCTCCGCCCGTTTCGAGGACACGATGGCTGCCGTTACCCAAGCCGCCGCCGAGGAGCTCTCCGATTGGGCCGAGGAGCTTTCCGAGAGCGAGCTGCGGGCGCTGCGCGACCCACGCAACTGGGTGCGGCCGGTGGTCGCGGTCGGCGCCGGTGGCGCCGCCACCGGGGCACTGGTCCTGCTGGAGCTGCGCCGTCGAGGCCGGCAGCAGAGCCGGGGGCGTCTAGGAGCCCTGACGAGCGGGCTTCGCTCGCGGCTCTGACTTCGTCGTCCCGAGGGCCGCGGCCAGGCCGAGGACCCCGACCACGAGGTTGAGCCAACCGCTGCCCCAGCCGATGATCGCCAGGGCGATGAAGAGCAGGCCAGTCACCAGCGCGTAGGTACGGGACGAAGCACCCGCCACCAGCAGACCGACGGCACCGGCGGCGACGTAGAGGAGGTTGAGCCAACCGTTCACCTGCAGGCCGGCGATCGCGTCCTCGTAGTCCTCGAGGCCGTTGAAGCTGGCGGTGTAGAAGAAGCCGAGGATGCCGAGCAGCACCAGCGCGGCACCGAAGGCCGCGGCATAGAGACGGGCGGGGCTGGGGGCCTCCATCGGCGGCGATTGTAGGCTGCCTTGCCCGATGGCCGAGACTTGTTACCGCCACCCCGACCGCGAGACCCGCGTCTCCTGCTCCTCCTGCGGGCGGCCGATCTGCCCCGACTGCATGACGCCGACGCCGGTTGGAATGCGCTGCCCGGAGTGCGCCAGTCAGCGGACGAAAGTCGTGCGGAACCCGACCGGGACCCCCGGCTTCGAGACGGCGCCGGCCACCTACATCCTGATCGCGATCAACGTGATCGTCTTCCTGGTCGAGATCGCCAGCGGGTCAGGCGGTCTCTTCCGTGAACATCTGAGCCAGTTCGTCGTCGACTTCGGCCTCTACGGCCCCTACGTCGCCGAAGGCGAGTGGTACCGCCTCGTCACCAGCGGCTTCCTCCACGCCAGCATCATCCACATCGGCTTCAACATGTTCCTGCTGCTGGTGCTGGGACGGCTGCTGGAGCCGTCGCTGGGGACGCCCCGCTTCCTCGTCCTCTACTTCGCCTCGCTCCTCGCCGGCTCTTTCGGCGCGCTGATAGTCGAGCCGAACGGTTTGACGATCGGCGCCTCGGGCGCGGTCTTCGGACTTGCCGGCGCCATCTTCGTGATCGCCCGCGGTCGAGGGATGAACGAGCTGGCGGGGGAGATCGGCTTCCTCATCGTCTTCAACCTGATCTTCAGCTTCATCTCACCGCGGATCAGCGTCGGCGGGCACATCGGCGGCCTGATCGGTGGCGTCATCTGCGCGCTGGTGATCGTCGCCGGCGAGAAAGGCTATTTCGGCCGCAACCGCCTGCCGCTGGAGCTGGCGGCGATGGTCGCCGTCGGCGTCATCGCGGTGCTCGGCGCGCTCTCGGTCGCCTAGTGCTGGGGGTCTGCCGCGGGTCGGGAGACCGGCGCCCGCAGTGCCGCGAAGCCGATGTTGCCGGGGGGATCGACCAAATCGGGATGGAGGATGTGACCGAGCAGCTCGACCCCGTCGACCAGCCGTGGACCAGGCTCGGCGAAGGTGGTGCCGTCGACGGCGTAGATGCGGGTCGCCCCCAGCGCCGCGATCCGCTCCCACAGCTCCATCGCCTGTGCCTGCGCGTCCCCCACCGAGCCTTCGGGCAAGACCACGACGACGTCGGCGCGCAGGCTCTCCAGCTCTCCCCAGCCGACCGCCGGCGGGTTCAGCCCCGGGTCGCCGGCGACGTCCTCGCCGCCGGCGATCGAGATCATCTCCGGGATCCAGAAACCGCCGACCCGAGGCGGGTCCAGGCGCTGCAGCGCCACCACCCGCGGCGCGCCGGTCCCGGCCACCGCGGCCCGCACCGTCGCCAGCCGTCCCTCGAGCTCGCCGCGCATCTCGTGGGCGTGCTCTTCCATCCCCGTCGCCTCGCCCAATCGCACGATCTCTTCGAGCATCTCGCTGAGCGTTGCGATTCTCATCGTCCGCTCAATATCGCAGTTGCCGAGGGGGCTGGAGCAAAAACGCCGAACCGGGTAGCTATATTCACGGTGCCGAATGGCCGAGGACGTCCCAGCCCGAAGTACCGGGCCGCATAGCCGATGAGCGTCCTGCTGCTCGTCCTCCTAGCGCTGTTGATTGCCATCAACGGCTTCTTCGTTGCCGCCGAGTTCGCCCTCGTCCGCACCCGCCGCGGCAAAATCGAACAGGCCGTCGAGGAGGGCGAGGCCGGCGCCGAGGCCGTGGTCGAGCAGCTCGACCGGATCGACGAATCGCTCTCCGCCTGCCAGATCGGGATCACGATGGCCTCGATCGGAATCGGCTTCCTCGGCGAGCCTTCGCTGGCGAAACTGCTGGAGCCGCTCTTCGGCGGCCTCTCCCACGCTGCCGCCGCCGGGCTGGCGCTGGCGATCGCCTTTGCTTTTGTCACCGCGCTGCACATCTCGATCGGCGAGCAGGTGCCGAAGATGCTGGCGATCGCCCAGCCGGACCGGACCGCGCGCCGGGTCTCCCGCCCGCTCGGCTGGTTCGCGCTCGCGACCACGCCAGTCACCAAAGCGCTGAGCTGGGTCTCCAACGGCGTCGTCCGCCTCTTCGGCGTCGACCCGACCGACCTCGAAGAGCACCACACCTCCGAGGACCTGAAGCAGATCATCGACAGCTCGCGCATGGGCGGGCACCTCGACCCCGGCGAGGCGGGCATGCTCGGCGGCGTCTTCCACCTCCACGAGCAGGAGGCGCGCGAGGTGATGACGCCGATCCCGGCGGTCGTCACCGTCGACGCCGCCGAGACGGTGGAGGCGGCGCTGCGGCGCTGCGTCACCTCCGGCCACACCCGGCTGGTGGTGATCGAAGACGACAACCCCGACCGGGTCAAGGGCGTCGTCCACAACAACAGCCTCGCCCGGCTCTACATGAGCGACGGTCCCGAGGCCGCGCTGGACACGGTCATCCGCGACGCCCTGATCGTCCCCGAGACGCGGCCGCTCGACGACCTCCTCCACGACCTGCAGGTGCAGCGGACCTCGCTCTCGGTCGTCGTCGACGAGTACGGCCGCACGGTCGGGATCGTCACCGTCGAGGACATCCTCGAGGAGGTGGTGGGGGAGATCGAGGACGAGACCGACCCCCGCGCCGCCGCCGTCCGCAAACTCACCAACGGCGACTACTTCGTCCGCGGCCATGTCTCCCTCGGCGACCTCGCCGACGCCGGGATCGAGCTGCCGGTCGACACCGACGCCTACAACTCGGTCGGCGGCTACGTCTTCGGCGAGCTCGGCCGGTTGCCGAAACGGGGCGACTCGATCGTCACCAACGGCTACACGATCAGGGTCGAAGCGGTGCGTGAGAACCGCATCGAGGCGGTCCGGATCAGCGGTGGCAGCGGCGATTCCGTCCGCACCCCCGCCTAACTTCATCGAGCAACCCGCTTCCGCTCGAATCCTGGAGGTACCGCATGTGGGTTGTTCGCCTGACCGACAAGCAGCTCGAGGTCCTGAGGGCGCTGCTGCGCTCCGAGGAGCACCTCGGCCCAGCACTAAAAGGCGCCGTCGAGGCCCTAGACCTCGCCCGCTGGGACGAGCTCCCCGAGGCCGAGCTCCCCTGGGGAGAGATAGAGACCGTCGCCCGCCGTCAGGGGATATCCGAGGCCGATGTGATCTGGGACATCAGCGGTAAGAGCAAAGCTGCGTAGGCGCGGCGGTAGCGAGGGACGGGTGTCCCTCTCCCTCCCTGGGTTCCTCGCCGGCGCGCTTCATCTCTCGTCGAGTCTCAGGGGCGAGGAACAGGACGCCGGTCGGGAGAGGGACACCCGTCCCTCCGGCCACACGCACTAAGGGACGGCCGAGGTCCGCCCGGGAAGTCGCTCAGTCGTAGCTGTAGAAGCCCGCGCCGCTCTTGCGGCCCAGTTTTTCTTCTTCGACCATCTTCACGATGATCGGCGGCGGGTTGTGGGTCGGCTCGTTGGTTTCGGCGTAGAGGGCGTCGCCGATTGCTTTCGAGACGTCCATGCCGACGAAGTCGAGGAGCGCGAGAGGGCCCATTGGGTGGCCGGCTCCTAGCTTCATGCAGGTGTCGACGGCGCCGGGCTCCATGCCGGTCCTTTCGACCATGCGGGCGGCGTCGAAGAGGTAGGGGAAGAGGAGGCGGTTGACGACGAAGCCGGCTTCGTCGGGGACCTCGACCGCGGTCTTGCCGAGCGCTGCGCACCAGGCGAGGGCCTTCTCGCGGGAATCGGCGGCGCCGTCGGGGATGCAGACCTCGACCAGCTTCATCCGCGGCACCGGGTTGAAGACGTGGAAGCCGTAGAGCTTCGGGGTGCCGGCCGCCTCGGCGATCTCGGCGATGCTGAGCGAGGAGGTCGTGGTCGCGAGGTCGGCGTTCGGGCAGGCCTCGGCGATCCTCCGCAGCAGCTCGCCCTTCGGCTCGACCTCCTCGACGATCGCCTCGACGATTACGTCGCAGTCGGCGAGGTCCTTCGGGTCGGTGGTCACCCGCAGCCGCGAGGGCTCGCCGCCCTCGATCTTGGCGCAGGCCGCGACCACTTTCTCCTCCGCGCGCCAGGCCGAGGCCTCGCTGCGGGCGAGCAGGATCGTGTCTGCGGTGGTGGTCGAGACCGCGGCAAGGCCGGTGGCTATCGCCCCGCTGCCCGCGATCCCCGGACTCGTGTACCCCTGATTAGCGCTCATTGGCGGGGCTTCTATCACGCATCAACGCAGTGGTGACGCGCGGGTTCTGAGCAGCCTCAACCTTGGCTGACTGACCAGTCAATCGGCTACCCTCAAAGGAGGACTGCGCGGCGCGCACCACGATCTTCTGAAGAACGGAGGCTGGCGATGGGCAACGGCAACGGAAAGTTCGGCGGGCAAGAGGTAGTGATCGTCGAGGCGGTGCGCACCCCGATCGGGCGCGGCCATCCGGAGAAGGGCTACTACAAGGACCTCCACGCCTCCAACCTCCTCGCCCGCACCTACGGCGAGCTGATCGAGCGCTCCGGGGTCGACCCGAACGAGGTCGGCGACGTCATCGCCGGCTGCGTCCAGCAGTTCGGCGAGCAGGGTCTGAACATCGGCCGCAACGCCTGGCTCGAGGCCGGCCTGCCGCAGGAGGTCCCTGGGACGACCGTCGACCGCCAGTGCGGCTCCGCCCAGCAGGCCGTCAACTTCGCCGCCGCGCTCGTCGCCTCCGGCGTCCACGACGTCGCCATCGGCGGCGGTGTCGAGCACATGGGCCACATCTCCTTCGCCGACTCCTTCTCGGTGATGCAGGAGCACGGGATGGCCTTCTCGCCCGAGCTGATGGAGAAGTACGACCTGATCCCGCAGGGCCTCTCGGCGGAGATGATCGCCGACCAGTGGGAGATTCCCCGCTCCGAGCTCGACGAGCTCGGCGTCCGCTCCCAGCAGCTCGCCAAGCAGGCGACCGACGAGGGGCGCTTCGAGCGCGAGATCCTGCCGATGCAGGTCAACGGCGACACCTACGCCACCGACCAGGGCCTGCGCGAGACGACGATCGAGGGCCTCTCGCAGCTGAAGCCGGCCTTCAAGGACGACGGCAAGATCACCGCCGGCAACTCCTCCCAGGTCTCCGACGGCGCTGCCGCGGTCCTTTTGATGACCCGCGAGAAGGCCGACGCCCTCGGGCTGAAGCCGCGGGCGCGGATCTTCGACCAGACGACCGTCGGCGTCGACCCGGTGATCATGCTCACCGGCCCGATCCCGGCAACGCGGAAGCTGCTCGAGCGCAACGGGATGACGATGGACGACATCGACCTGGTCGAGATCAACGAGGCCTTCGCCTCCGTCGTCGCCGCCTGGCGGCGCGAGCTCGACCCCGACATGGACCGCGTCAACGTCAACGGCGGTGCGATCGCGCTCGGCCACCCGCTGGGCTCGACCGGCGCCCGCCTGATCACCACCTTGCTGCACGAGATGGAGCGCTCCGACAAGGAGATGGGCCTGGTGACGATGTGCTGTGGCGGCGGCCTCGGCACCGGCACCCTGATCCAGCGCGTCTAGGCGTTGGGGACCGGGGCAGGGGATAGCTTTCCCTGCCTCGTCCACCCCTAGATCTAGGAGACAACTTGAACAAGGCATTGCTTGCGGCGCTGGCCGCCCTGGTGGCACTTGCCGCGCTCGTCGCCGGCTGCGGCGGCGGCGACGACACCACCGATGAGACCGTGACCCTGACGAAGACGGAGTTCATCAAGCAGGGCGACGCGATCTGCAAAGAAGGCAACGAAGAAATCTCTGAAGGCTTCGAAGAGTACGCCGAAGAAAACGATCTTCCGGAAAACAAAGAACCGAGCACCGAGCAGGGCATCGAGGTCACCGAAACCGTGATCCTGCCCAACGTCCAGCAGCAGGCCGAAGAAATTCGTGACCTTGGTGCCCCGGAGGGTGACGACGGGGAGGTCGACGAACTGGTCACCGCGCTCGAAGACGCGGTCGCGGAAGGCGAAGACGACCCCGAATCCCTGTTCGAAGGCAAGACGGACCCATTCAGCGAAGTCAACAAGCTGGCCAAGGACTACGGATTCAAGGTCTGCGGCGAAGAATGATCGGTCGATCCGGGGGGCTCGACGCCCCCCCGGATCGAATTTTTAGTCCTTGCTTAGTTGATTCCCTGCAATCTGCCTGTAGGTTTCCCTTGATCGTTCAAGGACCATGGAGGGAAATGTGTTCAGCAGGGTGCTTTCCGCAGGGGTTTTGTTGATTGCGTGCTTCGTCCTCGCCGCCTGCGGAGGTGGTGGAGACGGCACCGACACCGGGAGCGCCGACGTGACCGCCGCCGGCAGCACGGAAGCGGGCAGCGGCAGCGAAGCCACCACCGACGAAGGCGAAACCACCGACGAAGGCGACGGCGAAACCACCCCTGCGGAAGACGGCGAAAGCGCGGAAGACAACGAAAGCGCGGAAGACGGAGAAGGCGCGGTTGCCGCCCCTGCCGTCAGCGGGCCTGAAGTAAAGAAAGCCGAATACGTGAAAAAAGGGGACGAAGTCTGCGCCAAAGTCCCGCAGACGTTTCAAACGCTCTTCCAAAAAGTGAACGCTGAACTCGAAAAAGAAGAAAAAAAGCAGAAGAAGAAATTCTCGAAAAAAGAGAAAGAAGAAGAAGTCAATTTGAAGGCGGCGGTGCCACCGCTGCGGACGGCAATCGAAGAATTCGCCGCTCTCGGGGCACCGGAAGGCGATGAGGAGCTCGCCCAGGAAATCGTCGATGCCCTGCAGAAGGCGGCGGACGGGCTGGAAGCGGATCCGAGCCTGCCGCTGACGGGCAAAGGCTCGCCCTTCGAAGAATTCGTCAAGCTGACGAAGGGATATGGCTTCAAATCCTGCCCGCAGCTGTAGGGCGGAGAACGGCCTCGGGGTAAGCCTGGCCAGCCGGCCAGGCAACCTCTATATGCTGCGCCCTCGATGGACCTGACGCTGTCGCCATCGGAGGAGGAGTTCCGCGACGAGGTTCGCACCTGGCTGCAGGAGAACCATCCTGGGCCGGAGCCCGAGGCTGGGCTCGACGAGGTGATGGCCTTCCGTCGCGAGTGGCAGCTGAAGCTGCACGCGGCCGGCTGGGCCGGGATCTCCTGGCCGAAGGAGTACGGCGGTCGCGGCGCGACGATGATCGAGCAGGCCATCTTCGCCGCCGAGGCAAGTCGCCAGGAAGCGCCCAGCCCGGCGAACGTCCTCGGGCTGGCGATGGGCGGTCCGGTTGTCATCGCCCACGGCACCGACGAGCAGAAGGCCCGCTACCTGGAGCCGATCCTGACCGGCGAGGAGATCTGGTGCCAGGGCTTCTCCGAGCCCGAGTCCGGTTCCGACCTCGCCTCGCTGAAGACCCGCGCCGTCAAGGACGGCGACGAATGGGTCGTCACCGGGCAGAAGGTCTGGACCACCTTCGCCCAGTACGCGAAGTGGTGCATGCTCGTCGCCCGCACCGACCCCGACGCGCCCAAGCACCAGGGGCTCACGTACCTCCTGATGGACATGGAGCAGGAGGGGGTGCAGACGCGGCCGCTGGTCCAGATCACCGGCGAGGGCGAGTTCAACGAGGTCTTCTTCGAGGAGGCGCGGGTCCCCGACGCCAACGTCGTCGGCGGGGTCGGCAACGGCTGGGCGGTGGCGATCACGACGCTGATGAACGAGCGCGCCGGGCTCGCCTTCGGGGCGATCTCGCAGATCCAGAACAGCCTCGGCCGGCTCTCGAAGCTGGCGCGGGAGACGCCCGCGAACGGCGGCACCGCCGCCGATGACCCCTACTTCCGCCAGCGCATCGCCCAGCTCCACATCGAGGTGGAGACGATGCGCCTCAATGCCTACCGCGGCCTGACCAAGACGATGCAGTCCGGCATCCCGGGGCCCGAGGGCTCACTCGGCAAGTGGCAGTGGGCCGACATCAACCAGGACCTGACCGAGCTGGCGCTGGAGATCGAGGGCGCCTACTCGGTGCTGGGTCGCGGCTCCGAGCACGCGGTCGCCGGCGGCGCCTGGCAGTACGGCTTCCTCCGCTCCCGCGCCAACTCGATCGAGGGCGGCACCACCGACATCCTCAAAAACATCATCGCCGAGCGGGTTCTGGGCCTGCCGAGGTTGCGCTAGGGAGGCGAAGGCAGATGTACTTCGACCTCACCGACGAGCAGCAGGCGATCAAGTCGACCGCCCACGACTTCCTCGCCTCGCGCTTCAAATCCGAGCGCCTGCGGGAGATCGCCGCCGGCGACAGCGGCTTCGACGAGAGCGGCTGGAAGGAGATGGCCGAGCTAGGCTGGGCCGGCTTGGCGCTGCCCGAGGAGTGGGGCGGCCAGGGCCTGGGGATCGTCGACCTCGCCGTCCTCTTCGAGGAGATGGGCTACGTCTGCGCGCCCTCGCCGTTGCTCTCGAACACGATCGTCGGCCTCGCGCTCAGCGTCGGCGGCTCCGATGAGCAGAAGGACCGCTGGCTGCGGCCGCTCGCCGAGGGCCAGCTGCGCGGGACGCCGGCGCTCCTCGATGCCGACGGACCGGCCGAGCCGATGAGGTTCTCGATGGCCGCCGAGGCTGACGGCGACGGCGTCGTCCTCAACGGCGTCAAGACCTTGGTGATGGACGCGGCAAGCGCCGACTTCTTCCTCGTCGCCACCGCCGATGGCGGCCGCCACATCGTCGAGAAGGGCGCCTCGGGGGTCACGGTCACTCCGGAGGAGTCGATCGACCTCACCCGCCGCCTCTCTTCCGTCCGCCTCGATGGCGTGCGGCCGGAGGCGACCCTGCCGGGCAGCGGCGAGGACTACCAGCCTGTCTTCCTCCGCGCCTGCGTCGCCCTTGCCGCCGAGTCGACCGGGCTCGCCCAGCGGGCGCTGGAGATGTCGGTCGCCTACGCCAAAGACCGCCAGCAGTTCGGGCGGCCGATCGGCGCCTACCAGGCGGTCTCCCACCGCTGCGCGCAGATGCTGCTGGAGACCGAGAACGCTCGGTCCGCCGTCTACGGCGCCGCCTGGGCTGCCGACGCCGAGCCGGAGTCGTTGCCGCTGGCGGCCTCGACGGCGAAGGCTTACTCCTCCGATGCCGGCTGGCGCGTCCCGGACGCGGCGATCCAGGTCCACGGCGGGATCGGCTTCACCTGGGAGCACGACCTCCACTTCTTCCTCAAGCGCGGCCGCGCCAACGCGGCGATGCTCGGCGACGCCAAGTGGCACCGCGAACGGGTCGCCGACGCGGTGCTCGCCGGCGAGAGCGCCCCGGCGACCTCCTGAACGACGGCGGCATGGGCGCGCTCGACCGCATCTCCGTCGCCGCGATCGGCACTTCCGTTGCCGACCTCGAGGCGGAGACGCTGCGGGCCGAGGCGGCGGGCGTCGAGTGCGTCTGGGCGCCGGAGCTCTTCCGCAGCGCCGTCACCCAGGCCACCTACCTGGCGGCGAAGACCGAGCGGATCGGGGTCGCGACCGGGATTGTCTGGGCCTTCACCCGCAGCCCCTTCATCCACGCGATCAGCGCCCTCGACGTCGACGAGATGTCCGGCGGCCGCTTCCGTCTCGGGATGGGCGCGGGGGTCAAACGCCTCAACGAGACCTGGCACAACGCCGACTACGGCCGGCCGGCGCCGCACCTGCGCGAGGCGATCGAGGCGACGCGGTTGATCATGCGCCAGGCGAGCGCCGGCGAGCCGATCCGCTACGAGGGCGAGTACTACGACATCGACATCAAGGGCTGGGTGCGGCCGCACCCGGCGCCGCGTGAGGCGGTGCCGATCTACACCGCCGCCGTGCAGGCGGGAATGGGGCGGATGGCCGGGGACGTCGCCGACGGACTCATTGGGCATCCGATTCAGAGCCTGCAGTGGATCGACGAGGTGATCGTCCCCGCCTTCGAGCAGGGGCTACGGCGCTCCGGCCGCGAGCGCTCCGACTTCGACTACCTGCCGACCGTCTGCTGCGCGATCGACGAGGACGAGGGACGCGCCATCGAGATGGCGCGCCGCACGATCTCCTTCTACGCGACGGTGAAGACCTACATGCCGCTCTGGGAGATGCACGGCTTCGCCGACAACGCCGTAGCCGCCGGTGATGCCTTCCGCCGCGGCGACCTCGCCGCCGTCCCGGCCGCGATCAGCGACGAGATGGTCGAGGCCTACTGCGCCGCCGGCCCGATCGACAAGGTCCGCGCCCGCGTCGAGGCAACCGCCGAGCGTGCCGACGGCCTCTTCCTCACCCCGCCCACCTACTTCATCTCCCCCGAGGAGCTGAGCGAGTTCCAGAACCGCATCATCGACGCCTTCGGCCCCGGCGGTTGAGCGCCGAGACCGCAAAAAAGCATCCTCGAGATGCCTTTTTGCGGTCTCGCGAGTTTGAAGTTCTGGAACGGGTGCGGGAAATCCCGGTTGGGTTCGTCAGTACTTATGGGGATGTGTCGCCGGGGGCGCCTCGCTTCGCCGGAACCGTTCTCTTCCACGACGACGACCCCGACCTGCCGTGGTGGCGCGTCGTTCGCGCCGACGGCTCACTCGCCAAGGGCGACCGGCAGCGGGCGCTGCTGCGCGCCGAGGGCGTTCCCTTCCGCGGCGAGCGGGTCGACATGAGTCGAGCCCGCGTCGCCGGCTGAGTCAGCCCCGTTCCATCTCCCGCTGGACGTCGGCCTCGGTGATCCGGTTGCTGGGGCCATAGGCCTTCCAGCCCTGGGCGACGGCGGCGATGCCGACGCCGAGGATCACCCAGACCGGCCAGAAGTAGCCGCCGTCCCCAAGTGCCCAGATGACGATGCAGACGAGGACCGCAAAGGCACCGCCGGCGGCGATGCCCTTGAAGTCCTGCTTCATCTTCAGGCGTTGGATCGCGAGCTCGCGGGCGTGCTCGGGCCTGTCGATGCCTTCCTCGATCACGCGCCCCATCCTAAAGCGCCGCTAGGGGCAGATGACGATCAGGTGGAAGTCGGCGTCCTCGTTGTTGCCGTCTTTGCCACGGGTTCGCACCTCGATCGCGTTCGGGTTCGCCGCCGAGGCGTTGGTCTGCGCGTAGCCGGAGTTCGGCACCGAGGTGCCGGCGTTGTTGCGACCGGCGACGTTGGCGCAGCCGGAGACGTTGAACGGGAAGGTGACGGTGACCGCACCGCCGCCCTCGGTGGCGGTGATGTTGGGGCCGCTGGAGCGCGAGAGCGCCGCATTGCCGGGGTTCGCCGGGTTGTCGACGACCGCCCAGAAGGTGTGGGTTGAGACCTGCGCGAACGGCACCGTGCCGAGCTTGTTGGTGTTGATCTGGAACCCCGTCAGGGTGTCCTTCTTCAGCTTGCCGCCGCCGATCGTCTGCTTCTTGATCGCGCCGCCGTTGATCGTCTGCGCCGCATAGGCGGTTCCCGCGAGGGCGACGATCAGGGCGATCATCGCGACGACCATCGCGGGCGACGGACGTCTCTTCAAAAGCGTTTTCATCTGGACTCCCTTCCAGTTTGTGGCCGAGTACCCCGAATTAAGTAACCCGCCTGGAGGCGAGTCGCTGCGGTAGGTCCTGTGGATTAGGCCTTACCCGGAGAGGGAGGAGGCGAAGCGCTCGAAGGCGCCGATGTCGGTCAAGGCGGGGCCGTGGCCGGGGAGGATCAGCGACGGGTTGAGGTCTGCGAGCTTGCGGATCGAGCGCCGGTTCTCGGCCGGGTCGGGGGTCAGGTCGTCGGGCGGCTCGGCGAGCTTGGTCCGCAGGGAGACGTAGGTGATGTTGCGGATCACATCGCCGCAGATCGCGACCCGGTCGGAGTCGCGGAAGAAGATCACCTCGCCCGGGGCGTGCCCGGGCGCGTGGACGACGCGGAAGCCGGCGACCTCATCGCCCTCCTGCAGGACCCGGTCGACCTTGTGGGGCGGGCCTTCCCACATTCGCGCGAACGCCTTCGCCCCGGGATTGGAGGTCGCGGCGACCGGCCGCCGGCCCTCCATCGCGTCGACGTCATCGGCGTGGCAGGCAAGCGGCACGCCGCGCGCCTCGCAGACCGCCTTGGCGCAGCCCTGGTGGTCGGGGTGGACGTGGGTCAGCGCCACCATCGAGATCTCCCGGCCCTCGAGCTCGCTGAAGATGCGCCGCTTGTCCCAGCGGCGGCCGGCGTCGATGAGAACGTCGCCGGCGAGGTAGACGTTGATCAGCGGCTTGGGAAGCTCCTTCAGCCGCCAGACTTCGGGCGCCAGGTACTTCAATGCGAGATCCCGAGGCCGTCGCGGGGCTCGCCGCTGTGGCGGGAGAGCTCTTCCAGCCGGGCGATCTGGCGCTCGCCTTCGGCGCGGGCCGGGTGGCCCTCCGGCAGCGGCTCGATCAGGCGGCGGATGCGGTTGCGGACCTGCAGGGAGAAGTGCGGGGTGACGGGACCGGCGAGGGCGCGGATGTCCTCCGGCGTCAGCTCCTTGCCGCCGTCAAGCAGATGTGGGTTCTCGGCTTCGCTCATTCTCCGCCACCGATCTTCGCAAGCTCGGCCAGTTCGTTCACTTCCGCCTGCTGGTTGACGTCGATCGCCTCCTGGTCGCCGATCACCCAGACGTGGTTGTAGAAGGCGCGGGTGGGGTCGGTGGTGTAGCCGGGCTTGACGTCGAGGAAGTAGCTGCGGACGGCTGCCGGCAGCGTAGCGGCGTCGTCGGTGAGCAGCAGCGGGCCCCAGGTCCCGGAGGCCGAAAGCGGGGCCGCGGCGGCGGCATCGGCCGGGGAGTCGCTGCGGGCGAGGACGAAGCCGTGGCCGGGGTCGTTGACGTTCCAGCCGAAGCTGCCGTCGTGGTAGCGGGCGAGGGCGATGGCGTTGGCGACCGGGTCCTCGCCGGAGACCCGCTTCACCCGGGCCGCGATCTTGCCGACTTCGCGCACCACCTGGGAGGAGATCGCCGAGGAGGGGCCGAGCACGTAGACCGGCACCCTCGAGTGCTCTTTCAGCGCCGCGGCAGTGGCAGCGGGGAGCTTGTTGGTCTCGGTGAAGAGGACCGGGTCGCCGGAGCGGGCCGCCCAAGCGGCGGCGGGAACCGCGAAGTCGGGACGGGAGCTGGAGGCGAGGACGATGTGCTTCGGGGCTTGGCCGAAGAGGCGGTCGCGCAGGCTCGCGATCCGCGCCGCGGTGGAGGCGGAATCGGTGGCCTCGATCGGCGCCGCCCTGCCGGGGAAGGCAACGCCGCCGACGGCGAAGATGGGCGCCTCGCCGGTCGCCTCGCTTCCCTGCGGGTCGAGCGCGTCCAGCGCTTCTTCGCTGACGTCGGGGACCTCGTCGGGCGCCGAGAAGAGGATCGGGGCGCGAACCGGCGGCGCCATCAGCACCGCGGCGGCAATCGCCCCCGCCCAGTCTTCTTCGCCGACCAGGGTCACCGCGTCCGGGCGCTGCTCCGGCGTGGTCGCAGGGAAGACCGCAAGCGCGGCGCCGGCGGCGTTCGCGGCCGGCTCTGAGCCGCCGATCCGGGTCGTGTTGTTGGTCGCGAAGCCGGGGTAGCCGAGGGAGTCGGTCGTCTGCGCCGGCGAGGCGGCATCGTCACCGCCCTTGTTCGCCGGAGCTGGGGCCGGGGCGGGCGCAGGCGCCTCGCTGCCGGTGTCCTCGCTGCCGCTGGTCCCCCAGACGACAGCTACGGCGATGAAGACGAGCGCGAGGACGACGAGCGCAATTAGCGCCTTGGGCGTACCAGGACCCCGAACTGCATCGCCGGATCGCTTCGGCTTCGGCTCGGGCTTCGGCGCCTCCTTCTCGGTCTTCTGCTCCTCTGCCGGGACGTCGGCGTTGATCGGCCGCTTCGGGATCACGCAGGGGACCGTAACTGAGCGGGTGCCGCGCCGAGGAGTAAAGTTCCGACTGGCTGACTGACCAGTCAATCGGTAGGCGGCGGAGGAGAGGAAGCAATGGATTTCGCACTGAATGACGAGCAGAAAGAGTTCAAGGCGCGGTGCCGGAAGTTCGCCCGCGAGGTGATCCGGCCGGCGGCACGCAAGCACGACCAGGAGGAGAGCATCCCCTGGGAGGTGATCAAAGAGGCGCGGAAGCAGGGCTTCGGCACGCTCGAGTCGATCCAGCGCTCCGCCGCCGACCCGGAGGGACAGTTCCAGGTGATCTCTGCCGAAGAGTTCCACTGGGGTTGCGCCGGCACCGCGCTGGCGATCTCCGGCTCCGGCCTCGCCGCCGCGGGCATCGCCTCCTCCGGCACTCCCGAGCAGATCATGCGCTGGGTGCCCGAGTGCTTCGGCACCGCCGAGGAGATCAAACTCGGCGCCTACGCGGTCACCGAGCCGCAGGCCGGCTCCGACGTCAAGAGCCTGAAGACGACTGCCAAGCGCGACGGCGACGAGTGGGTCCTCGACGGGACCAAGGTCTTCATCACCAACGGCGGCATCGCCGACGTCCACGTCGTCGTCGCCACCGTCGACCCGGCCCTCGGTACCCGCGGCCAGGCCTCCTTCGTCGTTCCCAAGGACACCCCGGGCCTGAGCCAGGGCAAGAAGGAGTCGAAGCTCGGGATCCGCGCCTCCCACACCGCCGAGATCGTCCTCGAGGACTGCCGCGTGCCGGGCGACTGCCTGCTCGGCGGCGAAGAGAAGCTGGAGAAGAAGCTGCAGCGCGGCCGCGAAGGCAAGAAGTCGCGCGGCGCCGACGCGCTCGCGACCTTCGAGATCACCCGGCCGCTGGTCGGTGCCTCGGCGCTCGGGATCGCCCAGGCCGCCTACGAGTGGACCTTGGAGTACCTCGACGGCCAGTCCTACGAAGGCGTGCCGCTGCTGCAGGCGCAGCGGATCCAGCAGACGCTGGCCGATGTCGCGACCGAGATCGAATCGGCCCGGCTGCTCGTCCAGCGGGCAGCCTGGATGGGCCGCAACGGCGTGCCGATGACCGGTGGCCAGGGCTCGATGTCGAAGCTGAAGGCCGGCGACGTGACGATGTGGGCGACGACGACGCTGATGGACCTGGTCGGCCCCTACGCGCAGAGCACCGAGTGCCCGCTCGAGAAGTGGTTCCGCGACGCCAAGATCTACCAGCTGTTCGAGGGCACGGCCGAGATCCAGCGGATGGTCATCTCGCGGATGCAGGCGCGCGAATACGCCGAGCGCCTCGGCTACGCCGCCGAAGTCGCCGAGCAGGCCCAGAAGAAGGAGCCGGTCGCGGCCTGAGCTCGGCGTAAGCTCGGTCCGTGCACGGACCCGGCCACAGTCATAGCCACGCCCTCGACGCCCGCCGCGCGGACAGCCGGCGGCGGATGTGGTGGGCGCTGGGGATCAATGTCGGCCTGCTGCTGGCCGAGGCGATCGGTGGCGTCATCACCGGCTCGCTGGCGGTGCTGGCCGATGCCGGCCACCTCCTCTCCGACGCGGGCGCGATCGTCCTCGCCCTGATCGCGGCGCGGCTGGCGGCGCTACCGGCGGCGGGCAGGCGCACCTTCGGCTACCAGCGCTCCGAGGTGCTGGCGGCGCTCGTCAACGGGGTGCTGCTGGTGGTCGTCGCGGTCGCGGTCGCGGTCGCCGCCCTTGGCCGCTTCTCCGACCCGCCGGAGATCGACGGCTGGGGCGTCCTCGCCCTCGGCGTCTTCGGCCTCGCCGGCAACGTCGCGGCCACCCTCGTCCTCGCCCGCGGCCAGCGCGATGACATCAACCTCGAGGGGGTGCTGCGCCACTCCGCCGCCGACGCGCTCGGCTCGGTCGGCGTCGTCGTCGCCGGCGCCTTCGTCCTCCTCGGTGGCTCCCCGATCGTCGACCCGATCGTCGGCCTGCTTATCGCGGCCCTGATCCTCGCCTCGTCCTGGCGGCTGATCAAGGAGCCGGTGGATGTCCTGATGGAGGCGGCGCCGGCCGGCATCGACGTCGAAGGGGTGGGAAAGGAGATCTGCGACGAGGAGGGGGTGCGATCGGTGCATGACCTCCACGTCTGGACCGTCACCTCGGGGTTCGGCGCGATCGCGGCGCACGTCGTCGTCGCCCAGGGCGCCGACCGCGACCTGATCCGGCGGCGGCTCGAGCTGGCCCTGCGCGAGCACTACGGGATCGAGCACACGACCCTGCAGATGGAGGAGGAGGCCTCGCAGGAGTTGCTGCATGTTGAGAACGCCGGCCATGACTAGGCGTGGCCTCAGGCGTGCGTCTACTTAATTTTCGTAGTTCCTGACCACCTCCGGTGTCACCCGGCCTAGCCTGGGTAGGGCGAGGACGAATGGTCAGGCAAGCTAAGAGCTATCTGGTGGGAGCGATGTCCGGCGCGGGCCTGATCGCCGCCGCGGTCGTCGCTTTCGTCCTCCTGGTCTCCGCCCTTGTCTTCGAGGACCTTCCCGTCGCGGGCCTGATCGGCGGCGGCGATGCCGCCGTTTCCGGGGCTGAGCAAGCGGGCGGGGCCGCGGTTGCGGCGAGCGCACCGGGCCGGCAGGCCGGCGCGAATGCGAAAGCCACCGGTGCCGATGCCGGTGCCGGCAAAGGGGGAGGCGCGGCCGGCGGCGGCTCAGGCCAAGGGGCAGTCGACGGAACCGGCTCCCAGCCGAGCGGCGGCGGCGGTGAAGCGGCGACGGGTGGCTCCGGCGGCGGTGGTTCGACGACGACCGCGACCACGGGCGGCTCCTCCGGCGGCGGCGCCACCGGGACCGCTTCCAGCAGCGGCGGTGGGGGCGGAGGCTCCGGCGGCGGTGGTGGAGGCGGAGAAGCTGGCGGTGGAGGGACCACCACCTCGACTTCCGGCGCGGTCACCAGCACCGTCAACGAAACCGTCAACCAGGTCGATCAGACGGTGACCGGGGGAGCGCTCGAAGAGACCGGCGTCACCGAGACGACCGAAGAAGTCGTCAACGGCGTCGCCGGCCCCGAATCGACGGTTGGCAAGGTCGTCGACGAAACCGTGAAGACGGTTGGCGGCCTTCTCGGCAGCGAATAGCCGAGCGTTCCGCCTGCTGACCGACTAATCGTCAAAATGCCCGTCCTATGGCGGAGCGAGCACAGGGGGGTTCGGTGACGGCTGATCCAGTCGCGGGGTCGGCGGTCTTCCCGCAGGGGAGCCGCGTCAACGAGGAGGGCCATCTTGAGATCGCCGGCTGCGACGTGGTCGAGCTGGCCGAAGAGCACGGGACCCCCGCCTACTTCTATGCCGAGGACGACATGCGCGCCCGCGCCCGCGCCTACCGCGAGGCCTTCGAGAGCCGCGGCGCCGAGTTCGAGATCCTCTTCGCCAGCAAGTCGCTGCCCTGCACCGCCGCCTACCGGCTCTTCGCCGAAGAGGGGCTCTCGGTCGACGTCGCCTCCGGCGGCGAGCTGCACATGGCGCTGCGCGCCGGCTTCGATCCCGGCCGCATCCACATGCACGGCAACAACAAGTCCGAGGAGGAGATCCTCCTCGCCGCTCGCGCCGGCATCCGCCACCTGATCCTCGACTCCTTCGACGAGATCGAGCGCTGCGAGCGCATCCTTGACGAACCGCAGAAGGTGCTGATCCGGGTCACCCCCGGGATCAAGCCCTCGACCCACGACTACATCACCACCGGGCAGCTCGACTCCAAGTTCGGCTTCGGCCTTGCGGACGGGCTGGCGGCACGGGCGATCGAGCGCGTCCTCGCCTCCGAAAAGCTCGAGCTGGTCGGGCTGCACGCCCACATCGGTTCGCAGATCTTCGAGCTCGAGCCCTACAAGCTGGCGATCCAGGCGCTCGGCGAGCTGGCCGGCGACTGGTGCCGGGTCGTCAACGTCGGCGGCGGCCTCGGGGTCGCCTACACCGCTGAGGACGAGCCGCCCTCGATCGACGCCTACGTCGACGTCAAGGTCCGCGGCGTCGCCGAGGTCTTCGGCCCCGACGTCCGGATCCTGGTCGAGCCGGGCCGCTCGCTGGTCGCCAACGCCGGCCTCACCGCCTACCGCGTCGGCACCGTCAAGGAGATCCCCGGCGTCCGCACCTACGTCGCCGTCGACGGCGGCATGTCGGACAACCTGCGGCCGATGCTCTACGGCTCCGTCTACGAGGCGCTCGTCGGCGACCGCGCCGCCGATCCGCCGGAGACCCTGGTGACGATCGCCGGCATGCACTGCGAGTCCGGCGATGTGATCGTCCGCGACACGATGCTGGCCGAGCCCGCCGTCGGCGACGTCCTGGTCACGCCCGCGACCGGCGCCTACGGCTACGCGATGGCCAACAACTACAACGGCGTGCCGCGGCCACCGGTCGTCTTCTGCCGCGACGGCTCCTCGCGCGCGGTCGTGCGCCGCGAGACCTACGAGGACCTGACCGCGAGGGACGTCTAGCCGCGTGGCCTCCGAAGGCTCCAAACCGGTTCGCATCGGGCTGCTCGGGCGCGGCACCGTCGGCGCTGCCTTCGCCGAGCTGCTGGCCGAGCGCGCCGACGCGGTCGAGGCGGCGACCGGCCGGCGGCCGGAGATCGCCGGGGCGCTGACCCGCAGCGAGGGGGACTTCGACTCGATCCTCGCCGGCTCCGACCTCGTCGTCGAGCTGATGGGGGGGACCGACGACTCGCGCGACTACGTCCTGCAGGCGCTGCGCGCGGGCAAGCCGGTGGTGACCGCGAACAAGCAGCTGCTCGCCCAGCACGGCGACGAGCTCTTCGCCGTCGCCCGCGAGGCCGGCGTGCAGTTGCGCTTCGAGGCGGCGGTGGCGGCGGTGATCCCGATCGTGCGGACGATCCAGGAGAGCTTCGGCGTCACCGAGATCGCCAAGGTCTTCGGGATCGTCAACGGCACGACCAACTTCATCCTCAGCGAGATGGCGGCGAGCGGCGCCGGCTACGACGAGGTGTTGGCGCGGGCGCAGGAGCTCGGCTACGCCGAGGCGGACCCCACCGACGACGTCAACGGCGCCGACGCGGCGGCGAAGATGGCGATCCTCGCTCGCCTCGCCTTCCACACGCCGGTCACTCTCTCGGAGGTCTCCTTCGAGGGGATCGAGGCGATCCAGCCCGACGACCTCGCCTACGCCAAGGAGCTCGGCCTCTCGCTGAAGCTGCTCGGGGTGGCCGAACGGCGCGACGGCGGCATCAGCGTCCGTGTCTTCCCGTGCTTCCTCTATCCCGGCCACCCGCTGGCGCCGATCCAGGGCGCCTTCAACGCGGTCATGGTCGAGGCGCCCGCGATCAGCGAGGTGACGATGTCGGGGCCGGGGGCGGGCGGAGTTCAGACCGCCTCGGCGGTGCTCGGGGACGTCGTCTCGATCCTCGCCGGCGACGCGCCGGTGCACGAGACGCGGGTCGAGCTGCCGATCGTCACCGACGTCAGCTCCTCCTTCTATCTGCACCTCGAGGTGGCCGACCAGCCCGGCGTGTTGGCCCAGGTCGCGACCGTGCTCGGCAAGCACGAGGTCTCGGTTAAGAGCGTCGTCCAGCGCGGCACCGGCTCAGACGCGCGGCTGGTGATGGTGATCCACGAGTGCCTGGAGTCCCGCTTCGCCGCCGCGGTCGAAGAGCTGGCGCAACTCGACGAGCTGCGCTCGCCGCCCCGCTCGATCCGGGTGATCGAGGAGGAGTACTCGGCATGAGCGCGGGGCTGATCGACCGCTACCGGGACCAGCTCTCGCTGGAGCCCGGCGATCCCGTGGTCACCCTCAACGAGGGCTCGACGCCGCTGATCGAGGCGCCGCGGCTCTCGGAGCGGATCGAAGCGCGCGCGTATTTCAAATTCGAGGGCCTGAATCCCACCGGCTCGTTCAAGGACCGGGGGATGACGGTGGCGGTCTCCCGCGCCAAGGGGCGCGGGGCGGAGGCGATCATCTGCGCCTCGACCGGCAACACCGCCGCCAGCTGCGCCGCCTACGCGGCGCGCGCCGGGATGCGCGGCGCCGTGATCGTCCCCGAGGGCAAGATCGCGATCGGCAAGCTCGCCCAGGCGCTGATGCACGGCGCCCGCGTCGTTGCCCTGCAGGGCAACTTCGACGACGCCCTGCGGATCGTCCGCGAGCTCTCCCAAAAGCACCCGATCGAGCTCGTCAACTCGGTCAACCCGCACCGGATCGAAGGCCAGAAGACGGCAGCGTTCGAGGTCGTCGAAGACCTGGGGGAGAGTCCGGGAGCGCTGGCGATCCCGGTCGGCAACGCCGGCAACGTCACCGCCTACTGGCGCGGCTTCCAGGAGGTCGACGCGGCCCCGATCCTCTATGGCTTCCAGGCCGAAGGCGCGGCGCCGCTGGTGCGCGGCGAGCCGGTCGCCAATCCCGAGACGGTTGCCTCGGCGATCCGGATCGGCAACCCGGCCCGCTGGGAGGAGGCGATGGCGGCCTTCACCGCCTCCCGCGGCCGCGTCGCCGCCGTCTCTGACGAGCAAATCCTCAACGCCTACCGCTGGCTCGCCGACAACGAAGGCGTCTTCTGCGAGCCCGCTAGCGCCGCCTCGGTCGCCGGCCTCCTCGCCCACGGCCTGCCGGTCGTCGAGGGCGCGGCGAAGCCCGAGACCGTCGTCTGCGTCCTCACCGGCCACGGCCTCAAGGACCCCGACACCGCCCTCTCCAAAGCCCCCGCGGTGATCAACTGCGACAACGACCTGAGCGCCGTCGAGCGCGCCGTGTTTGATTAGAGCGTGACTGCTCGCCACCGGCTCGTCCGCGTCCCCGCCTCCTCGGCCAACCTCGGCCCCGGCTATGACGCGATGGCGGCGGCGATGGCGATGCATCTGGAGCTGGAGGTCGAGGAGAGCGGCGAGTTCTCCTTCGACCCCGGCGGGCTGGACGTCCCGACCGGGCGCGACAACCTGATCGTGCGCGCCTTCGAGAGCCTGCGCCCGGCTGACGGGATCGCCTTCCGGCTACGCAGTGAGATCCCGCTGGCGCGTGGCCTCGGCTCGAGCTCGGCGGCGATCGTCGCCGGCCTCTACGCCGCCGACCACCTCTACGAGCTGGCGCTCACGAAGGAGGAGATGCTGGCGCGGGCGACCGAGATCGAGGGGCATCCCGACAACGTCGCCGCGGCGATCTACGGCGGCTTCGTCGTTTGCGCCGATGGGGAGGACGGTCCGACCGCCGCCCGTTTCGACCCGCCCGAGGGCCTGGAGGGCATCGTCGTGATCCCGCCCGAGGAAGTCTCGACCGAGCGGGCGCGGGAGGCGATCCCGGCCGAAGTGCCGCTCGCCGACGCGGTCGCCAACGTCTCCGCCGCGGCGATGCTGGTGCTAGGCCTGCGCAGCGCCGACCTCGACCTGCTCGCCCGCGGCCTCCGCGACAACCTCCACCAGGACCGCCGCCGCGGCCTCTACCCGCGCTCGATGGAGATCGTCGATTCGGCCCGCGAGCTAGGAGCGCTGGGAGCGACGATCTCCGGCGCCGGCCCGACCGTCCTCGTCTGGACCACCTGGCAGGACGCGGGCAACGTCGCTGCGGCGCTGGAGACTCGCTGCGCCGACTGGGCCGAGATCAAGCGGCTCCCATTCAGTCCCCTCGGCGCCGACGTCCCGGAGCTCTAGGGATGGACTGGGTCGTCCGCATCGGGCTGATCGAGCTGGCGCTGGGCGGCCTGCTCGGCTGGGCGATGGTGGTCCGCGACGAGCGGCCGGAGTGGCTGCGCCGGATCGGCGTCGTCGCGCCGCAGCGAATCCGCCAGGTCCACCTCGACTACGTGATGATGGGCCTGATCCTGATCGGGGTTGGGCTGGCGGTGCCGGACCTGCCGACCGCGGTAGCCGCCGCGCTTGTCTTCGGCACCTTCGTCAACCCGCTCCTCTTCGTCCCGCTCGCCTTCGATCCCGACGTCGACAAGCGCCTCTGGTACCGGGCGCTCGCGGTCGTCTCCTTCATCGCCGTCAGCGGCGGCCTCGTCATTGCAGCGATTATCGGTCCCTGAGTCGCCGGGGGCGCGATTAGGATCGCGCGCATGTCGACCTTCCCGAAGCCGAAGCTGCTCCTGCCCGCCCTCGTTCTCGCCGCGATGCTCGCCTTTCCGGCGCTCGCCGGGGCGACGCTCGTCTACGTCAAGAACCCCTTCAACGCGACGGTCTACGTGGCGAATGACGACGGCTCGGGAGCGAGGAAGATCGACAAAGGTCGCAACCCGCGCGTCTCCCCTGATGGCGCCTCGGTGGCCTATCTGCACGAAGGGCCGAAGTTCGCCCAGGAACTGAAGCTGGCGCCGGCCAGCGGCGGCGCCGGCAAGACCCTGATGAGCAACTTCCGCGAAGCCTTCTACCTCGCCTGGTCGCCGGACTCGAAGACGATCGCGGCGCTGCGTGGGCCTGAACTCGGCAAGCGCAACCTCGTCGTCATCGACGTCGCCAGCGGCAAGCAGAGCGTCGTCGCCACCGGCTTCTTCAGCGGCTTCAGCTTCTCTCCGGACAGCACCGAAATCGCCTACGCGGTGGCGCCGAAGGAAAAGTTCCCGCCGCGCAGCGATGTCTTCCGCTTCCCGGTGCCGATCCCCGGTGTCGTCAACGTGCGGGCGCCGGAACCGGTTCGGCTGACGAAGGACCACCGTTCCTCGCAGCCGCTATGGGGCCCGGAGAAGATCGTCTTCGTCAAGACGGTCGAAGCTAAGAAGCGGCAGTACGGCGGCAAGAACGAGCTCTTCCTGATGGGCCCGCAGGGCAAGGGCGTCAAGCGCCTCACCCACACCAAGGTGCCGCCGCTGCTCCAGGGCCTCTTCCCGACTGACTGGTCCGCCGACGGCAGCCGCCTGCTGACCGAGTTCCAGGGTCAGGACACCAGCTACGCCGTCGTCGTCAACCCGAAGACGGGCGCCCAGCGCCCGGTCGCCGGCACCGGCGAGAGCGGCTTCGTCGGCACCGACCTCTCCGCCGACGGCACTCTCGTCCTCGGCTTCAACGGCGGCTTCGACCCCGGCCTGAAGAACCACAAGGTGCAAACGGTCCCCTACTCGGGCAGCAAGCCGAAGACCTTGGTCAAGGAAGCGTTCGAACCCAGTTGGAGCCGCTGAGGAGGATTGTCGACTTTTTGACCCCGTAGGGCACCTAACTCGACACGCTCAATCCAGCAACCCCACTTGGCGCAGGATCGAGACGCTGTCTGAGTAGACGTCCTTGCGCTTGACGAGGCCGTTCTCGAAGGGGATGACGTCGAGGCCGTCCCATTCGATCCGCTTCCCGGTTGGCTCGGCGACGAGGTCGCCGCGACGCATCGTGTTCGCGTGGGTGGCCGCCGCGGTCCATTCTTGGACGACCAGCCCCTCCCGCACGTAGAGCCGCCGAGTCGTGAACTCGATATCGGGCCAGGTCGCGAAGATCGAGCCGATGTGGGCACGGGCCGCCTCGCCTTCGGCCGACTCGCCCGCCGTGTGGTTGTCGAAGACCATGTCGGGCGCGTGCATCGCCATGATCGCGTCGAGGTCATGGTCGTTCCAGGCCGCGTTGTAGCGGTCGATCGCCTGCTGGAGCGCCTCGGCTGAGTCCTTGCTCTGGTCGGTCATAGGCGGTTATGGTCGAACGTAATGGCTGCCAACTACACGATCAAGCACCGCGACGAATTCGAGCGGATGGAGGGCTCCGGCGACTGCACCTGGCTGCTCGCCCGCAAGGGGCTCGACACGAAGGCCTTCGGCTACAACCTGGTCGAGATCGCCCCCGGCGGGCAGATCCCCGAGCACGACGAGGCGCAGAGCGGTCAGGTGGAGCTCTACGTGATCCTCGAGGGCGAGGCGGTGATGCGGCTCGACGGGGAGGACCACCCGGCGCCTGCAGGCACTTTCGCCTCGATCGAGCCGGCGGCGACGCGGACGATCCTCAACCGCTCTGAGGGCACTGTCACCGCGATGCTGATCGGGGTCGAGCCCGATGGCGGCTACAAGCCGATGTCGTGGGCTTGACCGAGCCCTATAATCCGGAAACTTATTAACCCGTCGCGCGCCCGCTCGAAGAAGGCGTGGAACCCGGGAGGTAAAAATTGAAGCCCCAGTCCGATCGCGGCGCTCGCGTCGAGCGCTACTCGCCAGAGCGCCCCTACCGTCCTCTGGTCTCTCCGCCCAGCGTCGAGGACAAAGACGCCTGCGCGATCTACGCCTCCGTCCGCAAGGACGCGACGCCGAGCCACGAACCGATCGAACTGGCGATCCCGGCCCTGCAGAAGATGCTCCACCGCGCCGGCAACGTCGACGGCGAGGGGGACGGCTGCGGCCTCCTGCTCGACATCCCGCGCAAGATCTGGGCTGAGGACGTCCGCTCCGGCGGCCACGACCCCTCGCTCGCGACCGACGACGCCTTCGCCGTCGCCCATATCTTCATCGAGCGCTCCCAGGACGTGGAGAAGGTCAAGCACGACGCCCGCGAGCTGCTCGCCTCGGGCGGCTTCCGCGTTCTCGCCGAGCGCATCGGCGTCGTCAACTCACCGGCGCTGGGCCCGACCGCGCGCGAGGAGGAGCCGATCTTCTGGCAGCTCGGTGGCCTCGTCCCCGACGCCGAGTGTCGCGACACGGTCCTCTTCGACCTGATGATCGCGCTGGAGAAAGAGCTCGACGTCCATGTCCCCTCCTTCTCGGCCACCACCTGCGTCTACAAGGTGATGGGCGCGCCGAACGTCCTCGGCGAGTACTACCCGGACCTGCTCGACCCGCGCTTCGAGACGATCGGCTGCTTCGGCCACAACCGCTACTCGACCAACACCTGGCCCTCCTTCAAACGGGTGCAGCCGTTCTCGGTCCTCGGCCACAACGGCGAGATCAACACGATCCAGCAGCTGCGCCAGGAGGCGAAGATGCTGGCGGTGCCGATCCAGCCTGGCTCCTCGGACTCCCAGGACCTGAACCGGACGATCGACACCCTCGTCAGCCGCGAGGGCTTCAGCCTCGCCGAGGCGATGGAGATGGTGGTGCCGCCGATCGTCAACGAGATTCGCGGCCTGCCCGAGGACCTCCACGCCTTCTACCTCTACCTGCACCAGACGATGGGGCCGTTCGCCCAGGGGCCGGTGGCGCTGATCGCCCGCCAGGCCGACGAGTGCGTCTTCTCCGCCGACGCGATGGGGCTGCGCCCCCTCTGGCAGGTCGAGACCGAAGACGACTTCGTCTTCAGCTCCGAGCCGGGCGTCGTCTCGGTCGAAAGGATGTGCTCGGAGCCGAAGCCACTGGCCCCGGGCGAGAAAGCGCTGGTCGTGATCGACCGCGGCGCTCGCAGCTCGACCCTCCACCCGCACGACGAGATGCTGCGGATCGTCCGCGACCGCTGGCTGGCGCGGAACGGCGCCGAGGCCGTCGCCGGCTATGACCGCGCCCTGGAGACCGGCGGCCCGCTCGAGGGCCAGGACGTCCCCGGCTACTCCGACGCCGGCCCTGAGGAGCCGGTCAAGGTCTCCGACCGCGTCCTCGCCGGCTTCGGCTGGCAGCGCGACGACGTCAAACTGGTCCAGCAGATGGCCTCCAACGGGGCCGAGCCGGTCGGCTCGCTCGGCTACGACGGGCCGCTGGCGGCGCTCTCGCCCGAGCGGCAGAACCTCGCCGACTACTTCAAGGAGACGGTCGCCGTCGTCACCAACCCGGCGCTCGACCGCGAACGAGAGCTCGAGCACTTCTCGACCCGCTCCCTCTTCGGTCGCCGCCCCTCGCCGGACAATGCCGGCGAGGACACCGGCACCGTCGAAACCGGGTTCCCGGTGATCCTCGGCGGCCATCACGGCCTGGCACCGCTGGCGGACAAGGCCTATCGCCAGATCGCCCGCGACCATGACACTTACCTGCTCGAGGACCTCTGGGAGGAGTTCGCCGGCCGCAACGCCGCCGTCGACATCTCCCTGCTGGAGTCGGAGACGACCAAGGGCGCGATCGAGCGGATCAAGCAGGAGGCGGTGAAGAAGGTTCGCAACGGCTGCGAGCTGCTGGTCCTCACCGACCGCACCGTCTACGACGCCGAGCGTCGCTACCTCGACCCGCACCTGGCGACCTCCGCCGTCGACCAGGCGCTGAAGAGCTTCAAAGTCGAGCCCGGCGAAGTCAACCTGCGCCGGCGCTGCGGCCTCGTCCTGCGCTCGGCGGCGATCCGCAACGTCCACGACGTGATGCTTGCCCTCGGGCTCGGCGCCAACGGCGTCTGCCCGTACACGATGGTCGAGGTGATCTGCGTCGAGGACTATGAGTCCGACGTCTCCAACCTCTGCGCGGCGCTGCGCAAAGGGATCGAGAAAGTGATCTCGACGATCGGCATCCACGAGGTCCGCGGCTACGCGCGCCAGTTCAGCTCGATCGGGATCAAGCCGGAGCTGGCGGAGATCTTCCAGACCGAGCACTACGCCGCCTCGGAGAGGGCGGGGACCGGCTTCGCCGAGCTCGACGAGAGCACCAACGCCCGCGCCCACGCCCTCTCGGGCGACGACGCGGCGGCGAAACCGGCGAAGACGTTCCGCTTCTACCCGAAGGTCTACAAGGCGGCGATCGCGACCGCGAACGGGACCGGCACCTACGAGGAGTACTCGGAGAAAGTCCGCGAGCTGGAGAAGCAGAGCCCGATCTCGATGCGCCACATCATGGCCCTGAAGGGTGACCGCGACCCGGTCGACCCGAGCACGGTGGATGCTGGCGTCGGCCACCACGACTACCCGATCGTGATCTCCTCGATGAGCTTCGGCTCGCAGTCGGAGCCGGCCTTCCGCGCTTACGCCGAGGCGGCGAAGGCGACCAACATCCTCTGCATGAACGGCGAGGGTGGCGAGATCAAAGACATGTACGGCCAGTACCGCAACTGGCGCGGCCAGCAGGTCGCCTCGGGGCGGTTCGGGGTCTCGGCCGAAATGCTGAACAGCTCCTACGTCGCCGAGATCAAGATCGGCCAGGGCGCCAAGCCCGGCGAGGGCGGCCACCTGCCCGGCAAGAAGGTCTCCGAGAAGGTCGCCGCCGCGCGTAACGCCGCACCGGGCACCGACCTGATCTCGCCCTCCAACAACCACGACCTCTACTCGATCGAGGACCTGGCCGAGCTGATCGACGAGCTGAAGACCGTCAACCCGGACGTGCGGGTCTCGGTCAAGGTGCCGGTGGTGCCGAACATCGGCACGATCGGGCTCGGGATCGCCAAGGCCGGCGCCGACATCATCACCCTCTCGGGCTTCGAGGGCGGGACCGGCGCCGCGCGCCAGCACGCGCTGCGCCACGTCGGGCTGCCGAGCGACATCGGCACCCGCGCCGTGCACCGGGCGCTGATGGAGGCCGGGTTGCGCAACCGGGTCGAGATCTGGGCCGACGGCGGCTACCGGACCGGCCACGACATCGTCAAGCTCCACTGCCTCGGCGCCAACCGGGTCGGCTTCGGCAC
>DASTYZ010000100.1:0-8276 GCA_035764545.1 Solirubrobacterales bacterium | reverse complement strand
GTCTGGAGATGGACCCCCCGACCCCGCCCCACCTAACCCGTACAGGGCCCGGTGTCGACCGCTTCTTGGGTCTTGCCCAAAGCCTCCCGCACCTGCTCAGCCGGGATCGCAAAGCCACCGCCGGGGCCACTGGTCGTCGCGGCGAAGACCGTCCCGACCACATTCCCCTGCGGGTCGACCAACGGCCCGCCTGAGTTGCCACTGCGCACGGTGCCGCTGAGGGCGGTGATCGTCCGCTCGATCGGGCCGTTGCCGTAGGAGTCCTCGCTGATCGTCGCCCTGGTCTCGCCGATCCGCGCCGGCGCCAGCGCGTAAGGCCCGTTTTCGGGGAAGCCGAGCACCGCCGCGTCCTCCCCCACCTTCCGCTCGGAGTTGATCGGCAGCCCCGGCAGCGCCGAGCCCACCCGCAGCAGCGCCAGGTCCTGGCGCGGCTGGTAGTAGATCGGCGTCGCGTCGAGTTCGGCTCCGTCCTGGGTGGTGACGGTGGTGTCGTCGGCACCGGCGACGACGTGGGCGTTGGTGACGATCACCCCGGGCTCGACCGCCCACCCGGAGCCCTCGATCCCGAGACCGCAGGCGGTGCTGAGGACGCGGACGACCGAGTCGCCGGCGCGGAGGACGTCCGGATCGGAGGCAATCTGCGCGTTCGGCCGCGCCACCGGCGCCGCCGGGCCGAGCACGGTCGGGGCCGGATCGACGCGGTCGAGCGCGTTCAGCAGCGGCCCGCTCGGCGGCAGCACGTCGTTGAGGCTGCGGAGGATCAGCGACTCCTGGATGTCGGCGCGCAGCTGCGCGGTCGAGGGCGCGTGCAGGAGGACGGCGCCGAAGACCCAGGCGAGCCCGAGCGCGACCGAGGCGATCAGGGCGGCGCCCCCGGCGCCGTCGGCGGTCTGCATGAAGGGCCGGCGGACGATCTTTTCCCGCAAGCCGAGGGCGAAGCTCTCCACCGTCACCGCCATCAGCGCTCCCACCAGCAGCGCCCCGAGGGCGGCGCAGAGCGGCGCGTAGGGCGAGTGCGAGCCCTTGGTCAGCAGCAGCGGCGCCACCCTGCTGCCGGCAAAGGCGCCGACACCGAAGCCGACGAGGGTGAGGGCGCCGACGATCAGGCCCTGGCGGTAGCCCCACAATGCCAGCGCGAAGGTGAAGGCCAGAATCGCCCAATCCAACACAGTCACCCGGTGAATAGAAGCATGCCGCCAGGCCCTCCTTTACCTTTCGCCGGTGAGTTCTATCCCCACCGAGGCGGAGCGCCGCCGCCGCCTCCTCACGCGCACCCTCCCCCTGGCGCTCGTCGCGCTGGTCGCCTTCATCGTCGGCGTCACCGCCGGCTCCTCGGGCTCGCCTGAGAAGGAAGCGGCCGAGAGCTTCGCCAAGGCCTGGGAGGCGAAGAACTTCAAAGCGATGTACGCGGAGCTAAACGAAGCCTCGCGGGCGCGGGTCAGCCGTGAGGAATTCGAAGCCGCCTACCGCGACGCCCAGGAGGTGGCGACGGCGCGCGGGTTCGACGTCGGCTCGGCCGGGGACGCCGAGGACGGCAGCGCCGGCAAGGTCGTGCCGGTCGACGTCGCGGTCGCGACCGTCGCCTTCGGCGAAGTCGAGGGCGAGGTTGAGGTCCCCTACGCCGACGGCGGGATCGAATGGAACACCAGCCTCGCCTTCCCGGGGCTGCGCGCGGGCGAGGAACTGGCCGCCGACGTCGAGCTCGCCGAACGCGCCCCGATTCTCGCCCGCGACGGCACCGCGCTGGCGGAAGGGCCGGCCGAAGAACGCGAACACCCGATCGGCAGCGCCGCGATCGACGTCACCGGCGAAGTCGGCGAAGCCCCTGAAGAGGACCTGGCGGCGCTCTCCCGGCACGGGTTCCCGCCGGAAACGCCGGTCGGGATCAGCGGCCTCGAGCGCGCCTTCAACACCCGCCTCGCCGGCAAGCCGGGCGGCTCGCTGCTGGCGGTCGCCGAAGACGGCTCCTCGGTCCGCACCCTGGCGAAGTCAAAGCCGCAGCCGGGGGCACCGGTGAAGACGACGATCGACCCGGACCTGCAGGAGGCCGCGGTCTCGGCCCTGGCGGGCCGCTCCGGCGGCGTCACCGTGCTGGACGCCCGTAAGGGCGACGTGCGGGCGCTGGCCGGCCAGGCCTTCTCCGCCCCGCAGCCGCCCGGCTCGACCTTCAAGGTCGTGACCACGACCGCGGCGCTGGAAGCGGGCGCGGTCAGCCTCGACGACGAGTTCGAAATCAGCAACGGGATCAACGTCGGCGGCCGCTTCCTCAACAACGCCAACGGCGAGTACTGCGGCGGCACCTTCCGCGAATCCTTCGCCGAGTCCTGCAACGCGGTCTTCGCTCCGCTCGGTCCGGAGGTCGGCAACGACAAGCTGGTCGAAACGGCCGAAGCCTTCGGCTTCAACTCGCCGCCGACCCTCTACGCGCCGCAGATCGTGCGCGAAGTCGATCCCGAAGAATCGACGATCCCGACCGAGATCGGCGAAGAAATCGACCTTGGCGTCTCGGCAATTGGCCAGGGGGAAGTGCTGGCGACGCCGCTGGAGATGGCGAGCGTGGCGCAGACCGTCGCCAACGACGGCGTCCGGCTGCCGAACTCGATCGTCGCCAACAAGAAGCTGCGGCCCGACGCCGAGCCGGTGCGGGTGATGTCCGAGCAGACGGCAAAGGAACTGACCGAACTGATGGTCGGCGTCGTCGTCGAAGGAACGGGGACCGCGGGCGCGATCCCCGAGGCCCAGGTCGCCGGCAAGACCGGCACCGCCGAGCTCGGGCCGAAGCCGGGCGAAGAGGACTCCGACAACCCGGTCCAGATCAAGGACGCCTGGTTCACCGCCTTCGCCCCGGCCGAAAAGCCGCGGCTCGCGGTCGGGGTGATGCTGATCGAAGCCGAAGCCGCGGGCGGCGAAGTAGCCGCCCCGATCGCCTCCGAAGTCCTCTCGGCCGGGCTCTGAGAAACCGGCGGACCTAGAGGTCGAGGATTACTTCTGCGCCCTCTTCACCCTCGGCACCGGGGATGTGGAGGGTGAGCGGCCGGTTCTCGGACGCTGATTCGGGCAGCAGGAAGACCGCCAGCGAGCCCTCGATCGCACCCAGCTGGGCCGGAGTGTCGAGCTGCGGAATCTGTTCTTCGGCTTCAACCGTGCCGTTGAACGGGAGGGCGAAGACGCTTTCGCTCTCCATCACCTCGAACTCGTTCTCGTCGATGTCGGTGATCGTCAGCGTCGAGGGCAGCACCTGCGGCTTGTCGCTTTCGTTCTGGACCTCGAAGAAGACGCCGAAGTAGCTTTCGCCTTTCGGCGCTTCCGGCTGGCCGACCAGGTAGGCCGCGTCCTCGTTGTCGTTGACGTTGAGGTAGCGGGAGAAGGTGACGTTGTACTTGAGCTCGCCAAGCTCGACCGACTCGCCCTCTTTGACCTCCTTCGAGTGATTCTCGTAACCGCAGGCGGAGACGCCGACGGCGAGCAGGAGCAGCGCCAGGAGCGCGAGCAGCGACAGCATTGGGCGGCGGTGCGGGGACATCGCGGCGGGAGTCTATATCGAGCTAGGGGATGCCCGTCGCGTAGCGGTTGCCGCCGGCGACGGCGATCCGCTTGGGCACGGCCTGATCGGACTCGAGCTCGTCGCGGAGGCGGCGCAGCGCCCGTCGCCAGCCGCGCGCCTGCCAGTGGGATCCAGCGCTAAGCAGCTCCAGGAGGCGGTCGCCCGGCCGGGGCTCGGTCCAGTGGGAGACCCGCACCACGGTCAGGCCTCCGGGGGCCTCCCGCAGCTCCCAGACCGTGTGGTTGCGAATCCGGTTGGCGCGGCCTCCCCTGCCCTCCTCGACGATCCGGAAGGGCTCCTCCAGCGAAACGATGCAGGTGTCCATCCAGACGCTGCGCAGGGGGCCTTCGGCACGGAAGCGGGCTCCGGCTCCGACCCCCGCCGAGTCGATGCGGGTGAGGTGGAAGCCGGTGAGGAAGTGGTCGGTAAAAGAGGGTCGGGCGGCAAGATCGGCGAGCAGGGCGAAGGCGCGCTCGCGGGAGACGTCGATTTCGATTTCGGCGCTGATCGGACCCATCGGAGCGCGGGATTCTATGTCTCCCCGCCCCGGGTGACCGGCTCAATCAATTTGAGTGACAGGGATCAGAGGCCGGGGTAGTATCGATTGCGACCAGTTTAGGAAGGAGAGGTTTCCCATATTTGACACCGCCGGCACCAGCTCAGCCGGCGAGGCCTATGCCACCGGCTCGGTGCCCGGAGAGGGCACTTACTTCTGCCTCGTCTGCGGCACCCAGCTCACCCTGCGCGAGACCGAGGCGCTGCCGGGCTGCCCCCGCTGCGGCGCCTCCCGCTTCCGCCGCGACTCGATCTTTTCCGACCGCCAGGAGCACGGCTCGCCGACGGTCGAATTCGCCCTGGGCGGCGAGCAGCAGCCGCCCGACTGGCTGGACGCGGCGCGCGCGCAGCTGACACGGGCGGGATTCCACCTGGTCGCCCGCGAGCGCGGCGAGGTCAAGGCCTTCCCCCTCGAGGAAGGCTGGTCCCGGATCGGCCGCTGCCCCACCGCCGAGGTCTGCCTCGACGATCCCAGCATCTCCCGCCGCCACGCGATGATCGCGATCGAACCAGGCCGGTCCCCACGCCTCCTCGACGACCGCAGCCTCAACGGCATCCTCGTCAACGGTAAAAAAGTCGACGTCACCGAGCTCTACCCCGGCGACGAGCTGACGATCGGCCGCTACCGCCTCTACCTGCTCCAAGTCTGAGCACCAAAACCGCGAGACCGCAAAAACCCTTCCTCAAGAAGGAATTTTGCGGTCTCGGCGTCGTCCCCCCTTTTCCGGCCACCCCCGCTCCTACGATGCGGCGGTGAGCACCATGCCTCCCGACGACCCCGACCGCCCCTCAGGCGAGGAGGCGATCTCCGCCTCCGCCGAGCGCGCCCGCGCCGAGCTCCACGCCGAGATCGAGCGCGTCCGCCGCGGCGTCGAGCAGATGCTCGACGAGCAGCAGGCGCCTCTCAACAGCGACATCCGCCGCGAGCTGGACACGATCCAAGAGGATCTCCGCCGCTACGTCAAAACCCGCATCCGCAAATCCCAAAAGCGCACCGACCGCCGCGTCGGCCGCCTCGAGGACCGCACCGAGGCCCTCGAAAAACGCATGGAAGGCATCGACGCCGAGCGCCGCCTAGCCGAATGGCGCATCCACTCCGACACCGAGCGCATGCTCGACGGGCTGCTGCAGGAGGTACGGGGTATCGCGGACCGGCTGGAGGGAGCTTCTACGGATCAGCTCTAGCTGGTCGTCTATTCACAAATCGAGAGCCCCGGCAGATTTACGTGCCGCATCCGCTGCTTCTTTGACGTTCTGAGGCACACCCGGCAGCTTGCCACCGAGACCCTCAGCCCGAAGTCTTTCCGTGAAGTCGCGTTGAAGTTGCATAGCGCTACCGATAGCCGCACTTGCTTCGTCCTCAGTGGCACGCCGCCCTTCGTGCACTACAGCGTTGCGCACGAGGTAGCCGTGTTGCCACCATTCCCCAAGGGCATCTTCGGCCTGGGCAGGCGTTGACGAATATTCCAAGAAGCGGGCGAAGTGATCTTTTACACGGGAGGCAAAGGGCGCTTCCAGCACAGACTGAACCTTTGCGACGCTATATCCCTTTTCAGGACCAACCAAACGGATGGCCGCCGAAACCAGCATCTCCACTGCCGTCCCTGAGTCAACAATCGCTTGCGTTAGCCGACCCCGATGCAGGGCCTGCTCTGCACTTAGAAAGAGGTGGCTCGGCCGAACAAGGGGGTGCTCATGTTCGACAGTCATCCACATGACCAAATCAGCCTCAGCGCGAGTAAGAGGCAATCTTGGTCGTCCAGGAAATCGCTCATGAATCAGATAGGTCCAAAGATCTATTTTTGGAATTTCATCTGAGTCCCGTGGGAGGTCCCACCCCATCCCGAAAACCAATGGGGGTAGGTCCTGAGGTGCAACTGGAGCCAACTCAGGATCACCGTGCACAGAAGCAGCCGCGAGTAAAAAGGTGTTTAGCCGATCTAGCGCGATTTTCATTTGGTCGAATCGCCAATCCTGAGTCAACTCCTCAGGTTTCTCGTCGATTCGAACTGCCTCCACCACCGTTAGGCGTTCGGACGGTCCTGATCGGGATGCTTTGCCCCTCAACCAGCGCATGGGGCGGCTGTACAGCCATCTCCGTCTTGGATGAATCATCGCGCGGCTGACCTCGAAAAAGCCAGGGAAGGACCGCTCCACAAAGTACATCGGGTCATAACGACGCGAGGCGGAAGAGAACTTAAGGGTCGTACTCCGCATCGTCCCTTCCACGGGCGGACTATCTAGCCCTAACCATGCCTGTAGATCGAAATCCTTCCAGTCTTCCTCACGAGGAAGGTCCACAACATCTTTTCCGTGATTTGCGAAATATGGCCCTAACCTGGCGTCATAGGGCAGCTGAAACAGAAATCTCTCCTCCTTCAGGTCCATGAATTAAGAGTGGCAGACCGGCCGAGGCAGACAGCCCGAGGGGGTTATCACTGTGACACCCATTCGGATCCGCAGAACAGCCAAACCGTCTAGATCGGGAGCTCCCGATCTAGTAGATCACTCGGTCGAGATGCTCGGGTCTGCCTGGACCTTGAGCGGGACGATCATCAGGAAGTTGCTCGTTGCGTCGGCGGCCAGGTCGAGGACTCGCTTGGCCTCGTCGCTCTGGTCGGTGGCTTCGAGCTCCTTCGCATAGCCGCCTAGGAGGTCGTCTAGGTCGAAGAGGGCCTCGTTGTCTAGGTCCTTGAGTTCGACTTTGGCGCCTTTGCCGAGGCGGCGTTCGATTGCTGCTCGGTCGATGCCGAAGGCGTTCTGGCGGACGTAGACGCGGCCGCCGGTCATGCCGGCGCAGGCCCAGGGGCCGATGTCGCCGAGGACTACGGCGCGGCCGCTGGTCATGTACTCGAAGGCGAAGCCCTTGGCGTTGGCGCGGTCGGCGAGGGCGCCGCGGCTGTCGTCGATCGGGCCCTCCGGCTCGCCCGCCAGCACCACGTCGGCGCCGGAGAGGCGGATGCAGAAGCGCGAGTCGGCGCTCCCCTGAACGTGGAGCTTGCCGCGCTGGGCGCCGTAGGCGAAGGACTTGCCGACCGAGCCGTTGAGGCGCTTGCCCTTGGCTCCCTTGCCCTTGAGGATCGAGATCGAGCCGCCCAGCATCGTCTTGCCGACGCCGTCCTGGGCACCGCCCTCGATGCGGATGTCGACCCCGTAGGAGTTGAAGGCGCCGAGGCCCTGGCCGGCGACCGAGCCGCCGTTGAACTCGAGGCTCGCGAGCGCGTCGTCTTCGCTGCCCGCCGGGCCGCCGTCGAAGATCCGCCAGCGCGCCAGCGCTCCCGCCAGCTCGGTCCCGAGCACGCGGTCGTTGGCGTCGGTCGCCCGCGGGAACTGGCTGCGGACCGGGCCATTACCGCCGCCGCCGCAGACTTCCGGCGCCAGCGCGGCGATCTGGCTCGAAGCCTCCTTCGCCTCCATCCGGATCGGCCGCGCCATCACCAGGCCGGCTTCGGCGCGTGCCTCGACCTCCTCGGCGACCGGCAGGTCGAGCGGTTCGAGGTCGAGGTGCTCCTCCAGCGGTTCGATCAGCGGCGTCAGGTCGATCTTGTCCTTCATCGCCGCCTGCTCGAGCAGGTCGTAGCGGCCGACCAGGTCCTGGGCGCGCTCGTAGCCGAGCGAGGCGACGACCTGCTTGACCTCCTCCCCCATCGAGGAGAAGAAGCGGGCGCAGCTCTCGGCGGCGCGGTCGACCTCCTGCGGGGTGAACTTCTTCAGCCCGTGGGCTTGCGCTTCCTCCGGCGTCTCGATCTGGGTCGCGATGCCGACGTGGCAGGTGTCGAGCTGGCAACCGCGGCAGATCGTGCAGCCGAGGCTGACCATCGCCAGGGTGCCGAAGCCGACGCGGTTGGCGCCGAGGCAGTGCAATTTGACGATGTCGTGGCCGGTCCGGTAGCCGCCGTCGGCCCAAATCTCGACCCGGTTGCGCAGCCCGGCCTCCATCAGCGCCCTGTGCACGGCGCGGGTGCCGATGTCGCTCGGCAGGCCGACGTGGCGCAGCGCGTGCTGACGCGCGGCGCCGGTGCCCCCCTCGAATCCCGACAGGGTGATGATGTCGGCTCCAGCCTTGGCGATCCCGAGGCCGATCGTGCCAACGTTCGGGACGACCGGCACCTTCACTGACACGCGCAGGTCGGGGTTCACCGTCTTCAGCTCGTCGATGAGCTCCGCGAGATCCTCG
>DASTYZ010000099.1:0-28593 GCA_035764545.1 Solirubrobacterales bacterium | reverse complement strand
GTTGGCTCCGCAGGGGCCGGTGCGGGTTGTTTGCGGGAAGGGGAACAACGGGGGGGACGGGTTCGTTGCGGCGCGGTTGCTGCGGGGGATGGGGTTCGAGGTGGATGTGTTGCAGCTATGGCCGGGGGAGGAGCTGCGGGGGGATGCGGCGGCGAATTACGAGCGCGTTGGCGGCGAGTTGATCGAGGGGGACATCGCTGCTCGGCTGGCTGGTGCTGGCGCCGTAATCGATGCGATCTTCGGTACGGGGTTCGAAGGCGCGCCGCGGGAGCCCGCCGCGGCTGCGATTCGGGCGATCAACGACTGTGGGGCGCCAGTGGTTACTTGCGACATCGCCTCCGGGGTCGATGCCTCGACCGGCGAGGTGGAGGGGGAGGCGGTTCAGGCCGACGTCACCGTCAGCTTCCACGCCGCCAAGATTGGGCAGCGGGTCGCGCCGGGGAAGTGGCACACGGGGGAGCTGCGCATCGTTCCGATCGGGATTCCGGATGGGGCCTCGGGGGGGGTGGTTGCCGGCGAGATCGACCCTGCGATCCTCGCGCTCGCTCCGCGCCGCGGACCCAACTCGACCAAGTTCAGCTCCGGCCAGGTCGCCATCGCCGGTGGCTCGCGGGGGCTGACGGGGGCTGTGCGGCTGGCGTCGCTGGCGGCGATTCGAGCAGGCGCTGGCTACGCGACTGTCGCTGTCCCCGCTGACCTCAACCTCGTCTTCGAGCTCGCCCAGCCGGAGGTGATGTCGGTCGCTTGCCCTGGGGGTGACGGCTGCCTCGTGCCGGCGTCGGAAAAGGCTGTGCTGCGTACCTTCGAGCGGGCCGCGGCGGGGATCGTCGGGCCGGGGCTGGGCAAGGACCCAGGCTCCTTTGAGATGGCGCGCGAGGTGGTGGGGAAGATCGAAGCCCCGCTGGTGCTCGACGCAGATGGGCTCAACGCCTTTGCCGGCCGCTTGGGGGACCTCGCCTCGCGGGAGCACCCAACCGTTCTTACCCCGCACGCCGGGGAGCTGGGCCGGCTGCTCGAGCGCGACTCGGAGGAGATCGACGCCCATCGGCTGGCCTCGGCTCGCGAGGCGGCGGCTGCCGCCGGCGCCATCGTCGTCCTCAAGGGCGACGACACGATCGTCACCGACGGCACCCGCACCGCGGTCAACGCCGTCTCGGCCCCGGCGCTCGCCACCGCCGGCAGCGGCGACGTCCTCTCGGGGATGACCGCCGCCTTCCTCGCCCGCTTCGACGACCCCTTCGCCGCTGTCTGCGCCGCCGTTGTCGGTCACGCCCGCGCCGGTCTCGCTGCGGCCGCCCGGATCGGCGCCGCCGAGTCGGTGATCGCCACCGACGTCGTCGACTCGATCGCCGCCGGGATACGCCCCGACGGGCCGGTCGAATAACCTCGCCGCCATGAAGACCGCCGGAGAGATCATGGCCCGCGACGTCCCCACCGTCACCCCCGACGACGACGCTCGCACCGCGATCGACCTGCTCGCGAAGAGCGATCTTGGAGCGATCCCGGTGGTCGACAGCGGCAACAAGGTCGTCGGCATCGTCAGCGAGTCCGACCTCATCATCAGCGAGGAGGAGTCCGACCTCCACCTGCCCCACTACCTCAACATCATGGGCGGCATCGTCTTCGTCGGCTCGATGAAGGGGTTCGAGGACCGGCTCGAGAAAGCCTTTGCGACCCAGGTCTCGGAGCTGATGACGGCGGACCCGATCGTCGCCCACGACTACGAGGCAGCCGACCGGGTGGCGAAGAAGATCGCCGACGGCCACCACAACCACCTGCCGGTGGTCGACGCCGACGGCTACCTCGCCGGCATGGTCACCAGGGCCGACGCGCTCGCCGCCCTGGTCGCCGACCCCGAGTAGCCATGGAGCGGGCGCTCGCCCGAATCGACTTCGACGCGGTCCGCGCCAACTGCGCGCGGCTCGCCGCCGAGCTCTCGGAGGGAGCCGAGCTCTGCGCCGTCGTCAAGGCCGACGGCTACGGCCACGGCGCCGATGGCTGCGCGGAGGCGGCTCTGGCCGGAGGGGCGACCCGGCTCGCGGTCGCCACCGCCGGCGAGGCCGAGCAGATCGGGCGTCGCTTTCAGCAGGTGCCGCTGCTGACGATGGGGGCGCTCGCGCCCGAGGAGGTGGATGCCGTCATCTCCGCCGGCTCGGAGCTGGCGGTCTGGCGGGAGGACTTTCGGCGCCTGGTCGCCGACCGCGCTCGCGCCCACGGGCACCGCGCCCGCCTCCACGTCAAGTACGACAGCGGCATGGGCCGGCTCGGGAATCGCGACGTGGGCGAGGTGCTCGATCTGGTTCGAGCCTGCGCCGAGGACCCTGACCTCGAGCTCGCTGGCATCTGGACCCACTTCGCCACCGCCGATGAACTGGACTCGGACTTCTTCGAGGAGCAGCTCGGCCGCTTCGAGGAGCTCGTCGCGACGGTCAAGTCCGAGCACCCGAACGTCATCGCCCACGCCGCCAACAGCGCCGCTGTCCTCCGCGAGCGCCGCTCCCACTTCGACATGGCCCGCTGCGGGGTCGCCATCTACGGCCTCGACCCGTTCCAGCGCGATCCGGCCGAGCAGGGCCTGCGCCCGGCCATGTCGCTGCGCTCGCGCGTCGCCGACGTCAAGCGCTTCCCTGCCGGCGCCAGCGCCGGCTATGGCCGCAAATGGCGGGCCGAGGTCGACACCTGGGTCGGGGTGATCCCGCTCGGCTACGGCGACGGCGTCCGCCGCGCCCTCACCAACAACGCCGACGTCCTCGTCCGCGGCCGGCGCCATCCGCTCGTCGGCACCGTCTCGATGGACAACATCACGATCGACCTCGGCCCAGAGACCGAGGTCGAGCCCGGTGATGAAGCGGTTTTGATCGGCAGCCAGGGAGAGGAGACGATCCTCGCCGAGGAGATGGCCGCGCGCTTGGAGACGATCAACTACGAGGTGACCTGCGCGATCTCGCCGCGGGTGCCGCGGCGGCCGGCTTGAACCCGCCGATCGTCGCCGCGGTCCGTGATGCCCTGGACGACCCCGGGAGGGTCTGGGTCGTGGGCGGCGCGGTTCGCGATGCCGTCCTCGGCCGGGAGGTAGTCGATCTCGATCTGGCTGTCGCCGGTGATCCAGGAGCAGTTGCCAAGGAGATCGCGTCCGCGCTGGACGAGCACGCCTTCGAGCTCTCCGCCGAGTTCGGCACCTGGCGGGTGATGGCCAAGCGCCACGGCTGGCAGATCGACGTCACCGCCCTGCGCGGCGAGACGATCGAGGCTGACCTGGCCGAGCGCGACTTCACGATCGGCGCCGTCGCGGTCCCCCTCGCCGGTGGCGAGCCGATCGATCCCTACGCCGGCCTCGTCGATCTGGCCGAGAAGCGCCTGCGGGCCGTCGGCGAGCAGAGCTTCCTCGCCGACCCGCTACGCCTGCTGCGCGCGCCGCGGCTCGCTGCCGAGCTTGACCTCGAGATCGAGGAGCGCACCGTCGCCCTCGCCCGCAGCGCCGCCGAGCACGCCGCCGAGCCGGCGGGGGAGCGGCAGCTGGCCGAGCTGCGGCAGTTGATGGGCGGCCCCGACCCCCTGCGTGGGCTCGAGCTGCTGGGCGAGCTTGGGGTCACCGCCGTCGTCCTCCCCGAGGTCGAGACCCTGCGCGGGGTCGAGCAGGGCCCCAATCACCACCTCGACGTCTACGACCACACGATCGCCGTGCTCGAGCACACGCTCGAAGTCGAGGCCGACCTCGAGCGCTTCGCCGGCGAGCGCGCGACCGAGGTCGAGGCGCTGCTCGACGAGCCGCTCGCCGACGAGATCAGCCGCCGCACCGCGCTGCGCTTCGGTGCCCTCTTCCACGACATCGCCAAGCCGGCGACGAAAGCTGAGTTCAACGGCTTCGTCGGCTTCAAGGGCCACGATCAGGTGGGAGCGGAGGTGGTCGCCGGCATCTGCAAGCGCCTCCGCGCCAGCCGCCGCCTCACCCAGTACCTGCAGGGACTGACGCTGCACCACCTCCGGCTTGGCTTCCTGATCCCGGAGATGCCGCTGTCGCCGCGGCGTGTCCACGCCTACCTCCGCGCGACCGAACCGGTTGCGGTGGACGTCACCCTGCTCACCGTCGCCGACCGCCTCTCTGCCCGCGGCGCCGGTCCGATCGCGGCCCCGGAGATGGTCGCCGCCCACCTGCAGCTGGCCCGCGGGATGATCGCCGCGGCGCTCGACTGGCGACGCGACGGCCCGCCGCAGCCGCTGCTCCGCGGCGACGAGATCGCCGCCGAGCTCGGCATCGAGCCGGGGCCCGAGCTCGGCTCCGCACTCGCCGAGCTGGAGGCCGCGCAATATGCAGGGGAAGTGACTGACCGCACGGGTGCCCTCCAACACCTGCGCCGTTAGATACGCTCCGCCCCGCATGGCCAAAGAGGAAAAGATCGAAATGGAGGGGGAGATCACCGAGGCTCTCCCCAACACGATGTTCCGGGTCAAACTGGACAACGGCCACGACGTGCTCGGCCACATCTCCGGAAAGATGCGCCGCCACTACATCCGCATCCTCCCCGGCGACCGCGTCAAGATCGAGCTTTCGCCCTACGACTTGGATCGTGGGCGCATTACCTACAGGTACAAATAGTCCGCCGGCGGCGGGTCCGCCATCTCCGCTACGAGTGCTGACCAGGCAAAGTCCTTCGCTCCCAGTCCCTTGCCGTTCCTCGGGTCGTAGTACTCACGCAGGCCTTCGCGGGCGACGGCGCCGATGACGCCGTTTGCCAGCCGCTCCGCCTCCACCTCGTAGCCGAGCCGGCGCAGGCCGAGCCAGACCAGCCAGGCCGAGTTGATCCAGGTCGGCCCGCGCCAGTAGCGGCGGATCGGGCCGTGGCCGCCGTCCGGTTCGTAGCCGCGCTCGCCGACCGCCACCGAAGGCGGCGCCACCGCGGTCAGGAACTCGCTCTCGTTCAGCAGGTGCTCCTCGACCAGCCGCCGGCCGATCGCCTCCGGCAGGTCGGGAAGCGCCAGCGGCGCCAGCGAGGACCAGGTCACGGTCTGCGAGCGCACGCCACCCGGCTGCGCCTCGTCGATGAAGAGACCGCGCCGCTCGTCCCAGAGCCGCTCGACCAGCGCAGGGGTCGCCGAGGGCTGCCCGATCGCCTGCAGCGACAGCGACCAGAGCGTGTTGACGAGCGTCTCGCAGAGGACCGGATGGCCCGCGTCGCGGATCCGCCGCGCGTTCCAGCCGAGCTTGCGGTTGCGATGGACGAGCAGGGGGAAGCCGATCCGGCCGTTGGCGCGCCATCCCCAGACCTCTTCGAACTTCGGCGAGGCGTCGAGGCCGGACTCGTCCGGTTGGACGATCCAGAGCAGCCCATCGCCCTCGAGGTCGCGGTTGGCCCGCAGCCACTCGATCTGCTTCGCGATCCGCGGCTCCTCGTTGGGGTCGCCGACGGCGATCCGCCAGGCCCAGGCGAGCAGCGGCGGCTGGATCGACTCGGTCTGCTCGGTCCTGCGGTTGGCGACGTTGTAGAACAGCAGCCGTGCCCCGCGCACGTGGCTGCGCCAGAAGATCGTGTGGCCGACGAACCCATCCGGCCGCTGCAGCGCCAGCAGGCTCTCCAGCTCCGCCCGCGCCCGCGCCGGCTCGAAGCGGCGCCAGACGATCGCCGCGAAGCAGGAGTCCCAGTACCACTGCCAGGGGTAGCGACCGGGGCTCGGCTCGGTGTAGCTGAAGTCGACCTCGCCGCGGCGGCCGACGACCCAGTTCTGCCGCAGCACCCGCTCGGTCTCGGTGAGGACGGTCTCCCGTTCAGACATTCGTGCGGCGCATCTCCCGCAGCGCCAGCGCCCCCAGCACCACCAGCAGCCCGGCCAGCGCCACCAGTCCCGGCCAGGTGTCCGCCCAGGTGACCGAGCCGACGAAGCCCTGGCGCGCCGCTTCGAGGACCGCGGTCAGCGGATTGACGTTGGCGACGTCCTCGAGCCAGGGCGACAGCAGCGCCAGCGGCGCGTAGGCCGGCGTCAACAGGATCAGCCCCATCATCCCCGCCTGCATCAACGGGGCGGCCGACTGGCTCTTGAAATGGAGCGCCAGCATCGATCCCCAGCAGGCGGCGACCGCGGCCGTTGCGATGACCATCAGGTAGCAGACCAGCAAGCCGTCGAGGCCGGGCCAGCTGACCCCGATCGCGAAGCCGATCGCCAGCACGAAGGTCGCGGGAACCAGCGCCCGCACGCTCGCTGCCAGCACGTTGCCGGCCAGCAGGACCCAGCGGGGGGCGGGGGAGACGAGGAGGCGGTCGACCCACCCCTGTTCGTAATCGCGGGCCAGGTTGACGCCGGCGGCGGCGCCGGTGAAGCCGGCTCCCTGCAGCATGCTGACGGGGACGATGAAGCTCTCGTACGAGCTGGTTTCGAACCCCTGCAGCTGCGTCAGTGCGCCGAAGACGCCGTTCAGCCCGAGGAAGAAGATCGTCGGCGCCAGGACTCCGGGGATCGCGGCACCGGGGACCCGCACCAGCTCGTTCTTGGCCCGGGTCATCAGGGCGCTGATCGTCGCCAGGTTCGCGCGCCAGCCTGGGGTGATTCCGGCTTCCATCAACCCACCCGCAGTCGGTGACGGAGGGCGCGGGCGCTGAGCAGGAGGCCGAGCGCGACGATCCCGACGATCGCCGCAACCGCCTCCAAGGTATGGGTGAGGTCGACGCCGGCGATGATCGGCTCGCGCACCCCTTCGACGATGAAGCTGAGCGGGTTGTATTCGGCGATCGTCTTCGCCGGCTCGATCATCAGCTCCTGTGGGAAGAAGGCGGAGGAGAGGAAGAGGACGACGAGGACGAGCGGGAAGAGGCCCTGGACGACGCTGGCGCTCCCAGTTCGCAGGGCGATCGCGGCGCCGATTCCGCCGACCGCGAGGGCCGAGGTGGTGACCAGCGCGATCGCCAGCAGTGCCCCCGGGATTCCGCCTGCGATCTCAGCTCCGAAGACGAGGCCGATCGCGAGGAACCAGACGGCGGCGAAGAGCCCCAGCGCCGCCGTCCCCGCGAGCCGGCCGAGGACGATCGCGAAGCGCGGGATCGGTGCCGCGAAGAGGCGGTCGGTGAAGCCCATCTCGATGTCGACGGCAAAGGCGATGCCGCCGCTGTTGCCGGCCAGCATCATCGACTGCATCATCGAGCCGGCCAGCATGAACTGGAGGGAGCTCTGGACCGGCGGGAACCCGGGCAGTTCGACGCCGGCGCTGGCGCCTCCCGTCTGCACCGCCAGCAGCAGGGTGGGAAAGACGACGATCGGGCTGATCAGCTGCGGGCGGCGGAAGGTCTGGCGGATCGAGCGCGCGCCCAGTGCCCGCACCACCCGCGCCGTCCTCGCCAGGTCGCTCACTCGCTGCTGTCCTCCCCGGCTTCCTCGGCTTCGAGGTGGTGGCCGGTCTTGGCGACGAAGACGTCGTCGAGGGTGGGCCGCACCAGCTCCAGGCCTTCGACCTCGATTCCGGCCTCGTCGAGGGCGAGCACGACCCGCGGGATGTCGGCGCTGCCGTTCTCGACCTCGACCAGGACCCGCTTGCCGTCCTTCGGCGGCAGCAGCCGGCCGAGCGCGCCGCAGACCCGCTCGGCCTCGGCAACCGCGCCCTCGCCGACGATCAGCTCGACGTGGGGGTTGCCGATTTCACCCTTGAGCTCCTCCGGCGTCCCCTCGGCGACGAGGCGGCCGCTGTCGATGATGCCGACGTTGTCGGCGAGCTGATCGGCCTCCTCGAGGTACTGGGTGGTGAGGAAGACCGTCGTGCCGTCGTCGTTTAACGCCCGCACCTCCTCCCAGATCGTTTTGCGGCTGACCGGGTCGAGACCGGTCGTCGGCTCGTCGAGGAAGAGCACCCGCGGTTCGTGGACCAGCGCCGCGGCGAGGTCGAGCCGGCGCTTCATGCCGCCGGAGTAGGCGCCGACGCGGCGGTCCGCGGCGGCGGTGAGGTCGACCCGTTCGAGCAGGGCGTCGGCGCGCTTGCGACCCGCCGCCGGCGGCAGGCCCTGCAGCGTCGCCTGCAGTCGGATCAGCTCCCGCCCCGTCATCAGCGGATCGAGCGCCGCTTCCTGCAGCGCGACGCCGATCGTTGCCCGCACCCGCCGCGCCTCGGCGACGACATCGTGGCCGGCGACGCTCGCCTTGCCGCCGGTCGGCAGCAGCAGCGTCGTCAGCATCCGCACCGTGGTCGTCTTGCCGGCGCCGTTGGGGCCGAGGAAGCCATAAATCTCGCCCTCGCCGACCTCGAGGTCGATCCCCTGCACCGCCCGGAACTCGCCGAAGGCGCGCTCCAGGCCCGCGACGACGATCGCCGGCACCGCTATGCCTCCAGGGTCTCGCGGGCGGGCGGCGGGGTCGCCTCGACCCACTGGCGCCCGTTTGCCTGCTCGAGCGCCTCGGCGGCGTCGAGCAGCAGCTCGTCCCGTCCCCAGGCGGCCTGCAGCTGCAGGCCGATCGGCAACCCCTCGGAGGAGCCGACCGGGACGCTGATCGCCGGGATCCCGGTCAGGTTCGCGAGGGCGCCGCCGCGCACGTTCGCTTCGTCGGCGGTGAGGGTGCCGGAGGGAAGCTCGACCACCGGCGCCTCCAGCGGCGGCGCTACCGCCGGGACCGTCGGCCAGGCGATCACGTCGACCTGCTCGAAGACCTTGGCGAGGGTGTGGCGCGCCAGCGTCCGCAGCTGCCCGGCCTTGATCGTCGCCACCGCCGGCAGCAGCACCCGGTACTTGAGCAGGCCCCGCCCGAGCGGGCTCAGCTCCGGGTCGAGGTTGTTGAGGCGCTCCGGGGTGATGCCGCCGAGGCTCTCGCTGTTGGCGATCAGGACCGTCGCCAGCGTCGCCGCCGCCAGTTCCGGCAGCTCGATCTCGCGGACTTCGCCGCCGCTCGCCACCCGCAGGTCCTCGATCGCCGCCTCGCAGGCCTCGCGCACGGCCGGCGCCACGTCTTCAGAGACCTCGCCGCGAATGACGCCGATCCGCAATGCCGGGGGCTTGCTCGCCTGTAGCTCTTTGCCGAAGAGGGTCGAATCGAGCAGCCGGCAATCGGCGGCGTCGGCGCAGAGGGCGCCGGAGACGATCGTCGTCGACACCTCGGCCATGTGGTGGCCGGCCATCGCCGAGCGCCCGAAGGTGGGCTTCAATCCGGTCAAGCCGCAGTAGGCGGCGGGGTAGCGGATCGAGCCGACCCCGTCGGCGCCGACCGCGCCGGCGACCAGCCGCGCCGCCACCGCCGAGGCGGGTCCGCTGGAAGAGCCGCCAGGGCAGCGGTCGGTCTTCCAGGGATTGCGAGCGGGGCCGTAGACAGAGATGTTGCCGGTACTGCTGGCACCGAGCTCGTGCATGTTGCCGACGCCGACGACCACCGCGCCGGCGTCGCGCAGGGCGCGGTAGGGGGCGGACTCGCCCGGCTCGGGGCTGGCGAGCATGTCGGCGGCGCCGAAGCGCTGCGCCCGCCAGGGCAGCGGCCACTCGTCCTTGATCACGACGGGGACCCCGTGCAGCGGCCCTTGGGGCGCTGCCGCCAACATCTCCCGCGACCGCTCCGGAAAGGTCTCGACCACCGCGTTCAGCGCCGGGTTGCGCTCCCCGATCCGGGCCAGCGTCGCCTCCAGCAGCTCGGCCGCGTCGAGCTCGCCGGCGGCGATCGCCGCCGCCTGCTCGCGCAGCGGGAGGTCGAGCGGCTCGCTCATCGGCTCGGCGGCGCCTTGGAGAGGTCGGGGTTGCGTTCGACCGGCACGGCGCTGGTGTCGAGCGAGATCAACTCGAGGATCGGCGGCCAGAACAGCTGGTGGGCGGCGCCGATCACCGCCAGCTCGATCTCATCGGCCTCGATTCCGAGGGCGGCGAGACCGGCGGGGATGAAGTCGTCTTGGCTCGTCGCAGGGTCCATCGGCGCGCCCGAACCCTACCTGGGAGGGCCCGCCCACTTGGCCGGGATCGTGCAAAAGCCCCCGCAACGGCGCATCCGACTGGCGCGGGCGCCAAGATTGGCGCCGCAACTGGGCACTCGAGCCCGTGTTGCCTGATCGATGCCGTTCGCAGAAACCAAATCCACCTTCCGGCGCCTCTGGGCGCTCGTCGCCTCTGCCTGCTTGCTGGCGGGCCTGGTCGCGGTCGCCGCGCCGGGCGACGCCGACTCGGCGCCGCTGCGGGTCATCGTCCTCGGCCAGACCCCGGAAACTCCGCCGGCCTCGTGCCCGGGCAAAATCGTCAATGGCGAAGAGCTCACCCCCTGCCGGGTCGAGGGCCACGTCACCGGCTTCCAGTCGATCGCCGACGGCGTCCCCCGTCCCTATGAGGCTCCCTTCGAAGGAAAGATCGTCGCCTGGTCGATCACCCTCGCCAAGCCCTCGACGGTGGAAACGAAAACGACCACCGACGAGGTCGGCTTCTTCAACGACTTCCTCGGCGCCCCCTCGCAGGCCAGGATCGGCGTCCTCCGCCCGATCGAGGACTCGAAGCCGCCCCAGTACAAACTCGTCCGGCAAAGTCCGCTCGAGGTCCTCAACCCCTACTTCGGCAGCACCCCGGTCTTTGCCCTCGACCACCCGCTGACGGTGCTCAAGGGCCAGGTGGTGGCGTTGACGATCCCGACCTGGGCGCCGATGTTCGCCTTCAACGTCTCGGCCGAGAACACCTGGCGCGGCAGCCGCCTCCCCGAGCACTGCGCCTCGCGGGAAGACATCCAGGGCGGCCACCCCCAGCAGGGCGTGGGCAAAACCAAGACCTACGGCTGCTACTACTCCAACGCGCGGTTGCTGTACACCGCGACGCTGGTCAAGAAACCGTAGCCGCGGTTACTTAGAGCGCTTCTTGGCGAAGCCCGCAGTACGGGCAATCGCTGACGTCCAAGCCGATCAGCTGGTCGCAGCGGCGGCAGGAGCGCAGGTTCTCGGGGCTGCGCGGCAGCGAAGAGACCGAGGGCGCGAGGGGAAGGACCTGCGCGACCGGTTCCATCTCCTCGCCGGTCTCGCGATCGACGTAGATAGAGCCCGGCTCAGCGTGGGCAATCGCCTCGCGGCCGGAGGCCGTGGCGCGCATGCGGTATAGCTGCTTCTCGTTCATCGCCGGGGAGACTAATACCTTGGGCGGCTCCGATGCGCGTCCTCCTCTTTCACGGCTACATGCTGCGGGGAACCGGCAGCAACATCTACAACGTCAACCTGGCCCGGGCGCTGGCCGGGCTGGGGCACGAGGTGCACCTGCTCTGCCAGGACCGCCAGGTCCGGATCGAGGGAGTCCAGATCCACAACCCCGAGATCGGCGGGCTGCTCCCGGTCTACGTCAAAGACCCCTACGAGGGGTTCGAGGTGAAAACGTTCCCCGAGCTGACCGACGAGGAGCTCGACCGCTACATCGAGGCCAACGTCGCCGCCGTGCGCGAGGTGGCCGAGCGGGTGGGAGGAGTCGACCTTGCCCTCGCCAACCACCTGGTGATGGGCCCGGCGATCCTCGCCCGCGCCGACGTCGCCCCGTTCGCGGCGAAGATCCACGGCTCCGCGCTCGAGTACACGGTCAAACCGCATCCGCGGTTCCTTCCCTACGCCCGCGAGGGAATGGAGGCCGCCCGCGGGGTCCTGATCGGCTCCACCCACACCGCCGAGTCGCTCTGGGCCACTCTCGCCGACGTCCCCGGCCTGCGCGGGAAGACGCGGCTGGGGCCGCCTGGCGTCGACGTCGATGAGTTTCGCCCCCATCCTGGCTGGCGCGAAGAGCTGGTCGCCTTCGTCGGCAAGCTGATCGTCTCCAAGGGTGTCGACCTGTTGCTCGCCGCCTGGCCGCTGGTCCGCGCCGAGCATCCGCGGGCACGTCTGGAGATCGCCGGCTTCGGTGCCTACGAGGAGGGTCTGCGGCGTCTGCTGGAGGCTCTGGAACGGGGCGACCTGGGCGAGGCCCGCGAAGTGGCGCGGCTCGGCTGGGGGCTTGAGGGGGGCGAGGAGCGGCCGCTACCGATCCTCTCCGCCTTCCTCGACAACCCCCCGATGGGGTACCCGAAGATGGCCCGCGACGCCGCCGGCTCGGTCGAGTTCGTCGGCCGTCTCGAGCACGAGGACGTGGCCGCTTTCTTCCCCTATGCCGAGGCGATGGTCATGACCAGCACCTTCCCCGAGGCCTTCGGCATGGTCGCGGTCGAGGCCGCGGCCTGCGGCACCCTGCCGGTCTCAGCCGGCCACTCGGGGATGCTCGAGGTCTCGCGACAGCTGCAGGCGGACCTGCCGGAGGAGGTGGGGGAGCTGACTTCCTTCCCGGTCGACGAGGGAGCGGTGGAGGCGATCGCGGCCCGTCTCAACGCCTGGCTGGCGCTTCCCGAGGGCAGGCGCGCGGAAGCCCGCCGGCAGCTGGTCGGGACCGTTTCCCGGCTCTGGAGCTGGGAGGGAGTCGCCCGCGGCGTGCTCGCGGCTGCCGCCGGCGAGCTCGATGACCTCCCCCGGCCGGGGGCCTAGTGCCAAGCGTCACCTGGGGGCCGCAAAGCCTCCCGCCGCCGCTTCAATAGAATGCCCGCCGCCCCAATGTACGGCCGCCTGCCCATAGTGAAGATGCTGCTGGTGACGATCGCTGCGACGGTCGTCATTTCGGCGGTGATGGTGCCGATCAACTGGAACGGCCAGGGTGCCTCCACGGCCGCGCCGAAGATCGATCACCTCCTCAACGTGATGATCGTCCTCTCGGCCTTCGTCTTCTCGCTGGTCATGGTGATGCTCTTCTACGCCCTCTGGAAATTCAAAGCCAAGCCGGGCGACGAATCTGACGGCGAGCCGATCCACGGCAACACGCGGCTGGAGATCGCCTGGACCCTGATCCCGACGATCATCGTCCTCTTCGCCGGCGGCTACAGCTGGAAGGTGCTCGACGACATCGAAGATCCGGTCGACAAGCAGTTGACCGTCTCGGTCTTCTCCCAGCAGTACGCCTGGAGCTTCGCCTACCCGGGCAAAGACTACGCCTGGTCCGAAGGGGAGCTGCACGTCCCGGTTGACAGGCAGGTCGTCTTCAAGATGCACGCGATGGACGTGATCCACTCCTTCTGGGTCCCCGAGTGGCGGATCAAGAAAGACAACGTCCCGGGAATCACGACGACCGCGATCGTCACCCCGGACAAGGAAGGGACCTACCAGCTGGTCTGCACCGAGCTCTGCGGTTTCGGCCACTCGACGATGCGCGCGACGGTCGTCGTCGAGTCGAAAAGCAAGTTCAACCAGTGGGTCGAAGGTCTCGATCAGAAACTTCCCGAGCCCTATATGGACATCCTCAAAGAAGAGAGCGTTTCCAACCCGCCGGCCCTGGGGGCCGGGGGCGCGTAAAGGCATAATGGAGTGAGCTGATGGCTGCTGCGATCAAGAACCCCGGCTGGTGGCGCGGACTCCTCGGAGCCGTCGCTTTCGGCGCCTTCGGATTCGGCCTCGTCATCGCCCTGCGGGCGATCTCCGACCTGCCGCTCTACCAGACCGAACAGACCGGCTACCCCCACGTGATCGTGCCCGCGATCACCGCTCCGCTCGGCTTCCTCTGGGGCTTCGGTTGCTTCGATTACTGGCTCCGTTGGGCCGCCGGCCTGCCGACGATCCCCGACGACCACTCCCAGCACGGCGCCAAGAGCTGGAAGGACTACTTCAAATTCAACACCGACCACAAGGTGATCGGCGTCCAGTACGTCGTCACCACCTTCATCTTCTTCTTCCTCGGCGGCCTGATGGCGATGCTGATCCGGGCCGAGCTCGCCCAGCCGGGCACCCAGATCGTCGAAGCGGCGACCTACAACAGCCTCTTCTCGACCCACGCGGTGCTGATGATCTTCGTCTTCGTGATCCCGGTCTTCGCCGGTCTCGCGAACTACGTCCTGCCGCTGATGATCGGCGCCCCGGACATGGCCTTCCCGCGCCTCAACGCGCTCAGCTTCTGGATGCTGCCGCTGGCCGGAATCCTCTTCATCGGCAGCTTCCTCGCCCCGGGCGGCGCCTTCGACGCCGGCTGGACCGGTTACGCGCCGCTCTCGACCGGAGCACCCTTAGGCCAATCGTTCTTCAACCTCGGGGTCCAGTTCGCCGGCGCCTCGTCGATCGCCACGGCGCTCAACTTCCTGGTCACGATCATCACCATGCGTGCGCCCGGGATGACCTTCTGGCGGATGCCGCTGCTGGTCTGGGCGAACCTCTCGACCTCGCTGCTGGTCGTCGCCGCGACCCCGTTCATCGCCGGCGTCCAGTTCATGGTCCTCTTCGACCGCGCTCTCCACACCAACTTCTTCGATTACGCGGCCGGCGGCGACGTCATCAGCTACCAGCACATCTTCTGGTTCTACTCCCACCCGGCCGTCTACATCATGATGTTGCCCGGGTTCGGGATCGTCTCCGAGGTGATCTCGACCCACGCCCGCAAGCCGATCTTCGGCTACCGCCTGATGGCGCTGGCGCTGATCGGGATCGTCGTCCTCAGCTACTCGGTCTGGGCGCACCACATGTTCGTCGCCGGGATGTTCTCCTGGCTGCGGGTGCCGATGATGATCACCACCCTGCTGATCGCGGTCCCGACCGGGATCAAGATCTTCTCCTGGCTGGGCACGCTCTACTTCGGGAAAATCCATACCTATTCGACGGCGATGCTGTTCGCGCTCGCCTTCATCGTCACCTTCACGATCGGCGGAATCTCAGGCGTGATGCTGGGCATGGTGCCGATCGACATCCACGTCTCCGACACCTACTTCATCGTCGCCCACATCCACTTCGTCCTCTTCGGCGGCTCGGTCTTCACGATCTTCGCCGGCGTCTACCACTGGTTCCCGAAGATGACGGGCCGGATGTACGACGAGAAACTCGGCCGCGTCCACTTCTGGGGCACCCTGATCGGCACCTGGGGCACCTTCATCCCGATGCACTGGGTGGGGATGGACGGGATGCCGCGCCGCGTTGCCGACTACGCCGAGCAGTTCGGCAACTGGAACCTGATGATCAGCGCCTTCGCCTTCATGCTTGGCGCCGTCCAGCTTGTCTTCGTCTACAACATGGTCGTCAGCTGGCGCTTCGGCCCGAAAGCCGGCGGCAACCCCTGGCGCGCCAACTCGATCGAGTGGCAGGTCTCCTCGCCACCGCCGATCTTCAACTTCACCGAGATCCCGCGGGTCGTCGGCGGCCCCTACGAGTTCGGGATTCCGGGCGCGAAACACGCGATCATGGCCGGCGAAACCGAGGGCGCCGAGGTGCCTGCCGGTGAGAAAAGCGTGGTCGGGACCGGCTCATGAGCCCTGAGGTGGCTGACGAGCGCAAGCCCTTGCTGGTCTTCCTCAACGAGGTGGCCGGCGGCCGCAAGCTGCTGCAAGCGGTGCGGGAGCGCCAGGACCAGGTGTCCGGTGTCGTCGTCGCCGCACCGCAGAACCAGCCTTCGGTCGGCCAGCTGATCGACTCCGACGAGGTCCGCGAGGCCGCTCGGGCTCGGGTCGAGGTGACGATGGCGCTGTTCAGCGAGTTCGGGATCCAGTCGGTCGGCGAGGTCATGGACCCGGAGCCGTCGCTGGCGCTGGACGACGCCGTCCGCGCCCACCGCCCCGGCGAGGTGCTGCTCTCCTGTCTCTCAGACACCCGTTTCGGGTTCATGCGCCGCGACCTCGTCGAGTGGGTGCGCGAGCAGCTCGAACCAGAGGTGAAGCTGACCCACATACCGGTCCGGATCGAAGACGACGCGATCCGCTGGGACCTCAACCACACCCTTGTCGTGGCGACCAAGACCGTGGCCACGCCCGACCTGATCAACCGGCTGAAAGAGCGCGCCGCGATCCGGCCGCATCGCTTCACGATCATCTGCCCGCGCGGCGAAGACGTCAGCGAGGCGCAGGTGGTCCGCGATCTCGCCTCGACCCTGGCCGAGCTCTACCGCGCCGAGATCGACGCGACCGGCCAGCCGATGAGCCCCGATCCCTTCCACGCCGTCAAAAACGGCATCGAGCACTACCGGATCGACGACATCCTCATCTCCACCTTCGCGGGCGAGCGCTCGCAGTGGCTCGAGGACGACCTGATCGGCCGCGTGCGCGAGATCACCGACAAGTCCGTCGAGCACATCGAGGTCGGCCGGCCCGCGACCGCTGTCGCCGCCGCCGTCGCCGAGGGGGAGGCAAGCTGATGGAGAGCGCGACGGTAGCCGTCGGTCACGGCCACGCCGATCATCACCACGGTCCGCCCGAGGCCAACGAGAGCTCGCGGATCGACCGCCAGACGCTCGGCATCCTCCTCTTCATCGTCTCCGAGGTGATGCTGTTCGGGGCCTTCTTCGCCTCCTACTTCTTCCTCCGCGTCGTCGTCGACCCGCCGAGCTGGCCGCCGCACCCCTACGAGCTGCCGGTTGCGGTCGCGGGGATGAACACCGCGATCCTCGTCTCCTCCAGCTTCACCATCCACTATGCGCTGGAGTCGATCCGCCGCGGCAACCGCACCGGCCTAAAGCTGGGCCTGGTCGCCACCTGGCTCCTCGGCGCGACCTTCCTCTTCATCCAGATCAACGAGTACGTGCACCTCGGCTTCAGCGCCCGCGACCTCAGCTTCGGCTCGATCTTCTACAGCCTCACCGGCCTCCATGGCGCCCACGTCTTCGTCGGTCTGATGCTGCTCTCCTTCGCGACGATCCGCGCCTTCCGCGGCCACTTCGGCCCGGCCGAGAAGGACCACCTCGGTGTCGAGGTGCCCGGGATCTACTGGCACTTCGTCGACATCATGTGGATCGTGGTCTACGTAACCGTCTACATCCTCTAAAGCGGGAGCAGCTGCATGCGGCTGAACGAGGCCGCCGTCTTCAAATGGGTCGTGATCATCGGGATCGCGGCTGCCGCGGTGATCGCGGTGACGCTGCTGACGCGGCCGCTGATGGGAGCGCTATTGGGCTTGGTGCTGGTGATCGCCGGCTGCGTCTACGGATATCGGTGGATCGAGCAGAAGTGGCGTCAGCTCGGTGCGAAGAGATCAGGCTCTTAGCCGCCTGGGCCGAGCCCGCTGAAGCAGCTCCACCGCCGCCAGGGTTAGCGCGATCGGCACCGTCGCCGGGGTCTGATCGACGAAGAAGAAGAGCAGGTCGAAGGCGGGGCAGATGAGCGCGGCGAGGGCGGCGCCCTGTAGCTGCAGGCGGCGGTCGGAGGCGAGCAGGGCGCCGAAGGTGGCGGCGATGAAGAGGTCGCCGAAGCCCATCACCGCCGAGCCGAAGGAGGCGTACTGGAGGCGGGGGAGGTCGGCGGCGGGGGCGGCCGCGTTGAGGATCGCGTTGGGCTCCTGGAGGAGGTCGGAGACGATCAGCCAGGCGTCGATTGCGGCCATCACGTAGATCGCCAGCTTCAGCCAGCGTGGCGGCACCACGCAGGCGGTCAGCCAGCCGAGGCTGACGCAGGCGAGGGCAGAGAGGGCCAGCGCTGCGGTCTCACCGCTGAGTGCGTCCTGGCGCGCCCAGGCGATCGCGAAGAGGGGAATGACGAGGAGTGCCAGGAACGGCCGCGAGCCCCGCGTCAGCCAGGCCAGCGCGGCTGCGGCCAGCGGCGGCACCGCCACCAACGCCAGGTAGGTGAGGAAGCGGGCGCTGGCCGACTCGAGCGCGATCGCGGAGACGACGACGATGATCGAGAGCGGCAGGATCAGCGCCCACCAACTGCTGCGCAGCCGCCCGAGCAAGCTGGGCAGCGGTGGCTTCGGGGCGGCGACCAGGGCAGCCTGAACGAGGCTGAGGACGCCGATCGAGAGCCAGAAGGGGAGCAACCCCTACAGCGTGCCCGCTGCCGCCGCCGCGGGTCTCTCCGGCTGCTCGGCCGGCGCGGCCTCCGCGCCTTTGCGGGGCTCGAGCCGCCCGGCCGCGGCCACCGTCCACAGCATCGCCAGCCAGTTGCCGGTGGCGACGGCGACGTGGACCCAGACGATCCCGGCCGGCAGCTCCAGGGCCCACTGCAGCCCCCCGATCGCCCCCTGCAGGGCCAGCAGACCGATCACCAGGCTCAGCGGCCTCAAGGCCCGCCCATCGGCCCCTGGGCGGCGCAGGAGGAACCAGACCGCGATCGCGGCGACCCCGTAGACCGCGGCAATCGCCGCGTGCCGCTGGACCACCCATTCCAGGGTCCCGGTGCCCTCGAAGTCGAAGCGGTGGACCAGCTGCCCTTCGTGGGCGCCGGCGTGGGGGCCGGAGGCGGTGGCGATGGTCCCCGCCAGGATCGTCAGCTGGCCGAGCGGGATCAGCGCCCGCACCGTCCAGACGCTGAGGCGGTCGCGCGACCGGCGACGCTCCCAGGGTTCGTAGCGGGAGCACCAGGCAAGGGCGAAAGCGGCGTCCAGCAGCATCATCGAGAGGATGAAGTGGGACATCACCAGCCCGGGGGCAAGGTGGTACTTGACCACCAGGGCTCCGAGGACGGCCTGGCCGACGACTCCGAGCGGGAGCAGGGCCCCGAAGAGGGCGAGGTGCCAGCGGTAGGGGCGGCGGAAGAAGGCGAGGACGCTGGCGGCGATCACGGCGAAGCCGACGAACCCGGTCAGCAGCCGGTTGCCGTACTCGATCACGGCGTGGAATTCGATCGGTGGCGTCGTCCCGCCGTAGCATTTCGGCCAGTCAGGGCATCCCAGGCCGGACCCGGTCAGCCGCACCCCGGCGCCGGTGAGGACGATCAGGGAGAGGGCGGCGAGGGCGACTGCCGTCACCTGCGCGTAGCGCTGGGGAGAGATTTCGAGGCGGCTCTTCAAGCGGTCTCGCATCTGGCACTCATGATGGCAGCGGCCGAACGGCCGCCGGGGGTTCAGCCTTTGGAGCTGCCGGCGCCGCCGGCGTTTTCGAGCAGGTATTTGACGAGGTCTTCGAGTTCTTTCGGAGACAGGACCTGTTCGTAGTTGGGCGGCATCACGTTAGGTGGATAGCCTTTGACGATCTCGGCGTTCGGGTCGACGATCATTTCCCTCACCGCCGCTTCGCTTTCGCCCGGAAGTTCTTCGTCGAGGTTCGGGCCGGTGACGCCGCCCGATTCGGCAGCGGCGAAGGTGTGGCAGTTGCCGCAGCCGTTGTTGGCGAAGACCTGCGCTCCCGGGCCTCCGGGGACCTTCGGCGGGGCGGCGCCGGGGACGCCGGCCCATTCGCCGACGTAGGCGGCGACGTCGTCGAGGTCCTGGCCGGTGACGATGTCGGCGGGCATCGAGACGGCGGGATTGCCGTTGTTCTCGCGTGGGTACTCGACCTGCGCTTTGACGACCCCCTCGATCGTGTCGGAGTCATTGCCGATGGCGCGGGCAGCCGCGAACGCGTGGTCGAGGTTTGGCCCGACCTGGGCGGTGCTCCCGGCCTGCGCCATGGCGTGGCAGGTGCCGCATTTGATCCGGAAGAGATCGCGCCCGCGCTCGGGGTCGGCGTCCGTCGTTCCGCAGCCGGAAGCGGCCACGGCGATGGCGACCAGGGCCACGAGGGCGAGCAGCGGGGTGGTGAGTTTCCGGAGGCGATCCATGGGGCGCAATGCGGGCCGAAGTCTATATGTCGGCGCTGCCGGGAAGCGTGCCGTTCAGGCACGCTCATCGAGTAGTCTTGAGTCGATCCGCACTAACTTGGAAACCACGGCGATGGGAGGTCGCAGATGCAGGTGAGGGACGGCATGTCGGAGATCACGCTGACCGTGGGCCCGTCGCACACGTTGCGCGAGGCGGCCGAGAAGATGGTCGAGTGCGGCACTGGCGCGGCGCTGGTCATCGATGCCGAGTTGGCGGCTCCCTCGATCGTCACCGAGAGGGACCTGCTGGTCTCCGTCGCCCGCGGCCAGGACCCCGCCGGCGAGCGTGTCTCAGAGCACATGAGCGAGGGCGTCCTCACTGCCGCCCCCGACTGGAGCCTCGAGCGCGCCGCCGCCGAGATGTCCCGCCGCAACGTCCGCCACCTGGTCGTCTTCGAAGACGCCGAGCCCGTGGGAGTCCTCTCGATGCGCGACATCGTCCGCTGCTGGACCAGCGACGGGGCAACCTCGGAAATGCCTTTGCCGAGCTCCTAGCCCGCTGGAAGGCCGCTGCTAAGGCTTCGGAACGCTGCTGATCGTTTCTACCGGCAACGCCGCGCCACGGGTCTCCTGGCGCCTCGGAAGCCGGTAGTAGTCGCGGACCGCGCCGCGGACGATGCTGCGGAAGGCGGCGAGGAGGAAGATCAGTCCGATCAGCCCCCAGATCTTCGGGGCGAAGATGAAGCCGGAGGCGAAGGTGCCGCAGATCAGCCCGAGAGCGCCGATCGCGAAGAAGATCGGTCCCCACGAGGGACGCGGCGCGTAGATCGTCTCGCCGGGCTCAGGAATGTGTCGGTGCTCGGCCATCGGCTACTGGGCGATGTAGAGGAAGGCGGCGACGAAGCTGAGGGCGAAGATTCCGGCGGCGATGCCTCCGGCTACAAGCCCGGCTTTCATGTTGCGGCGTGCGGTCTCGCGGTCCATTGGCACGGATTTCTATCAGGCGAGAGGGAGGAAAGTCTCGGGCAGGGGAGGCTGTGGCCTTGCCTCAGGCTGAAGTGCGGCTGGCGGCGTCCCTGTGCTCGACGTACCTGCCTGAGGAGGCGTTTCGGGCTTTACGCACAGACTTCTTGAGATCCTGCGCGTACTTCTTTGGCGTGATCTTGCCCTCAAGCATCTTGCGATAGGCGGCTGAGTCGGTCATTTGAAGCCTCTCCTGCTTCGACGTTGCGGCTCGACTTTACACTGCGTTCCGGCGTGGCTCGCGGGCATCCTTCACGGCTACGCCGACCGCGGTTTGGATAACCGCCCCCAGGGACGTCAGGTAGTTGACATCCGCAACGTCGAACGCATCCATGGGCTCGGTGATGACGTTGAAGACCCCGACTGCATCGTCTCCGATCAAAATCGGAATCGAGACCATTGATCTGAACCGTCGAGTGGCGTAAGGATTCGCTTCGAATCCTCGCTCTTCGACGGTGACATCCTTCCAGACCTGCATGACCTTCTTTTCGTAGGCGATCCTGGAGACAGTCTTCGCAATCGATTGGCGATACTTCTTCTGGCTCTGGATGTCGTGGCCGGACGCCCACTCCATCACGAAATCGCCGTCTTCAGCTAGCAGCACAGACATTCGAAGATCCGCCGTGTGCCCGTTCTCCTGCATCACATCGCGGCCGGCGGTGAGAATGCCCCGCTCGACGAACTCTCCGACCGTGATTCCGGAAATGTCCCCGGCAAGCACACGCTGGAAGTTGTCCATTATCGAGCAGATGTTCGTCCCGTAAGAGTCATGCCTATCGAGCTTGTCTTCTGCGGTCGAGAGCCGGGCCTGTAATTCATCCGGCTCGCGATTTCCGCCACGCTTGGTGAGTGAGACCAGGCCGATCGCCCCGAGTAGGACGAGGATCAGCGTCCAGGCGGGAACGTCCCAGCCGAGGCGAATCAAGGCCAACATGAGAGCGAGCAGGGCGAACCCCGCCCAGCGTAGGGCGCTCGAGGTAAGCGAAACGATCGAGTCGTAGAGCACGTCGTTCGTGAACTTCGTGAGTTGGAAGCGCTTCTTCGGCTTCGTTTCGGGCGCCACCTGATCCCCTGTCCCTTGCGGTTCCGCCTGGAAGATAGGGGACCCACAGGCGCCAATCAGCCGGAGAGCTTCTCCGCTGGCGGTGCCACTATGGCGCTGGGCTTCTCAGACGTTGGCGGCGATGGCCATCGAGAGGAAGAGCAGCGCTAGGTAGGCGAGGGAGAAGAGGTAGGTGCGGAGGGCCCAGCGGCGGTCGCGGGCGCGGTAGAGGCGGGTGGCGAAGTAGATGAAGCCCGCCCCCAGCAGGATTGAAGGGACGACGTAGACGACGCCGAGGCCGCCGGCGCAGAAGGGGAGCTGGGTGACGGCGTAGAGGAGGACGGTATAGAGGAGGATCTGGCGGCGGGTCTCCTCCTCGCCGCGGACCACCGGCAGCATCGGGATGCCCGCCTTCGCGTACTCGTCCTTCATCAGCAGCGAGAGGGCCCAGAAGTGGGGCGGGGTCCAGAAGAAGACGATCGCGAACATGTAGAAGGCCATGCCGCTGAGCTCGCCGGTGACCGCGGCCCAGGCGACCAGCGGGGGGACGGCGCCGGCGGCGCCGCCGATGACGATGTTCTGCGGCGTCCGCCGCTTCAGCCAGAGGGTGTAGACGCCGACGTAGCCGACGAAGCCGCTGAGCGAGAGGGTCGCCGCGAGCGGGTTGATCGTCAGCGACATCAGCAGGAAGGAGGAGGTCGCGAGGGTGAGGCCGAAGATCGTCGCCGCCTGCGGGGAGATGCGGCCGGCGGCGACCGGGCGGTCGGCGGTGCGGGCCATCGTCCGGTCGATGTCGCGGTCGACGACGTGGTTGATCGCGCCGGCGCCGCCGGCGGAGAGGGCGCCGCCGAGGGAGGTGAGGAGAATTAGGCCCAGCGACGGATCCCCGGCCACGTACATCGTCGTCACCGTCGTGAACAGCAGCAGCGACTGCACCTTCGGCTTCGTCAGCGTCAGGTAATCGCGAACGACGGTAGGCAGGACCGAGCGGGTGGCGGCGGTCGGGTTGGGCGCGGTTTGCGCGCCGGCACCGGTTTGCATGGGGCTCAGGCTACCGGCTGCGATTCGCGCGCCGCGGCCTGCTGGCTGCGGCGGGTGCGATGGCCGATCGCCTCACGGATGTCGCGCAGCGGACGGGGGCTGCGGACGTCGGGGAGGACGTCGAAGTTGTGCGGCTCCGGCGGCGAGAGCGTGAACCACTCGAGCGTGTCGCCACCCCACGGATCGTGCCCGGCCTCGGGACCGTTGGTGCGGCTGAAGATCGCGTTGAGGATCGTCAGCAGGATGCCGACCGAGAGGATGAGGGCGCCGATCGAGGCGACGACGTTGTAGCCGGTGACGCCGGTGTCGTCGAAGTACTTGTAGGCGTCGATCACCTGGCCCTCGCCGGCACCGGCGAAGAAGAGCGGCACGAAGCCGAGGATGAGGCCGACGAGGATCGTCCAGAAGGAGATGCGGGCGAGGCTCTCGCCCATCGTCCGCCCGGTCATCTTCGGGAACCAGTAGTGGAGGGCGGCGAAACCGCCGAAGACCGAACCCCCGACGAGCGCGAAGTGGGTGGCGGCGGTCGCGTCGGTGGTGTTGTGGAGCTGCCAGGCGGCGGCGACCAGCGAGTGGCAGAGCTCAGAGGCGAGGCCGATGCCGATCGCGAAGATCGCGCCCAGCGCGAACAGCAGCGGTGCCCGCATCCGCAGCGTGCCGCCGGCCATCGTCGCGATCAGGTTGAAGAAGACGAGGCCGAAGGGGACGATCAGGGCCAGGGACATCAGCATCGCGAAGTACATCCAGCCGACCCCGATCGGGGCGGTCAGCATGTTCTGCATCCAGGCCAGGGTCCCGATCACGGCGATTGCGGCCAGCGAGACCATCACCACGTTGCGGTTGAAGAGCGGTTTGCGGGCGAAGGTGGCGACGATTTCGGCGATCGCGCCGAAGGCGAAGATCAGGATCAGCATGTAGGTGCCGGTGAAGAAGATCCAGCTCAGGTGCTGCCAGAGCAGCGGCGCGCCGCCGGAGCCGTCGGCGAAGAAGATGCCGTCGTAGTTGCGGTCGATCATCAGCATCGTCAGCGCCGCCAGGAAGACCGCCCCGACGACGATCATCAGCCAGGAGGAGACGGTCGCCGCCCAGGCGAAGACCGGCACCCGGCGCCAGGCCATCCCCGGCGCCCGCATCATCCGCAGGGTGGCGAGGAGGTTGATCGAGAGCAGGACGAAGCCCAAAGTGGCCAGCCCGGTCCCCGTCGCCCAGGCGTCGACGCCGTTGTTGGAGAGGAAGGCGACCTCGCTCAGCGGCGGCAGCGGGTTGACGCCGGCCTCCGAGGGGGTGAAGAGGAAGGTCGCGTAGAGGGCGGTCCCGCCGGCCACCCAGAGGGCGAGGCCGACCTGACCGAGTCGCGGCAGCGCCGTGCCGCGAGCCCCGATCTGCAGCGGCGCCACGTAGTAGAAGAGCCCGATCGCCAGCGGCAACGCGAAGAGGAATATGGCGCTGGCGCCATAGAGCGAGAGCATGCGGTTGAAGGCGACGGGGGAGAGGAAGGTGTTCTCCGGGACCAGCAGCTGGATCCGCATCAGGACCAGCTCGACCAGGGCGAGGAAGAGGAAGCCGAGGGCGCCGCAGATCAGGATCTGGCCGATGTCCTTGTGGTCTCCGGAGGTTGCCAGCTGCGCCCAGCGGGGGCGACTGGGGGTGTAACCGTCGGCGACGAGCTCGGGTCGCGGGCTGCTGCTCATGGCGTTTCTCCGTTTTCGATCAAGCCGACGACCCGTTCCTCAGCGGCATCGATCTCTTCGTTCTGGGTTTCGATGAAGTCCTCGTACTCCTCGGGTGAGACGACGTCGACCTCGGTCCGCATCGATGCGTAGGCCTGGCCGGAGAGGGTGGCCGAGTCGCCCTCATAGGTCCCCTCGTCGTCACTGCTGACGCTGAAGAGAACCTTGTTCGTCTTACCCGGCACCGCGTCGGCCTTGCGCGCCAGTTCTTCGACGTTCCAGGTGTGGACGACGTCGGTCGAGAGCACTTCCAGCTCGATCGCGGTATCGGACGGCACGACCAGCTTGTAGTAGGAGAAGGCGCCGTTTGGGTAGTCGTAGCGCCACAGCCACTGCTGGCCGGTCGCTTTGATCTTCAGCGTTTCCCCCTTGAGAGAGGCAAGGCCGGCCTCGCTGGTCGAGGGCCTTTCGCGAGCGTTGTCGGTGAAGACGATGCCGAGGATGAAGAGCAGCGCGGCGAAGATCGTCAGCACCCCGGCGACCCGGAACTGCAGCCCGCGGCCGGAGAGGAGCTGGCGCGGCTCGGCCCCGCGCTCGCTGCGGTAGCGGCGGGTGACGTAGAGCAGCGCGCCGACGACCGCGATGATCAGGATCGCGGCGGCGAAGAAGCCAATCCAGAGCAGGGTGTCGATCTGGTCAGTGCCAGGGGAGTGAGGCGCCAAAGCGCGGCCATTCTATTCACGTGCGGCGGCGCCGCGCCCTCCCGGGGCGCCAGCGGGGGGCCGACCTATACTCGCGCTGCTCATGAGCAGGCGCTCCCGGCCATCGAACGCGCTGCGCCTTGCGGTCCGCGCTGGCGCCTTCGGAGCGATCGGGGCGGCGTTCGCGGTGCCCGTCCTGCGCCGCCGCCTGCGGGTGCCGACGCCGGTCACGGTCGGGACCGTGGCCGTCGCGCCGCTGGCGCTGGCGGTGCTCTATCCCCGCTCCAAGCGCCGCGATGTCGCCCTCTTCGCCCTGCAGATGTGGGCCTTCACGGTCGCCCACGAGCTCCCCTACGACAATCCCGAGCGGTTGCAGGCGCGGCTACACACCCGCTACCCGATCCGCAGCGACCGCCTGATCGGCGGCGGCCGGCTTCCCAACGCCCGCCTCCAGCGCGCCCTCTCGCGGCTGCCGGCCGTTGGAGTCGTCAACAAGGTCCTCACCTGGACCCACTGGCTCTGGTTCATCGAGCCCTACCTCTCCCTCGCCTTGATCCTGGTTCGCCACAACGAGCGCTTCCCGCGGGCGGCGCGGCAGATGGCGGCGGTCTTCGATCTTGGCTGCGTCGGCTACTTCGCGGTCCCGACGGCGCCGCCCTGGTGGTCCGCCGAGCAGGGCCTGACCGGCGAAGAGGTGCGGCGGATCATGGTCGAGGTCGGCGAACCGACCTGGGGCCGGGCCTGGGAGCGCCTCTACGACGCCCTCGGCGGCAACCCCTGGGCAGCGATGCCCTCGCTCCACTTCGCCACCTCGCTGCAGGCGGCACTCTCGCTCTCCGAAGCGAGCAAGGTCGAGGGCCGTTTGGCTTGGGGATACGCCGGCACCCTCGGCTTCGCCCTCGTCTACCTGGGCGAGCACTACGTCACCGACCTACTCGCGGGAGCGGCCCTGGTGGCACTGGTGCGCAAGGGCGAGCCGCTCGCGGAACCCCTCGTACGCGGGGTAAACGGGGCACTGCAGCAGTTGGAGAGGATCGCGAGTGGGTAGTTTCTAGGCGTGTCTCCGGATGACTCGGCGAACGGCGGTAATCGCCTCGCTGAAATGCCGATCTTCACCACGCGGCGGTTGATCCAAACCATCATCGCCGTCTTCCTCCTGCTGGGCGCGATCTACTTCCTCTTCCCGAAGATCGTCGGGCTCGGCAACGCGCTCGACCGCCTCGACGAAGCCGACCCGCTCTGGATCGGGATCGCGATCGGCTTCAACGTCCTTGCCTACGCGACCTACATCGCCCTCTTCAAGGCGGTGGTCGGTGGCGACGCGCTGCGACTCACCTGGGGCGAGACCTACGAGATCAACATGGCCGGCGTCGCCGGGACGCTGCTCTTCTCGGCCGGCGGCGCCGGCGGCATCGCCGTCACCTACTGGGCGCTGCGCAAGGCGGGGATGTCGCGGCGCGACGTGGCGCGCCGCATGGTCGCCTTCGTCACCCTCCACTACGCCTTCTATCCGATCGCCCTGATCGTCTTCGGAATCCTCTTGCGGACGGGGGTCCTCAGCGGTAAGAGCTCCGTCGAGCTGACGATCATCCCCGCCGGCATCGCTGGTTTCCTGCTGATCCTCGGCGTCCTCATCACCCTGATCCCGCCCGACGCCGAGAACCGGCTTGCCCGCTTCGCCCACAGCGAGCGCTCACGCCGTTGGTTGAAAGCCGCCGGCAAAGTGCCCGCCACCCTGGGGGAAGGGTTCCGCTTCGCCCTCGGCCTCTTCGCCCATCCGCGCCGGGGCGGTCTGGCCGTGCTCGGAGCAGCCGGCTTCTGGGCCGCCAGCATCGGCGTGCTCTGGGCCTCGTTCCACGCCTTCGGGGTGCACGTGCCGCTGGCGGTCGTGGTCCAGGGCTTCTTCCTCGGCATGGTCGCCAACCTCTTCCCGCTGGCGCCAGCGGGGGTGGGGGCGGTCGACGCCGGCATGATCGGCGCCTTCGTCCTCTTCGGGATCCCGGAGGAGACCGTCTTCCCGGCCGTCCTCATCTTCCGGCTGGTCGCTTTCTGGATGCCGATCCCGCCGGGGATTTTCGCCTTCTTCCAGCTCCGCCACACGGTTCATCGCTGGGAACAGGAGGGGCTGCCGATCGACCGCGGCGGCGAGGTGCACTCCCCGGTGGCGGTCGAGGCGGCGATTGCGTTCGACCGTCGCGAGAGCTACTATAAAAAGTAAAGTAATAGACTCCAGGCGGCGAGAAATGGCAGATCAGGCAGAGCAGAACGAGCAGAAGAAGGTCGAGGACGTAATCATCGTCGGCGGTGGGCCCGCCGGCTACACGGCGGCGCTCTACACGGCGCGGGCCAACCTCGAGCCCCTCGTCTTCGAGGGCTTCCAGTGGGGTGGCCAGCTGCAGAACACGACCGACGTCGAGAACTACCCCGGCTACCCGGACGGGATCATGGGCCCGGAGATGATGGCTCAGTTCCGCGCCCAGGCCGAGCGCTTCGGGACCCGTTTCGTCACCGACGACGTCGACCGCGTCGAGCTCTCCGACGGCGGCGTCCACAAGGTCTTCCTCGGCGACGAGGAGCACCGCGCCAAGACCGTGATCCTGGCGATGGGGGCGGAGCCGAAACGGCTCGGCGTCCCCGGCGAGATGGAGCTCGGCGGCCGTGGCGTCTCCACCTGCGGCGTCTGCGACGGAGCCTTCTTCAAAGACCAGGACGTGATCGTCGTCGGCGGTGGCGACTCGGCGATGGAGGACTCGATCTTCATCTCCAAGTTCGCCTCGAAGCTGACGATCGTCAACCGCCGCGACGAGTTCCGCGCCTCGAAGATCATGTTCGAGCGAGCGAAGGAAAAGGACAACATCGACCTCAAGACCCCCTTCGTCACCGAGGAGTTCATCGCCGGCGAGAGCGGCAAGCTCGAGAAGGTGCGCCTCCGCAACGCCGAGACCGGCGAGGAGGAGGAGCTCGCGACCGACGGCGCCTTCGTCGCGATCGGCCACGTGCCGAAATCAGAGATCGTCAAGGACCAGGTCGAGACCGACGAGGACGGCTACATCGTCACCGAGGCGGGCTCGACCCGGACCAACCTCGGTGGCGTCTTCGCCGTCGGCGACGTCGTCGACCACACCTACCGCCAGGCCGTGACCGCGGCCGGGACCGGCTGCATGGGCGCGCTCGACGCCGAGCGCTATCTGCGCGACGCCGACGTCCCGGTCGAGGCGCACTGGATGCCCGGCGGCGAGCCGGCGGAGATCGCCACCGGTTCCTGAGCGCATCCTCACTTCTTGAATTAAGCGATTTTTGTTTTTGGGGCGGGTATATCTTGAGGCGGGCATGAGCTCCTCCTGTTCCCATCTCGACTCGGTCACCTATCTGGACCTGCCGGACGGGGTCGAGGGCTGTGAGGAGTGCCTGGCGATGGGGATGAACTGGGTGCACCTGCGGATGTGCCAGACCTGCGGCCACATCGGCTGCTGCGACAACTCGATCGGCAAGCACGCGACCGCGCATCACCAGGACACCGGCCACCCGATCATCCGCTCGGCCGAGCCGGGCGAAGACTGGAGCTGGTGCTACGTCGACGAGTTGATGATGCGCCTCGGCACGCCTGAAGCCAGCTAGGGCGTAACGATCGGGAAGCCGGGATCCGGCTCCTCGAGCAAGCCCAGCAACTCGCCCAGCTTCTCGCCTTCACCCTCGACCCGCAGCCGTCCGCTTT
>DASTYZ010000098.1:0-7211 GCA_035764545.1 Solirubrobacterales bacterium | reverse complement strand
AGGAGGACCAGGTCCTCACCAAGCGCGACGAGGAGTTCGGCGGCCAGACGGAGGAACTAGAGGCGGCGCTCGAGCGGATCCTGGCCGAGGCGCCGGAGGTCGCCGCCGCCGGGCACCGGGTGGTCCACGGCGGCGACAGGTTCTCCGAGCCGCTGCTGATCGACGACGAGACCGAGGCCGAGCTGGAGGGACTGGCCGACCTCGCGCCCCTGCACAACCCGCCGGCTGTCGCGGCGATCGAGGCACTGCGCCGGCTGCGCCCCGAGCTGCCCGCGGTCGCCTGCTTCGACACCGCCTTCCACGCGACCATCCCGGCCGCCGCTTCGACCTACGCGATCCCGCGCGAGTGGTCGGCGTCGATGCCGCTGCGCCGCTACGGCTTCCACGGCCTCTCCCACTCCTACGCCAGCCGCCGCGCCGCCGAGCTGCTGGAGCGCGACCCCGCCGACCTGCGGCTGGTCACCGCGCACCTCGGCGCCGGTGCCTCGCTCGCGGCCGTCGCAGGCGGCCGCTCAGTCGACACGACGATGGGCTTCACCCCGCTTGAGGGGCTGGTGATGGCGACCCGCTCCGGCTCGGTCGACCCCGGCCTGCTGCTCTGGGTCCAGCGCCACCGCGGCCGGAGCGCGGAGCAGATGGAGCGCGAGCTCGATCGCGAATCCGGCCTCCTTGCCCTCAGCGGCCACGCGGACATGCGCGAGGTGATCGCCGGCGCCGACGCCGGCGATCAGCGCTGCCGCCTCGCCTTCGAGGTCTACATCCACCGCCTCGTCGCCGGCGTCGCCGCGATGGCCGCGTCGATGGGAGGCATCGACGCCCTCGTCTTCACCGGCGGCATCGGCGAGCACCTGGGGCGGGTCCGAGCCGAGGTCAGCGAGCGGCTCGCGTTCCTCGGCCTCGATGCCAGCTCCGGCGTCCTCGTCGTCCCAGCCCGCGAGGACATCGAGATCGCCCGCGGCGTGCGTTCGGCACGGCGGTAAGGGCTCTCATGGCTCGTCTACCTCAAGAAGATCTACGGCTGGCACCACGCCGGTCTTCGTCGACTGCAACGCCCAAGGCGGCCACCCCGACCCGAAATACTGCCACGGCGACGGCATCGCCAAGGCGGTAGCTCCGCGCACCGCCTTCCGGCCGTGGGCGAAGCCGCAAGGCGGCAAGCCGGTCGTTGTTCGCCAAGGGCTCGGTAAAAGTGGCGGAAGGAAAATCGAAGCCGCTGAAGATGAAGGTCACCGCCCCCGGCAAGAAACTGCTGAAGGGCGGCGCGACGGTGAAGGTGAAGCTGTCGATCAAGATCATCCGCCCGACCGGGAAGGCGCAGACGGTCACGAAGACGATCAGGGTTCGGACCCAGCCCGAAGTTGGGTAGCTTCCTTTCGGTACGCTTCTGGTTGTGTGAGTACTCATAAGTCTGACCGCACCGGAAAAGATTTCGAGGATCGCGTTGCCGAGACCTATGAAGCGCTCGATTATGAAGTGCTTCGCAACGTCCAGGTGGCCGGACGGCAGACCGACCTCCTCGTAAGAAAAGACATACCGGGGGCGTCCAAAGTGGTGCTCGCCGTGGAGTGCAAAGACCACTCTCGGGCGATTGGTAGTCCCCTGGTCGACGCATTCTCCAGTCGAATATTGGCTCAGTCCGCCGCTGGCGAGATCACCGGCGGGGTCCTGGTTAGCCGCAAGGGCTTCACCGCGTCCGCCGCCGCCGCGGCCGATGTGCAGCCGAACATCACCCTGCTTTCGCTCAAGGAGCTCGTCTCACAGATCTTCAACGTTCGACATGCCCTCCGCGAACTGGTGGAGGGCTATGAAGGGGAGCCGATTTTCCACGACTACCTGCCGCTCAAAGTGGAGACTCACGAGTGGTCGAAAGCAGCCAAGAGCCTGAAAGTTCGAGAGTTCGCTCCCTTGATGAAGGAGGTAGTCGACTTCGATGACCAGCGGGGCATCGGGGTCATGCTCGTGCTCGCCGACTTCGGTGCCGGCAAGACGACGCTTCTCCGGCACGTCGCGTACGAGCGAGCTCGGGCTCATCTTGAGGGTGAGGACACCCGGCTACCGCTGTTCGTACAGCTTCGCAACTTCAGCGACAGCCAGGACTTGAGCACGCTGCTTCGGGATAGCTTCCACGCCACCTATATGCGCGACCTCCCCCTCGGCATGCTTTGGCACCGGATCGAGACCGGCCGTTTTTACCTTCTCCTCGACGGTTTCGACGAGATGGTCGATCGGAGCGATTCCGGGCGGCGCCTCGAGCTCTTCCACACCCTTCTTCCCCTCCTGCGGTCGCGCTCGCCCGTCATCCTGACCTCCCGCCCCAGCTATCTCGTCGAGCCCGGCGAGCTCGACGCGCTGCTGGCCGAACTGCATCGGGATGGAGAACGGCCACGCCAGGCGATCAAGGGCGGGCGCCACAGCAAAGTCGTCTCAGAAGAACTAAGACGGAAACTGTCGGAAAGCCTTCAGGAAGCCGGGAGGAACCGTCACCCCCCGGAATATCTCGACCCCAATCAAGTCAGCGTTCTCAGGCTCCGCGCTCTCGACTGGCCACAGGTCGAAGAGTTCGTCGCTTCCCACAAGTCCGAATTGGAGCAACATGGGTACACGGTTCCCGGCGTCCTCGACTTCATCAAACGAACCTACGACCTGACCGATCTCGCAACCCGGCCGATGTTGTTGAGGTTGATCGTCAGCACGGTGGTGCTGGGGGGAATCGACATCGGCGACACCAGCCAGCACTACGGGGCGGCGGGCCTCTACGAGATGTACACCCGCGCGAAGCTTCAAGCCGACATCGAAAAGCTGCCAAGCGCTCGTGGCGGACTGGATGTCGACGTTAGGAGATCGCTGGCCGAAGCGCTCGCCCTCGAGATGTTTCGGACGAGATCGCTGGAGGTCGACTTCAACGCAACCTTGGAGCGGCTCGTCGAAGAAGACAACGAACTACATTCTGCGCTCGCAAAAAGTGGTTTGAGCAGCTCCGAGATCGCCACGGACATCGCGGCACGATCTTTTGTGACCCTGGAGCGCGACAGCACCTGTCGATTCATCCATAAGTCCTTTCGAGGATTCTTCGTCGCGCGCGTCCTGAAAGAGGCGTTGCCGTCCGTCCGCCCGATGCTCGAAGAGCCGCTGGAACAGGAGGTTCTCTATTTCCTAGGGGGTTTCGATGCGACCGAGGACCAAACCGGAAAAGCCCTCTGGCGCGCATTCAGGCAGGCGCCGAACGGTTCCGCCCGACGCAGGAACCTACTTATCGCCTTTCTCTACACCCGGCCGGACCATAAGGACCGAACCATCAAGAGCTCAGAGATCTCCGCCGCTGACTTTGGTCAACTCCAGTTCACGCGAGTGGACATGACGGATGTCGCCTGGGACGACGTTTCGATCCGACAACTCAATCTCGTCAAAGTCAAATGGAACTCGCTCCACTGGGACGATGTGAGGGTATCCGGACTGCTGCTCGAAGGTGGAAAATTCAATGCGAAAATCGAGCACTCGACCTTCGGGTCTTGGGTGATCGAAAAAGGCGATATCTCGCTCGCCCTCTCGGGAACCGCAATCGACCATCTCGAGGTCGAGCGCGGCTCATTCACCTGCCGTGCCGGGGGAGGTGTGAGCATCAAGAAAGCCACGGTGGATTCGGGCACCGCCACGCTCGAGAACGCGCAGCGCCAGCCCGGCCTCTCGGTCTCCGAGCTGGTCGCTTCCGGCGGCCGCATCGACATTTTGGGCGCGAAAGTGGACACGCTCGAGGCGAAGAACTCCGTCGTCACGTACCTGGGCGAACCTTCGATACCCCAGACGGGGCAGCTTAAAGGCTGCATTTTGAAGCTCGGTAAAGGTTTCGCACCTAAGCAGCGGCCGGCAACCGCACGCCGGGTCTCCGCTCACCTGGACCGGTCGTCAATCATCCTTGGAAACCACGGCGTACCGCAGGTATTTCTCGGCGCCCGCGGGGGAGTATTCGGCAAAGCCATATCGGGCGAAGGCGAGCGGCCCCTGCCCGCTAATCCAAAAGCGTGGGGTGTCCTGGAGGCGGAGAAGGTACTCGAGAAGCTGCACGTCCCGCGGTCGGTCGAAGGCTGCCGGTTGAACGGAGTCCTGCTTCTCAGGCGCACCAGATACCGCGACCTCGTCGATCGGCACCTGTCCTCCCTCGCCAAGATCGAGAACCTGAGCCCCCACCCCAGCACCATCACCGAGGACATTGATCGGCTCAAGGAGCTGAGCCAGGAGCTCAAGACTGAGTACGACGCACTGCTTGAGCAAGGAAATTGGGTGGAGCTCGAGAGGTACGTGACTCGCTAGTAAGGATCTCGTCCTGCTGCGCTCTTACTTGAACTGGAAGCTGGTCAGGTCCTGGTTGAAGGTCGGGTTGTAGATGACCTCGTCGAGGTCGATCGCCGAGGAGACGAAGGTGGGGATGGTGCCGGTGCCGTAGGGAGCCCAGGGCGCTTCCTCCATGAATTCCTTGTCGAGGGCGGCGTATTCGGCTTCGACCTCGGGGCTCATCGGCTGTTCGGCCAGCTCTTGAATCTTGGCGCTGAGGGCCGGGTTGGCGAGGCGGGAGAGGTTGGAGGTGTTGGTCGGGAAGATGCTCTCTTCGGAGAGCAGGGGCTGGAAGAAGTCGTTCGGGTGCGGGTAGTCCTGGAACCAGCTCGCCCAGCCGGTGTCGAGGTCCGGGGTCGAGGCGTTGCCGATCACCGAGAAGTAGTTGTCGGCGTTGAGGACCTGCAGCTTCACCTCGAAGCCGATGTCTTCGAGGACCGCCGCGTAGTAGGTGCCCGCTTCTTCCTGGGAGCGTTCGTTGTCGGTCCAGACGGTGATCTCGCGGTCGGCCGGGTCGGCGGCGGCGATCATCTTCTTCGCCTTCTCGAGGTCGTAGGGGTAGAGCTCGTAGCGCTCATAACCGGGCATTCCCGGCGGCAGGATCTGCTGGGTGCCGACCAGCTGGCCGGCGTAGATCCGTTCCAGCGCCCGCGGGTCGACCGCGTGGTTGACGGCGCGGCGGACCGCGACGTCGTCGAACGGCGGCTCGGTCACGTTGATCCAGAAGAAGTAGGTGCTCTCGGTCTGCTCCTCGCGGAACTGGGTCCCCTCGTACTTTTCCTTAACCGCCGCGTACTGGTCCGAGGGCGGCGGGTTCTCCATCCAGTCGTAGCGGCCCGCTTCGACTTCGGCGACCTGCGCCGCGGGGTTGCGCAGCACCGTCACCTCGATCCGGTCGACATGGCCGCTGGGGATTTCCGGCAGCCGCTCGGCGTTCGCTTTCTCCCAGAACGGGTTGCGCGCATAGGACCAGCCTTTGCCGGGCTTCGAGGAGACGATCTCGTAGGGCCCGGTCGCCGGGGGCGGATCGGCAGTGAGGTCTTTGTCCGGCGTCGCCGCCGGCAGCGGCGCCGCGAACGGCAGCGCCAGCTCCTGCAGGAAGGTGCCGCGGGGACGGACGAGCCGGATCGTTATCTGCCCGGTCTTGTCGTCGGCGGTGATGCCGGTGATGCCGCCGCTGCCGCTCTTCGCGAACCGCGTCGCGCCGGCGATGTCGGTGTAGAAGGGCGAGCCGCTCGAGTTGAGGACGAAGACCCGTTCGATTGCCCGCTTGAAGTCCGAGGCCCGGACCGGCGAGCCGTCTGAGTAGCGAAGCCCGCTGCGCAGCCGCAGGCGATAGACCTTGCCGTCCTCGCTGATCTCAGGCAGCGCCCGGGCGAGCCCGGGGATGACTTCGCTGCCTTCCTTGCCGCTCGCATGCTTATAGGTGAGCAGCGGGATGTAGGTGTCGTAGATCGCGGTCCAGCCTTCCTCGGAATGCGAAAGCGCCGGATCGAGGTAGTCGGGGAAGGAGGAGAAGGTCGCCCGCAGGGTGCCCCCAGGCGCGGCATCGCCCTCGGAGCCACATCCGGCGACGGGCAGCACCGCCGCGGCGGCGATGGCGGCCGCGAGAAAGGCCCGCAGACGCGCGCGGTTGGACAGTTGTCGCGGTCGCTTCCGGAAAGACACCTGATGTCTTGTCGGCAGCGACAGGACAGTTCTTGATTCAGGCCAGGCCGTGCGGGTGAAGATGGTCTTCGGCCATCTTCTTCAACCCGACCCGGTCGATCTTGCCGGTCGGGTTGAGCGGCATCTCCTCGAGGAAGATGATCTCCTCGGGGGCCTTGTAGCCGATCCGCTCGCGGCAGTGGACGATCAGGTCGGCGGCGCTGGGGCGCTCGGCGCCCTCGCGCAGGGTTACGTAGGCGCGGACGTTCTCGCCGTGGACCTCGTCGTGGACGCCGACGGCACCGGCGAGGTCGACGGCCGGGTGCTCGTTGAGCGCGCCCTCGACCTCATACGGGCTGATGTTGGAACCGTCGTGGACGATCACCTGCTTCTTGCGGCCGAAGAACCAGAGGTAGCCGTCGGAGTCGGCGCGGGCGAGGTCGCCCGAGTCGATCCAGTCTTCGCGCAGGATCTCCGCGGTCGCCTCCGGCGCTTCCCAGTAGCCGGCCATCCGCGCCGGCGTGCGGATGAAGATCCGGCCCACCGCCTCGGCCTCGACCGGTTCGCCGCCCTCGCCCCGCAGGGCGATGCTGAAGCCGCTGATCGGCCGCCCGATCGAGCCCTGTTTGACGACGCCGGAGGGCGGGTTGAGCGTCGCCAGGCCGACCTCGGTCATGCCGTAGCCCTCGACGATCGGGAAGCCGGCGACGGCGGCGAACTCGTGCAGGAGCTCGGTCGAGACCTTGTCGGAGCCGCAGCGGCAAATCCGCAGCGAGTCGAAGTCGTGCGGTTGCAGGTCGTGGTCGCGGATCAGCGCCAGCAGCGCCGCCGGGATCATCGCCAGCACCGTCGGGCGCTGCTCGCGCAGCAGCGGCAACAGCTCGTGGCTGTCGAAGGTCCGCGCCACCACCACCCGGCCGCCGACCGAGAGCATGCTGAGCGCCCAGAGGAAGGAGCCGATGTGGGACATCGAGGAGCCCGGCAGGAAGGTGTCCTCGGCGTCGAGCTCGAAGGCCGCGGCGGCGCTGGCGATCATCCAGCGCAGGGACGAGCGGGTGTGGGTGACGCCCTTGGCCGGCCCGGTGCTGCCGGAGGTGAAGAAGATCAGGGCGGGGGCGTCGGGACCGGGTGCGGGCTGATCCGCCGGCGCCGACTCGAGCAGCTCGTCGAACGGGACGCCCGGCCCACCCGCTCGGCCGTAGATGACCTGGCCGAGCGGCAGCGTCTGCACCAGC
>DASTYZ010000097.1:0-22318 GCA_035764545.1 Solirubrobacterales bacterium | reverse complement strand
GTCGGCGCCGTCGAGGACGGCGACTTCCTCGACGAGGTCGTCGCCGAGACCAAGCCCGAGGTCGTCGTCCACTACGGCCAGCAGGCCTCGGCCCCGTTCTCGATGCTCTCCCGCGAGCGCGCGGTCGAAACCCAGCAGGCGAACGTGATCGGCAACCTCAACCTGCTCTTCGCGATGCGCGACCACGTCCCCGACGCCCACCTCGTCAAGCTCGGGACGATGGGCGAGTACGGCCAGCCCGACATCGACATCGAGGAGGGCTACATCGAGATCGAGCACAAGGGCCGCAAGGACACGCTGCCCTACCCGAAGCTCCCGGGCTCGCTCTACCACTGCTCCAAGGTCCACGACTCGACCAACATCCACTTCGCCTGCCGCACCTGGGGCCTGCGCGCGACCGACCTCAACCAGGGCGTCGTCTACGGCGTCGAGACCGAGGAGACCGCCCGCGACGAGCGCCTCGTCACTCGCTTCGACTACGACGAGCTCTTCGGCACCGTCCTCAACCGCTTCTGCGTCCAGGCCGTAATCGGCCACCCGCTCACCGTCTACGGCGCCGGCAATCAGACCCGCGGCTTCCTCAACATTCGCGACACCCTCGCCTGCGTCGAACTGGCGGCCCTGAACCCGGCCGAGCGGGGCGAGTTCCGGGTCTTCAACCAGTTCACCGAGCAGTTCTCGGTCGGGCAGCTGGCCGAGCTGGTCAAGGAAGCGGGCGAGCACCTCGGCTACAGCGTTGAGATCCAGCACTACGAGAACCCGCGGGTCGAGAAAGAAGAGCACTACTACAACGCGATCCACACCAAGCTCCTCGACCTCGGCCTCGAGCCGACCCTGCTGGGGGAGGAGCTGGTCGAGTCGATCATCCACGCGATCGAGCGCCACAAAGGCCGCGTGATCGAGACGGCGATCGAGCCGAAGACGCGCTGGAACCCGGCGAAGTCAGCCGCCGGCCAGGCGTAGCCGCACTGGTACCATCGCCAGTTCCTCATGCGCGCTGCCGATACGTTGATGGAAAGCCTCAAGGCCGAGGGCGTCAAGGACGTCTTCGGGATCCCCGGCGGGGCGAACCTGCCGACCTACGACGCGATGGTCGACGCCGAGTTCCGGCACGTCCAGGTGCGCCACGAGCAGGGCGGCGGCCACGCCGCTGAGGGCTACGCCCAGGCCTCGGGCCGCGTCGGCGTCGCCTTCGCCACCTCGGGCCCCGGCGCCACCAACCTCGTCACCGCGATCGCCGACGCGATGATGGACTCGGTCCCGACCGTCTTCATCACCGGCCAGGTGCGGACCGAGCTGATCGGCACCGACGGCTTCCAGGAGGCCGACATCCTCGGCGCCACGCTGCCGTTCGTGAAGCACTCCTTCGCGGTCACCGACCCGCGCCAAATCCCCGAGTACGTCCACGAGGCCTTCCACCTCGCCTCGACCGGCCGCCCGGGCCCGGTGCTGCTGGACATCCCGATGGACCTCTCGCGCGCCGACATCGACTATCAGCCCCGCACCGAGCCGGTCGAGCTGCCCGGCTACAAGCCCTCGACCGAGGGCAACATCAAGCAGATCCGGATCGCCGCCAAAGCGCTGGCGAACGCGCGCCGGCCGATCTTCTACACCGGCGGCGGCGTCATCAACGCCAACGCGTCCGAGGAGCTGCGCGAGCTCGCCGGCTCCGACCGCTTCCCGGTCACCTCGACCCTGATGGGCCTCGGCGGCTTCCCCGCCTCGCACGAGAACTTCCTCGGGATGCTGGGGATGCACGGCACCTTCGCCGCCAACCACGCGATGGACAAGGCCGACCTGATCGTCGCCATCGGCGCCCGCTTCGACGACCGCATCACCGGCAAGCTCGAAGAGTTCGCGCCGCACGCCAAGGTCATCCACATCGACATCGACCCGGCCGAGATCTCGAAGAACGTCGGCGCCCACATCCCGATCGTCGGCGACGCCAAGCAGGTGCTGCCGAAGCTGACCCGCGAGTACCGGGCGCTGCAGACCGACTCCAGCCGTCTCGACGAGTGGTGGAACACGCTGCGCGGCTGGCAGGACGCCCACCCGCTGTACTACGACGAGTCGAGCGACCAGAGGGGCGAGATCAAACCCCAGTTCATGATCCGAGCGATGCACCGCGCGACCCAAGGCGACGCGATCATCACCTCCGACGTCGGCCAGCACCAGATGTGGACCGCGCAGTACTACGGCTTCGACAAGCCGCGGCGCTGGATCAATTCCGGCGGCCTCGGGACGATGGGCTTCGGGCTGCCGAGCGCGATTGGCGCCAAGGTCGCCTGCCCCGACGAGCAGGTCGTCTGCATCGCCGGCGACGGCAGCCTGATCATGAACATCCAGGAGATGGCGACCTGCGTCGCCGAGGACGTCCCGGTCAAGGTCTTCCTGATGAACAACGGCTATATGGGCATGGTCCGCCAGTGGCAGGAGCTCTTCTGGGACCGCCGCTACAGCTCGGTCGACATGGGCTCGAGCCCCGACTGGGTGAAGCTGGCCGAGGCTTTCGGCGCCAAAGGGATGCGCTGCGAAGACGCCGCCGACCTCGAGGAGCAGATGGTCGCCGCGCTCGAGCACGACGGCCCGGTTCTGCTCGACGCCCGCGTCGCCCGCGAAGAGAACTGCTATCCGATGATCCCGCCGGGCAACGCCGCCCGCGACATGGTTGAGGCTCCGCGGAAGGCGGTCAGCTGATGGAGGCCGGCACGCCCCAGGTCGTCAAGTTGGAGGACCTGCACATGCCCGGCCAGCTGACCGGCCGCAAGCACATCCTCTCGATTCAGGTCGAGAACAAACCGGGCGTGCTGGCGCGCGTCGCCGGCCTCTTCTCCCGCCGTGGCTTCAACATCGACACGCTCGCGGTCGGGCCGACCGACGACCCCAGCGTCTCCCGGATCACGCTCACCCTCGATGGCGCCGTCCACCCGATCGACCAGGTGACCAAGCAGCTGCACAAGCTCGTCAACGTCTTGAAGATCCGCGACATGGGCCCGGAGGAGACGGTCGCCCGCGAGATGGCTTTGTTCAAGGTCTCCTCGGCGGTTGAGAACCGGGCCGAGATCATCCAGTTCGCCGAGATCTTCCGGGCGAAAATCGTCGACGTGGCGCGGCGGACGATGACGATCGAGGTGACCGGCTCGGCCGACAAGATCGAGGCCTTCGAGCGGATGGTCCGCCCGCACGGGCTGGTCGAAATGGTCCGCACGGGCGAGATAGCCATTGGACGCGGCCACGACTGAGGCCCTCCTCGGGGCGCTTGACAAAGCCGCCGGGCGGCGACGGCGCACCCTCGTAAGCGTCACCAGCGAGGTTGAGGTTGACGACCCCTGCGCGGTGGTCTTCGCCTCGCGGCTCGCCTCCGATCGCTGGTTCTGCTGGGAGCAGCCCGACCGCGAGTTCGCGCTGGCGGGCCTGGGGGTCGCGCACGAGGCAAGCTCCCGCGGCGCGAACCGGTTCGCCGAGGTCGCGGAGGAGTGCTTGCGAATTGGCGGCGATTCGGTGGTCGACGTACCGCGCGGCGTGCCGGCTGGTGCCGGCGCCGTGTGGCTGGGCGGCTTCGCTTTCGATCACGACGGCGGCGCCACCCCGACCTGGTCCTCGCTGGCGCCGGCGTCGATGGTGCTGCCGGAGGTCTCGATCTGCCGCAGCGAGGGACGCGCCTTCCTCACCGTCAACGCCGTCGTGCAGCCGGGAGAAGACGTCGAGCGGGCGTGGGAGAGGCTGACGCGCCGGCTTGCCGCCCTGCGGTTGCAGGCGCCTTTGCCGCTCCTCGACCCGCACCCGACCGCCCGCGCCGACATCCGTAGCGCCCGCCCGCCGCGCGAGTTCGAAGCCGCGGTCGAGGGCGCCACATCCCGGATCGCCGCCGGCGAGATCAGCAAGGTCGTCCTCGCCCGCGAGGTGATCGTCAGCGCCGCCTCCGCCCACGATCCCGCTGCCGTCTTCGGCGCCATGCGCGAGCAGTTCCCGGCCTGCTTCTGCTTCTGCTGCGGGACGCCGGAGGCCGCCTTCATCGGCGCCAGCCCCGAGCTCCTCGTCCGCCGCTCCGGTGCCGGCGTCTCCACCGTCGCCCTCGCCGGCTCTACCCGCCGCAGCTCCGACCCCGCCGTGGACGACCACCTCGGCGAGCAGCTGCTGCGCAGCGACAAGGACCGGCGTGAGCAGCGGATCGTCGCCGAGCGGATCGTCCGCGCCCTGCGGCCGCACGCGGTCTGGGTCGAGGCCGGGGCCGAGCCGGAGATCGTCAAGGTGGCGAACATCCAGCACCTGGCAACGCCGGTGATCGCCCAGCTCGCCGAGCCACATTCGGCAATCGAACTGGCGGGGATCCTGCACCCGACCCCGGCCGTCGGCGGCGAGCCCTGGGCCGCTGCGGCCGGAGCGATCGCCGAGCTCGAGGGCATGGACCGCGGCTGGTACGCCGCCCCCGTCGGCTGGATGGACGCGACCGAGGACGGCGAATTCTGCGTCGCCCTCCGCAGCGCCCTCCTCCGCGATCGCGAGGCCCACCTCTTCGCCGGCGTCGGCGTCGTCGCCGGCTCCGATCCCGCCGCCGAGCTTGCCGAGACCGAGGTCAAGCTTGGAGCGCTCTTGCCGCTGCTGGCTGAGTAGGCTCCGAGGCAGTGAACCGCTCTGTAATCGTCCTGGCAATCGTCGTCTCCCTTCTGGTCGCAGCGACGCCCGCCGTGGCCGCGGAACCCGCTGGCCCGCGCCTGGCAATCTCCGCATTTGGCGATGGCCCGGGGGGAGAGGACGAGTTCTCGAAGGTGATAGCGACCGGGCCGGGAGGTGAAGAACCCCGGACGCTGCTCCGCGCCCCGGGTGGGTCGATCGGCGATGGCCTTTCCTGGTCCGCCGACGGCACCCGATTCGCCTTCTCCGCTTCCGGGGTGAAGAGCACGGCTGAGGGTCCTTACGGGACCGGCTGGCCGGTCGTGGGCCTGGCAACGTTTGGCGACACCAAGCCAGTCGTGTTCCCGCGCGGCTTTCTCAACGCCGGCGAGCCGCTTCTGGCGCCGGACGGGAAGACTGTCGTCTTCTCCCGCTTGAAACTGGTCAAGGTGCTGCCAGGGCGGGAGAACCTCCTGTTCAAGGTGGCGATCTGGTCGCTGAACGTCGAACGCGGTTCGGTGAAGCGGCTGACGCGCTGGCGATTGGCGGCCTTTATCGAGCCGATCACCTTCTTGCCCGACGGCTCTCACGTCATCGCCAACCTCACCGATCGCCGGGGACCGCGCTTGGTCGCAATCGACCTGCGCGGAGGGCGCAATCAGCGCCTGGCACAGCTTCCCGAGGGCGCCAGGGAGCCTTCTTACTCACCGGACGGAACCAAGCTGGTTTTCGTCCAGGACAGGACCAAGCGTTTCAATCTCCCAAAGCCCGACCGGCCGATCAGCGAGCTGGTCGTCGCCGCCGCGGACGGCAGCGGTGCCCGGCCGGTGCTGCGGGTGAAGGGCTACATCTCCTCTCCGCATTGGGATCCGTCTGGGAGTCGCATCGCCTTCGTGCAGAATCCGGCCGCTGAAGCGACCGGCGCCCTGGAACCGGAAGCGAACAACAAGGTGATGGCGATCAATCCTGACGGCACTTGTCTGACCCAGGTCTTCGCCGATCGCGGCTTGACTCTCGGCGGAATCGCCTGGCGACCCGGGCCGGGTCGCGAGGCGGGGCCGATCTCTTGTTGAGTCAGGCCCTGAAGGCGTTGACGTTGACGGTGGCGCTGACGCTGCTGCTTTCGGCCGCGGCGGCCGCGGCCACTCGATACGCCGCCCCGGGCGGGACGGGCAGGGACCCATGTGCCAACCCGGCTCGTCCCTGCACCGTCTACCGAGCAGCGGACGAGTCCGCGCCGCGGACGACGATCAAAGCGGGAGACGTGGTCGAGCTCGCGCCGGGGACCTATTACGCGAAGGAAGAAGGAGAGTTCGGGTACATCCCGCCGGTGCACCTGCCCGAAGGCGTGACGCTGCGCGGCGCGCCGGGCAAGTCGCGACCGCTGATCGTCATGCCGGCCGACTCATTCGCCGACAGCGCCCTGTACGTTCCGGAAAAGGCCGAAGTCACGAATGTGGAAATTCGCAACCTGATGGATACCGCGGGGGCGATCGATGTCTCGGGAGGGACGATCGACGGGGTGATCGCTCGCTCCACCATCACCTCCGAACCCACCTGCTCTTTCTTCTACGGGACCGTCCGCAACAGTGCCTGCATTGCCGCTGGTGGTGGCCCCGCAATCGGCACCAATAACACCGCCTTCAAGGGGACTTTCAACGCCTTCATCCGCAACAGCACCCTGGTCGCGACCGGCCCAGGCTCAGTCGGGATGCGGTTCGTCTTCAGCGCCTTCAGGCGGGGGATGACGGTGAATGTCGACGTGGTCGGCACTTTGATCGCCGGGGAGGAAAAAGACGTGATCGCGAAGGGCTGGCCGCTCAACAAAGGCCGGGGTGCCGTGGTCGACGTAGACCTTCGAAACTCGAGATACGCAACGGTCGAAACCGAGGCGAGGGCCGGAGGCAGGGCCACTGTCACCCCGCCGGGCGCTGATGGCAACGTCAGGGCAATCCCGTTGCTCGCCCGCGACAACCTGCACCAGCTGCCCGACTCGCCCACTGTCGACAGGGGCGCGGTCGACAGCGCCAGCGGCGACCTCGACGTCGACGGGCAATATCGAGCGATGGGCACCGGCCCGGACATCGGTGCCGATGAGCTCGACCCCCTGGCGGTTCCCCTGACCAATTCCGCACCGGACACGACGTTGACAGCAGAAGTGATCCCTCTCAGCGCCGGCTCCAGAATCCCCGCCATTTTCTCCTTTGGCTCCAGCGAGTTCGGGTCTCGCCTCGAGTGCAGGCTTGACCGCGGGCCCTATCGAGCGTGCGTTTCCCCCTACCGGCGGAAGGTCGACGGGCCCGGCAGGCATGTCTTCCGCGTCCGGAGTGTGGACGCCTTGGGGCTGGCCGACCTGACCCCCGCGACTTATCGCTGGCGCATCCGGCTTCGGTAGCCGGCCTGCCCTGAGCGGAGTCAGGAGGACCGGAGCGAGCGGTGTACGCGCTCGGCCAAGCGGCGGTGCTCGGCGAAGTTCGCCTGTCGGTCCGTCTTGACCTCGATCAGGCCGGTGCCGACCGTCAGGGCCTCGGGTAGTTCCGCGAGCGACTCGAGGCGGCGATGCGGGAGGTCGAAGAGGGCGGCGGCCTTGGCGGCGTCGACCCCGCGGGGGGTGCCGAGCAGCGCCTCGAACTCCTCGCTCGCCAGCGCTTGCTCCTGCGGCAGGAAGTGGAAGATGCCGCCGCCGTCGTTGTCGATGACGACGATGCGGACCGGGGTCTCGACGTCGCGGAGCGCCGCGAGGCCGCCGATGTCGTGGAGGAGGCCGAGGTCGCCGGTGACAATTGTCGTCGGGCGGCCGCTCGCCTGTGCGGCTCCGATCCCCGAGGAGACGAGGCCGTCGATGCCGTTGGCGCCGCGGTTGGAGAGGAAGAGGACGTCGGAATCGCCGGCGGCGAGGAAGGCCTCCTGGTCGCGGATCGGCATGCTCGAGCTGGTGTAGACGAGGTCACCGTCACTGTGGGCGGCGCCGAGAGCGCGGTGGAGGGCGGGCTCGGAGAGGGCCGCGTCGGCCAGGGCGTCGTCAAGCGCGGCCTGCGCGGCTCGCTCGGCGTCCATCCACCGATCCGGCAGCGGACGTTCCCGCCCCTCGAGGCCTTCGATCCGTGCTGCCCAGCCGGAGGCGAGCTCGGTCGGATCGGCGCGGAGGATCGCCGCCGCCCTGTTCGTCGGCTCGTTCCAGCCTCCGGTGGGGTCGATCACGATCTGGTCCGCGTCGCTGGCCTCGATCCAGGCGCGCAGCGGCTTGCTGGTCGGCATCGCGCCGAAGCGGAGGATTAGGTCGGGGACGACCGAGCGGGCGAAGTGCTCCTCACGCAGCAGCAGGTCGTAGGCGGCGACCACGTGCGAGCGGTCGTGGGGTCCGCAGCGCAGCTGCGAAGCGGGGTCGGCGAGGATCGGGAAGCCGGCGACGCGGGCGAGGTGGGCGAGCGGCTCGCGCAGCTCGGGGTCGAGCTGGCGGCCGGCGACGATGATGCCGGAGATCGCGTTGCCGATATGAGCCGCGACCTCGTCGAGGAGGAAGGCCGAGGGCTCCAAGTCGATGCGAGTCACGGCGGTCAGCGGCCGGCCGTCGCGACCCTCCAACGCCAGGGGGTCGGTGGCGGTGACGGCGCCCTCGACCGGCACCGGCGCCAGTGGCTCGCGCCAGGGCAGGTTCAGGTGGACGGGACCGGGCCGCGTCTCCCCGCGCGCCGCCGCCAGAGCGCGGCAAGCGACGGAGCGGTAATGCAGGAGCCCGCTGTCGTCGGCCTCGTGGGTGCCGACTTCGCAGAACCAGCGCACCGAGGAGCCGAAGCTCTTGATCTGGTCGATCGTCTGCCCGGCGCCGATCCCCCGCAGCTCCGGCGGCCGGTCGGCGCTGAGGACGACGAGCGGAATCGCCGATTCGTCAGCCTCGACCACCGCCGGGTGGTAGTTGACGAGCGCCGTCCCCGAGGTGCAGAGCAGCGCCACCGGCCCCGCGCCCGCCTGCGCCGCCCCCAGAGCAAAGAAGCCAGCCGAGCGCTCATCGACGATCACCTTCACCTCGATCTCCGGCTGCCGCCAAAGCGCCAGCGCCAGCGGCGTCGAGCGCGAGCCGGGAGAGACGACCGCCAGCCGCAACCCGCCACGAGCGAGCTCTTCGGCGAAAGCCGAGGCGAGGGCGGTGTTGGCGTTGGTGGTGTCCATGCGGGTGGCGTGTCGAGTTATTGACCCCGTAGGGCACCTAAATCGACACGTGCAGGCTAGATGCGGTGAGCCTGCAGCGCCTCCTCGTCCAGCTCGATGCCTAGGCCTGGACCAGTGGGGAGGCGAAGGAGCCCGTCGCGGATCTCGCACTCCACCGCAGCGATCGTGGAGCCGAAGAGGCGCTGGGTGGCGAGGCCGTGTGCGAGGTGCAGACGTTCAGGATGGGTGGTCTCGGCGAGACTGAGGGCGACCTGGGCTGCCGCCGCGATTCCCACGGGACCGTCGAGAGCGCTGGTGACGTAGGCGGGAAGGACGTCGGCAATAGCCAGCGCCGCCCCGGGCCCACCGACCTTCGAGAGCTTGATCCCCGTATAGGCGCAGGCGCCGAGCGCCGCTGCCTCCTCAGCCTCCTCGAGAGAGGCGACGCTCTCGTCAGCAGCCAGCGGGATAGAAGTAGACGCCGCGAGCTCCGCCATCGCCTCCAGCCCGGCCACAGGCTGCTCCGCCAGCTCGATCCCAAGCGGCTCCAGCTCCGCCAGCGTCGCCTTCGCCGTCTCCAGGTCCCAAGCCTCGTTGGCATCCACCCGAATCCGCACCCCCGGCCCAAGTGCCTCCCGAACCACCCGCACCTGCTGGACGTCTCCCGTTTCGCGAGGCCGCGAAAACCCTTGCTGTACACGGGTTTTCGCGGACTCGGCGCCCAGCTTCAGCTTGAAGGTCGTAAATCCGGCTTGAGCCCACCTTTCCGCCTCGGCCGCGACGGCGTCCGGCGGTCCCGCGACAAGCGTCGCGTTGCACTCAACCGCTTCGTCTCTTGGCTCCCTACCCAGCCCTTTTCCAGTCCGCCGGCCCCTCAAATCCATCAGCGCGGTCTCCACCGCGCATCTCGCGGGCGCCGACAGCGCCTGAACCTCTCGATCCTCTCCCCACGCCTCGAGCTCCCCAACCACATCCCGCAGTCCAACTCCCCCCCGCAACGCCAACGGCACCGCTTCGCCCAGCCCCACAACCCCGTCCCCGTCACGCAGCCGCAGCAGCACCATCTCCCGCCGCTGCAACACCCCGCGCGCGGTCACGTACGGCTCCTTGAACGGGAGCGCGTAGGGGATGACCTCGACCGAGCTGAGGCGCACGCCCCGAGTCTCTCAGGCGGAGATCAGCAGGCCGATCGTGACCAGCAGGCTGAATACGCCCAGAACCGCGCCCGTCTGCGCTAGCACCCCGTTCAGCGCCGGCCCGTCCCGCCGCTCTGCCAGCGTCTTCGCGGGCTTGATCGCCAATGGCGCCGCCAGCCAGCCGATCATCGGCAGCAGGCTCGCGTCACCGGCGACCAGCGCGATCGGCAGGACGAGGAAGCCACCGGCGATCAGCAGCCGGTAGAGGTTGACGGCCGGCTCCCGCCCGATCCGTACCGCCAGCGTGTTCTTCCCCGCGCGCCGGTCGGTCTCGACGTCGCGGACGTTGTTGACGACGATGATCGCCGTCGCCAGGAACCCGATCGAGATCGATAGCCCCAGCGGCAGCGCGTCGAGTCCCTCCAACTGCACGTAATAGGAGCCGTTGACGGCGACGAGGCCGAAGAAGAGGAAGACGAAGACCTCGCCGAAGCCGGCGTAGCCGTAGGGCCGCGGCCCGCCCGTGTAGAGGACGCCGGCGGCGATCGAGAGGACGCCGATCAGGAGGATCACCCAGCCGGCCACCGCGGTCAGGTAGATGCCGCAGGCGACCGCGACCGCGAAGGCGATCCAGGTCGCCCTCATCACCCGCTGCGGGGTGACCATCCCGCTCGCCGTCACCCGTACCGGCCCAAGCCGGTCGGCGGTGTCGGCGCCGCGCTTGGCGTCGGAGTAGTCGTTGGCGAGGTTGGTCCCGATCTGGATGAAGATCGAGCCGACCAGGGCGGCGATGAACGCGCCCCAGCGCGGCAGGCTGCCGTACCACTGGACCGCCGCCGCGGTCCCGACCAGAACCGGGGCGATCGCCGCCGGCAGCGTCCGCGGCCGCGCCGCCATCAGCCAGATCCTCATGGGCGCCGTGGGAACTTCGAGAATTCGGGGGACCGTTTCTGCTTGAACGCCTCGCGCCCCTCGGCGGCCTCCTCGGAGCCGTAGAAGAGGAGGTTGGCGTCGTGGGCGAGCTGCTGGATGCCGGCGTAGCCGTCCTCGTGGGCGTTGAAGCTGGCCTTGACCAGGCGCAGCGCGAAGGGGGAGAGGGCGAGCATCTCGCGGCACCAGGCGACCGTCTCGCGTTCGAGGTCGACCAGCGGCACGACCGCGTTGACGAGCCCCATCTCGCGTACCTCCTCGGCGTCGTACTGGCGGCAGAGCATCCAGAACTCCTTCGCCTTCTTCGTCCCGACCAGGTCGCGCAGCAGCGAGGCGCCGTAGCCGCCGTCCCAGGAGCCGACCCGCGGGCCGGTCTGGCCGAAGACTGCGTTGTCGGCGGCGATCGTCAGATCGCAGCAGAGGTGGAGGATGTGGCCGCCGCCGATCGCGTAGCCGGCGACCATCGCCACCACCGGCTTCGGCAGCCGCCGCATCTGGATCTGCAGGTCGGTGACGTGAAAGCGTCCGACCGAGGCGCCCTCCGGCATGTAACCGGTGTCGCCTCGCACCGTCTGGTCGCCGCCGGAGCAGAAAGCGCGCTCACCGGCGCCGGTGAAGACGATGACGCCGACCTCACTGTCCTCGCGCGCCAGCTCCATCGCCTCGGAGACCTCGATCAGCGTCTGCGGCCGGAAGGCGTTGAGGACCTCGGGGCGGTCGATCGTCACTTTCGCGATCCCGCCGCCGGTCTCGTAGCGGATGTCCTCGTAGTCGCCGGAGCCGGCGGTCCACTCGATCGGCGCGTAGAGCTCGGCCTCGGGCGGGGCTCCTTTGTGGCGTTTGGGCATGATGGGGACGATATCCCGATGAAGCTCGACGACTGGCTCTCGCAGAGATCACAGAGCTGCCCCGACCGCACGGCGCTGGTTGCCGACGGGGCGGAGATGACCTACGCCGAGCTCGAGGCGGAGGCGACCTGGGTCGCGCGCCGGCTTGCCGCCCACGGTGTCCGCCGCGGCTCGACCGCGGCGCTGACGATGCACCCGCGCCGCGAGCAGGTCGTGCTGATGCACGCGCTGATGAAGCTGGGGGCGGCGCTGCTGCCGCTCGGCCCGCGGCTGACGGCGGCGGAGCGGGCGGCGATCGTCAACGCCGAGGAGCCGATCATCGACCTCGACGACCCCGGGATGCTGACCCAGACCGAGGCCGACATGCCGCTGCTCGGCGAGCACGACATGGACGACATTTGCTGCCGCGTCCTCACCAGCGGCAGCACCGGCGCCCCCCGGCCGATCCCGCTCAGCTACGGCAACTTCCTCTGGAACGCGGTCGGCTCCGGCTTCAACATCGGCGTCGAGCCGAGCGACCGCTGGCTCTGCTGTGTCCCGCTCAGCCACATCGCCGGGCTCGGGATCGTCATGCGCAGCGTCATCTACGGGACGGCGGCGGTCATCCACGACGGCTTCGACGTCGACCGGGTGGGCGCGGCGCTGGAGAGCGACGGGATCACCCAGGTCTCGCTGGTGGCGACGATGCTGACCCGGCTGCTCGACGCCGGCGTCGACCTCTCCGGCCCGCGGGCGATCCTCGTCGGCGGCGGCCCGGTTCCCGAGGAACCGCTGGAAGAGGCGCTCGCCAAGGGCGCGACCGTGGTCCAGACCTACGGCCTGACCGAGACCTGCTCGCAGGTGACGACGCTGGCCCCGGACGACGCCAAGCGCAAGCTCGGCTCGGCGGGACGGCCGCTGCTGACCACGCACCTGCGGATCCTCGACAGCGAGATCCTCGTCCAGGGCCCGACCGTGGCTCCGGGCCGCGCCGACGCCGATGGCTGGCTCCACACCGGCGACCTCGGCCACATCGACGAGGAAGGCTTCCTCTACGTCCGCGACCGGATCGACGACATGATCGTCAGCGGTGGCGAGAACGTGATTCCCGCCGAGGTCGAGGAGGTGCTGCTGCGCCACCCCCAGGTCGCCGAGGCGGCGGTGATCGGCCGCGAGGACCCAGAGTGGCAGCAGGCGGTGACCGCCGTCGTCGTCCTCGAGGGCGGGGGGGAGGTGAGCCCGGACGAGCTGCGCCGCCACTGCGCCGAGTCGCTGGCGGGATTCAAAGTGCCGAAGCGCTTCGAGCTCGCCTCGGCCCTGCCGCGGACGCCCTCCGGGAAGCTGATGCGCAGAGCGCTCCGCTAGCCTGCCGCCTCATGCGAACCGACGACATCTTCTCCGACAAAGACGCTGACCTGAGCAAGCTCGACGGCAAGACCGTCGCCATCCTCGGCTACGGCTCGCAGGGTCACGCGCACGCTCTCAACCTCAAGGACTCCGGCGTCGACGTGGTCGTCGGCCTCCGTCCCGACTCCTCCAGCCGCGCCAAGGCCGAAGCGGCCGGGCTCGAGGTGCTCGACGTCGCCGAAGCCGCCAGCCGCGGCGACCTGGTGATGATCCTGCTGCCTGACGAGAAGCAGGCCGAGGTCTGGCGCGAGGAGATCAGCGACGGGATCGCTCCCGGCAACCTGCTGCTCTTCGCCCACGGCTTCGCGATCCACTTCGGCGAGATCGAGCCGCCCCCGGGCGTCGACGTCGGCATGGTCGCGCCGAAGGGCCCGGGCCACCTGGTCCGCCGCCAGTACGAGGAAGGCAGCGGCGTCCCCTGCCTGATGGCCGTCCACCAGGACGACTCCGGAGAAGCCCACGACCTCGTCCTCGCCTACGCCTCCGGGATCGGCGGCGGTCGCGCGGCCGTGATCGAGACGACCTTCAAAGACGAGTGCGAGACCGACCTCTTCGGCGAGCAGGCCGTCCTCTGCGGCGGCGCCTCAGAGCTGGTCCGCGCCGGCTACGAGACCCTGGTGGAGGCCGGTTACGACCCCCGTCTCGCCTACTTCGAGTGCCTGCACGAGCTGAAGCTGATCGCCGACCTGATGTACGAAAAGGGCATTCAGGGCATGCGCTACTCGATCTCCAACACCGCCGAGTACGGCGACATGACCCGCGGCAAACGCGTCATCGGCGAGGAGTCCCGGGAGGCGATGAAGCAGATCCTCAAGGAGATCCAGGACGGCGACTTCGCCAAAGAGTTCATCGCCGAGAACCGCGCCGGCAACGAGAACTTCGATCGGATGCGCAAAGAGGGCGAGGGGCACCAGATCGAGGAGGTCGGCCACGACCTGCGCGACATGATGCCCTGGATCGATCAGGAGTTTAAGGACACGAAGTAAGGCTCGGCATCACTCTTTGATCGGCCCGCGGGGGTCCGTCTCGCCCTCGGGCAGCCTTCCGTCGCGGCCGACGTAGCCGTCTTTGCCGCCGACGCAGATGTAGATCGCGTCTTCGTCCTCGCTCAGGTTCTTGAGACTGCGGACTACCTTGGCGTCGACCCAGGCGAAGCCGCCGGGGCCTAGTTCGTGCTTGCTGCCGTCGAGATTGATTTCCATTCGTCCCTGGTGGACGAAGTAGAGCTCCTCCTGCTGGTCGTGGTAGTGCTTGCCCGACTCGTAGTTGGGTGGCATCACGATCGCGTTGACGCCGAAGGCGGTGACTCCCAGCTCCTTGCGGACCTTGCGGAAGCCCCAGCCCTCGCCGAGGTCGTCGAGTTGGGCGACGGCGTAGCCGTCGCCCTTGGTCACGCCCTCAGACATTGGGGGCCACCGGTGCCGGAGCCGCGGCGCCGCCGTTCTGGGCTTTTTCCAGCCCGACCGGCGGATAGTCGTCGGTGAGGAAGGCGAGGTAGCCGAAGACGCGGGCGTGGAAGCTGTTGACGAAGGTCATCATCTCGTGCAGACCCTGCGGCAGGTAGCCGCGGAAGACGATCGTCAGCCAGGCGGTGAACCCGGCCGCCATCTGGACGTAGGAGGTCCCGTAGGAGAGGACGAGGATCACCGGCAGAGCGAGGATCCAGCGGAAGAGAGCCTTCAGCCGGCTCTGCCGCTCCGCCGCGGGGGCGATGTTGACCCGGATCGGGTAGCTCGGGTCGTCTTTGAGGCTGAACGGCGGCCATTCGTCGGTCTGCAGGTAGATCCAGGCAGAGACCCGAATGCTGAAGCGGACGACGCCGGAGTTGAAGTCGTAGAGCCACTGCGGGTAGCGCCCGAGGACGATGATCGCCACCCAGGCGAAGAGGTGGGTGAAGATCAGCAGCAGCCCCCAGAAGGCGGCGACGATGATCCAGGGGATCGCCAGGAGGAGCCGGAAGAACGTGGTCCATCGGTTCGGTTCGCGGTTGTAATCGGCTTCGTACTGGACTGGATACATCGATCTCCCCCTCGGGTGAATGTCGACGAAACGGCTTGGCCGAGCCTAACTTCGACCCCGGCGGCAGTCCCCCGCTTTGGTCAGTAACTTGTCGAGCCCGATGGAGGCGCAGACGACCACGCAGATTCCGGGCGAGATCAAGCCCGCCGACGGCCGCTTCGGTTGCGGTCCGTCGAAGGTGCGCCCGGAGGCCCTGGCGCGGCTGGCCGAGCGCGCCGACCTGATGGGAACCTCGCATCGGCAGGCGCCGGTGCGCGACCTCGTCCGCGAGGTGCGGACCGGGCTGGGGGAGCTCTTCTCGCTACCCGACGGCTACGAGATCGCCCTCGGCAACGGCGGCACCACGGCCTTTTGGGAGGCGGCGACGGCTTGGCTCGTGCGCGAGCGGGCGCTGCACCTCACCTACGGCGAGTTCTCCGGCAAGTTCGCGAAGTCGACCGCCGCCGCGCCCTTCCTCCAGGACCCGATCGTGGTCGAGGCTGAGCCGGGCGACGCGCCCGAGCCGACCGCCGACCCGGCGGCCGACGTAATCGCCTGGGCGCACAACGAGACCTCGACCGGGGTCATGGTCGACGTCCGCCGCCCCGAGGGCGCCGCCGAGTCCCTGGTCCTGATCGACGCCACCTCCGGCGCCGGCGGCCTTCCACTCGACGCGATCCAGAGCGACGTCTATTACTTCGCCCCGCAGAAGGGCTTCGCCTCCGACGGCGGCCTCTGGCTGGCGGCGCTGAGCCCGGCCGCGATCGCCCGGATCGAAGAGCTCGACGGCGCCGCGGACCGCTGGCAGCCCGCCTTCCTCTCGCTGCAGACCGCGCTGGACAACTCGCGCAAGGAGCAGACCTACAACACGCCCGCGCTCGCGACCCTGCTGCTGCTGAACGACCAGGTCCAGTGGATGCTCGGCCTCGGCGGCCTCTCCGGCTGCGTCGAGCGCACCTCTGATTCCTCCAGCCGCCTCTACGGCTGGGCGGAGCGCAGCGGCTACGCCAGCCCCTTCGTCGCCGACCCGGCCAAGCGCTCCCTCGTCGTCGGCACGATCGACTTCGCCGACTCGATCGACGCCGCCGCCCTCGCCAAGGCGCTGCGCGCGAACGGAATCGTCGACGTCGAGCCCTACCGCAAGCTCGGCCGCAACCAGCTGCGGATCGGCATGTTCCCCGCCGTCGACCCCGACGACGTCGAGGCGCTCACCGCCTGCATCGATTGGGTCATCGAGAACGTCGAGGGGGTCGCTTCGTGAAGGTCCTGGTCAAGGAGAAGATCGCCGACACCGGTGTCGACCTGCTGCGCTCGCAGTTCGAGGTCGACCTCGGGCTGGAGATGTCCGACGAGGAGCTGCGCGAGCAGATCGCCCAGTACGACGCGATCCTGATCCGCTCGGCGACGAAGATGACGCCGGATCTGATCGAGCTCGCCACGAACCTGAAGGTGATCGGCCGCGCCGGCACCGGCGTCGACAACGTCGACATCCCCGCCGCGACCCGCCGCGGGATCATCGTCGCCAACGCGCCGGAATCGAACTCCGTCGCCGCCGCCGAGCACACGCTCGCCCTCGCCCTCGCCCTCTTCCGCAACGTTCCGCAGGCGCACGGCTCGCTGGTCGACGGGCGCTGGAACCGCGCCAAGTACAAGGGCGCCGAGCTCTACGGCAAGACCCTCGGCGTGATCGGCTTCGGCCGCATCGGCCAGCTGGTCGCGAAACGCGCGCAGAGCTTTGACATGGAGGTCGTCGCCTTCGACAAGTTCGTCTCCGCCGAGCGCTTCAAAGACCTCGGTGTCGAGGGGCTGGAGAGCATCGAGGAGGTGCTGGGAAGGTCGGACCTCGTCACCCTGCACACGCCGAAGACCCCGGAGACGATCGGAATGATCAACGCCGAGACGATCGCGGCGGCGAAGGACGGCGCCCGCATCGTCAACTGCGCTCGTGGCGAGCTCGTCGACCTCGACGCCCTGCTCGCCGGCCTCGAGTCCGGCAAGCTCGGCGGCGCCGCGCTCGACGTCTTTCCTTCGGAGCCCTTCACCGAGCACCCGATCTTCGCCCGCCCCGACGTCGTCGTCACGCCGCACCTCGGCGCCTCGACGGCAGAGGCGCAGGACCGCGCCGGCGTCGTCACCGCCGAGCAGGTGACCGCGGCGCTGACCGGCGGCGTCGTCACCAACGCGGTCAACATCGCAGCCGTCCGCCCCGAGGCGATGGAGGCGTTGGCACCGTTCGTCCCGCTCTGCGAAAAGCTCGGCCGCCTCGCCCAGGGCCTCGGCGACGGCGCCGTCGAGAAGGTCAGCGCCGAATTCCGCGGCCGCATCGCCTCCCACGACACCCGCCTGCTGGGGATCGCGGTGATGGTGGGAATCCTCTCCGGCCACACCGAGGAGCCGGTCAACCTCGTCAACGCGCCGCAGATGGCCGAGGAGCGGGGGATCGAGCTGGCCGAGACCACCGACGCCAGCGCCGAGGACTTCACCGAGCTGGTCAGGGTCCGGATCGAGACCGCCGACGGGGCGGTCGAGGTGGCCGGGACCGGCGTCGGGCCGCGCAACGTGGCCTACCTCGTCGCCGCCTGGGGCGAGAGCTTCTATCTGCCGTTCGCCGATCACCTCGCGGTCTTCAGCTACGCAGACCGGCCGGGGATGATCGGCCGCGTCGGCACCCTCTTCGGCGAAGAGGGAGTGAACATCGTCTCTGCCGCGGTCGGGGCCGAGAGCGGGGGGGAGCGAGCCGTGATGGCGCTCACCACCGACGCCCCGGTGCGTCAAGAGACGATCGAGAAGATCCTCGCGCTCGAGGGCTTCTCCAAGGGCCGCTCGGTAGATCTCTAACGAGCCCTGCGCGCAACGTAAGCGCGAAAGCGTTGTTTCGTTTAATGGATCAGCTGATCCACCGCCCAGGGACTGATGAAGAAGGCGATCCTCACTGCGCTGTTGTTGCTCACGGCTGTGCCCGTGACGGTTGCTGATGCCGAACCCGGGCCAGTCAACCTGCTGATCAGCGGCGGGCCGGAGAACAGCGGCCTCAACATCTCCCTCAGCTCGGACGGCCGTACCTACAAGATCCTCTCGACGGTACCGCTTGAAGTCGGTGGCGACATCTGCTCGCACCCTGAAGAACGGCCGGCCGAGCTCGATTGCAAGGCGGCGGCGATCGCCGGCTTCGAAGTCAATGCCGGCGGCGGCTCCGACTTCGTCTTCTTCACCAGCGACATCCCGGTCCCGGTGACGATTCGCGGCGGGCCTGGAGGCGACAAACTCGACGGCGGTGGCGCCTCGGACAAGATCGTCGGCGGTCCTGGTGACGACACCCTGAGCGGAAGGCGCGGCGCCGATTGGATGCTCGGCGGCTCGGGCAGGGACCGTCTGTTCGGCGGCGCCGGCGACGACATGCTGCGGGGAGGCCCGGAAAAGGACAAGCTCGTCGGCGGTTCCGGCGAAAACGTCCTGATTCAGTAGGGGCGGCTAGGCAGGTTCTTGCGCCGGGCGGGGCAGCAATCGACCGCCGACGAAGGCGATCGCGACCAGCAGCCCGACCAGCGAGAGGGCGGCGTCAAGTCGGAAGGCCGCTTGGACGCCGTCGATGAAGGGAGGGACCGCGCCGGAGAAGACCGTCGTCGTCAAGCCCAGCCCAATCGAGCCGCCGGCGATCTGGAACATGTAGACGATGCCGCCGGCAAGGCTGGTCTGGGACTCGTCGACCGAAGTGACGCCGGCCGTCGTCGCGGTCGGGATGAAGCTGCCGGCGCCGATGCCGAGCACGACCATGCCGGGGACGAGGGCACCGTAGCCCGAGTTCTCGCCGACGAAGGAGAGCAGCAGCGGGCCGAGCGTGATCAGGGCCGCCCCGACCACGGCCAGCGGCTTCGCGCCCAGGCGGTTGTAGAGCGGCCCGGCGGCGAAGGAGGCAAGGGCGAAGACGGCGAGGAACGGCAGCATCCCGACCCCCGACTCCAGGGCCGAGTAGCCGAGCTGCTTCTCCATGAACTGCGGCAGGTAGAGGAGGGCAGCAAAAAAGGTCGCGGCCATGAAGAGGACGGCGATGCAGGAGGCGGCGAAGCTCTCGTTGCGCATCACCTCGCGGGGAACGAGGGCATGAGCGCCTGCCCGCCGCTCCAGCCGCGCGAAGGAGACGACCATGAGTACAGCCAGCACCAGCAGCCCGATCACTCTCGGGTCGCCCCAGCCCCAGTCCGCGACTTGGTCGAGAGCGACGAGCAGGGAGACAAGGCCGATCGAGAGCGTCGCGATCCCCGGGTAGTCGATCCGCCGCTCCCCGCTCTCCGGCTCCTTCACGTGCACGAGCCAGTAGGTGACCCCAACCGCGAACAGCGCGATCGGCACATTGAGGAAGAAGATCCAGCGCCAGCTCAGCTCCTCGGTGAGGGCGCCGCCGAGGAGCGGGCCGATGGCGTTGCCGAGCCCGGCGGCGCCGATGATGATGCCGCCGGCGAGGCCGGCCTTCTCTTCGGGCAATAGCTCGTAGGTCATGCCGAGGATCGCCGGCCACATCAGCGCTCCGCCGATCCCCATCGCCACCCGCGCCGCGATCAGCCAGGTCTCGGTCGGGGCAACGCCGCCGAGGGCCGACATCGAGGCGAAGATCGCCGAGCCGAGGAAGAATGCGTTGCGGCGGCCGAACATGTCGGCGAGGCGGCCGCCGGTGACGATCATCACCCCGAAGGTGAGCGCGTAGGCGTTGATCACCCACTGGATCGTGTTGATGTCGGTGTCGAAGTCCTGCTCCATCGTCGGCAGGGCGACGTTGACCGCGGTGAAGTCGTTGGCGATCACGACCACCGCCATGCCCATCGCGAAGAGGGCGAGCCAGTTGGTCCGTTGGCCGGATTCGGTGGGCGCCGGGCTTGAGATTCGCGCAGCCTACGCTAAGGTTCGGAGCCGAATGAGCTTCCGGTTCGACAGCCTCGCGCTACTCCTTCTCCTCCCCCCTCGGGGGGAATAGCGCTGGGCGGCGCGATAGCCGCGAGAGACAAAGGCCATTCGAATTAAAGAGAGAAGGAGAGGTCCCATGGGACCGCAGAACGAGACCAATTCTGACGCCAACCGCGTCCACATCTTCGACACCACCCTGCGAGACGGCGAGCAGTCGCCCGGCATCTCGCTGAACACGGCCGAGAAGGTCGAGATCGCCCAGCAGCTCGCCCGCCTGGGAGTCGACGTGATCGAGGCCGGCTTCCCGATCACCTCGCCCGGCGATTTCGAGGCGGTACAGGAGATCGCCCGCAAGGTCGACGGCCCGACCATCTGTGGCCTGGCCCGCACCCACAAAGCCGACATCGACGCCGCCTGGGGGGCGATCAAGGAGGCGGCGCGCCCGCGCATCCACACCTTCATCTCCACCTCCGACATCCACATCGAGCATCAGCTGCAGACCGACCGCGAGGACGTCAAGGGGCAGGCCCGGGCGGCGGTGGCGCTGGCCAAGTCCTACTGCGAGGACGTCGAGTTCTCGCCGATGGACGCGACCCGCGCCGACATCGAGTTCACTGCCGAAGTCTGCGCGATCGCCGTCGAGGAGGGCGCGACCGTCGTCAACATCCCGGACACCGTCGGCTATACGACGCCGGAGGAGTACGCCGCCTATCTGCGGCGCCTGTACGAGCTGGTGCCGGCGCTGCGCGAGGTCGAGATGTCGGTCCACTGTCACGACGACCTGGGGATGGCCGTCGCCAACTCCTACGCCGGCGTCCTGGCGGGGGCGCGGCAGGTCGAGTGCGCGATCAACGGCATCGGCGAGCGAGCCGGCAACTGCTCGCTGGAGGAGATCGCGATGCTGGTCTGCGTCCGCGAGGATGTCCACGGCCTCAGTACCGGCATCAATACGCGGGAGATCGCCCGCACCAGCCGCATGGTCAGCCGCCTGACCGGCTACCCGGTGCAGCCGAACAAGGCGATCGTCGGCCGCAACGCCTTCGCCCACGAGTCCGGGATCCACCAGGACGGCGTGCTGAAGGAGCGCAGCACCTACGAGATCATGGACGCGACCGAAGTCGGCCTGGAGTCGAACTCGATCGTCCTGGGCAAGCACTCCGGTCGTCACGCCTTGAAAGACGCCCTGGAGCAGCTGGGCTTCAAGGTCGAAGGCCAGGCGCTGAACAACGCCTTCAAGGCCTTCAAGGAGGTCGCCGACCGCAAGAAGCAGGTGACCGCATTGGACCTGGAGGCGATCGTCTCCGACGAGATGCGCGACCGCTCCGAAGCCCACGAGCTGTCCTGGTTCGAGGTCGAGGCGGGGACCCGCCGGCCGCCGGTGGCGAAAGTAGCGGTGACGCTGCCCTCCGGCGAGGAGTCCGAGGGCGAATCGAGCGGCGACGGCCCCGTCGACGCGATCTTCCACGCGATCCAGGACGCGACCGAGACCGAGTGCGAGCTGGTCGAGTACAAGGTCGAGGCGGTGACCGGGGGAGAGGACGCCCTCGGCGAAGTGACCGTGAAGCTGCGAGCGGCAGGGCGCCTGGCCACCGGCCAGGGCGTCGCCACCGACATCCTCGAGGCGAGCGCCCGGGCGTACGTGCGAGCGCTGTCCAACGCTCTGGAAGGGGCGGCGACGCGGGAGGCGGAGGCGGCTACGGCCGAAGCAGTGATTGAGCGTACGCCCGGGCCGTAGGAACCTCGGTCGGGAGGGGGACGTGGGTGTCCCTCTCCCAGAGACCGTCGCGCAGCTGGGCGGATTTGAGGGTGCCAACGTGACTTCTTGAGCCTCTGGGAGAGGGACACCCTCGTCCCCTGAGAGGGAAGTCACGGCCGCGGCGCACAGAGGTTTGAGAGATGGCACAAACCGCGCACCAAATTTGATTCCGCACCCGCCACCGTGGGCGGGTGCCCACCGAGACCGTCTCAACCCGCGAGATAGACGGGCTGAGACAGACTCGTGGTGCGGATGCCGAGATTGCACGCTTGGCGCGGGAGCAGCATGGGGTGGTGGGGCGGACTCAGCTGCTTGGCCTTGGTATGGGCGAAGACGCGATTGACCACCGGCTCGCGAACGGTCGGTTGCATCGCCTGCAGCCCGGGGTCTATTCCGTGAGCCCTCGATTGGTTCCGAGGCTGGGCCGCTGGATGGCGGCAGTCCTCGCTTCAGAACCTGATGCGGCGCTGAGCCACCATTCCGCTGCGGCCCTCTGGGGGCTGCGGAGCTACACGGAACGGGCGGTGGAGGTGACCGTTCCACGCAAGAGCACCTCTTCGAAGCAGACCCGGCGACACTTCTCGCTCTTGCCGAGTGATGAG
>DASTYZ010000096.1:0-6531 GCA_035764545.1 Solirubrobacterales bacterium | reverse complement strand
TGACCGACCGGGGTCAGATACAAGGAGCGCTGGAAGGCCCAGGGAAGCGAGGCGGCTTCGGTCTGCGGAGGGCCACATGCCTTTCCACCTTTATTGCGCGGTATGGGGCCGAACAGCGCGGGAGAAAAGCGGGTGGTGCTTCCCGTTTCCGCCAGAGGAACCTGCTACATTTGGGGTGGCTGGTCTTACTAAAGTATCTATTGAAACCTTTCATCGCCGCCACCATCCCCACCATCAGCAGCGAGACGAGCAGGATCAGGCCGACGTACTCGACCGTCCCCTGTCCCCGCTCCCCCGCCAGCCGGCGCAGCTCGCCGATCCGGTGCACGAACGACGCGTGCAGGTAGCCCATCAGCTTGTAGACCATCGGTGCCTCCCTTCGTTTGCATGGAAGGGCGGATGCTCAGCGGCGGCGGCGCACCGAACAAGGCGCAAAAGCGCCGGAAATGGGTCAAGTTTGAAAAAGGTTTGTGAACTTCAGAACTCGCCCACTTACCTCAAAGCGGGGATAAGCACCGCGAACTTTGTTGACGATTCAAGCGGCGTGAACGTCCATGAGCTGATTCCGGGCTTCTGGGTGAAGACGGCGATGCTGTTCCTCAACCTCGTCGTCTGGCTCGACGCCGCCGTGCAGCTGGTCTGAGCTCAGCCGGTCTGGATCTCTTCGCGCTCGAGCGCTTTGACGACTGCCTCGGTCCTCGTCCGCGCTTCCAGCTTGCTCATCGCGTTGCGGACGTGGGTGCGCACGGTCTCCGGCGAGAGGACGAGTCGCTGGGCGATCTCCTCGCCGGTCAGACCGCGGGCCAGCATCGCCAGGATCTCCCCCTCGCGGTCGCTCAGGGCCTTCGTCGTGCCGTTTTCCTCGCCGCCGTTGCCGCCCTTCGCAAAGCGGGGGTCGAAGTAGCGGCCGCCGCGCCAGACCTCGCGCAGGGCGTCGACGAGGACGGAGAGACCGGCCGGCTTTGCGACCAGGCCGCGGGCGCCGCTGCGAAAGGCGGCGCCGAGCAGATCGGGGTCGCGGAGACCGGTGTAGATGACGAACTTGGTCCCGTTGACCTGGCCGTTGAGGCGCCGCACCAGCTCGGTGCCGCGCTCGTCCGGCAGGTCGACCCCGACCACCGCCACGTCGGGGTGTCGCTCGGCTATGACCTCCTCGCCGCCTGCCGCCGTCGGAGCGCATCCCAGGACGGAAAACCCTCGTCGCTCCAGCAACACGGCAAGGCCATCCCGCAGGGCCTCGTGCTGCTCGACCAAAACCAAAGACGGACTCCCGCTCGCCTCCATCTGTTCCTCCCGCTTCGATGTCCACTGGGGACTGGCGAACGCTCAAATACCCCCGGTCCAATGAGGGGAAACAGCTATTTGCCGTTGATCACTTCGACGACGTAGGCGGCGACGTCTTCGATTTCCTTGGTCGAGAGCAATTCGGCGAAGGCCGGCATCCCACCGCCACCTTCGGTCACCTGTTCGATTGAGCCGTTGAGGCTCTTTGCTTTCGGCTGCGTGGTCAGGTCCGGGCCGCCATTGCCGCCTTTGCCGGTGGCGCCGTGGCAGACCGAGCAGTTTTCCGCGAAGACGGACTGGCCCGCCATCGCGTCGCCACCCGCCGATTCCTCTTCGACGTTCTCTTTGCCTTCTTTGCCGCCGCCGGCCGCTTCGGAGGGCGAGCCTTCGGATTCCTCGACCTCGGGCTGCGGCGTTTCCTCACCCGCGTGCTGGCCCTGTTCGGCCTTGCCGCCGCCTTCGACCTCCTCCATCTCCCCGTCGAGCGAGAAGAGCCAGAGGTTGTCGCCGTGGGCGCTGGCGGCGAGCGAGTTGCCGCCGGCGTAGAAGGCGACGTACTCCTTGCCTTCCCATTCGAAGACGGTCGGCGTGTTGTTGGCGCCGGCGCCGGTCTGGAAGGACCAGAGCTCGTCGCCGGTCTCGGCGTCGAGGGCGGTCAGCTCGCCGCTGCTGCGGCCTACGAAGACGAGGTTGCCGGCGGTGGTGACCGTGCCGCTGTAACAGGATTCGTCTTCGAATTCGCGCTGCCACTCGATCTCCCCGGTCTCGACGTCCTGCGCCGTCAGCGTCCCGTCGTAGGTCCCGAAGCCGGTCAGCGTCAACACGCTGGAGAGGTAGACGTTGCCGAGGCCGTGTTTTTCCAGGCCTTCGGTCATGTAGCCGGCGTAGCTGGAGATGCCGCAGATGTAGACGTCGCCGGTGTTGCGGTTGTAGCTCGAAGGCGGCCAGTTGGTGCCGCCGCTCGGGCCCGGCGCCAGCACCTTGGCGTTCTTGTTGAAGGGATCGAAGATTTCGCCGCTTTCGATCTTCAGGTCTTTCCCTTCGAAGGTCTCCTCCGCCAGTTTCTCGATCTCGTCGAACTGAGCTTCGCTCGGCTCCTGCGGGACGAACGAGTCGGTCAGGGGGAAGGGCTGCGTGTCCCAGGTCGCTTGCTGTTTCTTGTCCTGGGGAACCGGTTTCTCGACGATCCCGTGGACGGGCTTGCCGGTTTCGCGGTTCAGCATGTAGAGCCAACCGGTCTTCCCCGGCTGGCTCAGGCCCTTGACCTCTTCGCCGTCGACCTCGGCGTTCCAGAGGACGACGGGGCTGGGCGCGTCGTAGTCCCAGATGTCGTGGTGGACCTGCTGGAAGTGCCACTTGTATTTGCCGGTGGTGGCGTCGATGGCGACGATCGAGGCGGCGAAGAGGTTTTCGCCGGGGCGGCCGCTGCCGTTCAGGTCCGGCGAGGCGTTGCCGGTCGAGAAATAGAGCATGTTCAGTTCGGGATCGACCGCCGGCGTGTTCCAGATCGGCGCCCCGCCCTGCTTCCAGGCGTCGCCGCCGCCTTCCCAGGTCTCGTGGCCGGTTTCTCCCGGCCCCGGGATCGCCCAGAATTTCCACTCGACCTTGCCAGTCTTCGCGTCGAGCGCGGTGAGGCGGCCGCGGATCCCGAACTCGCCGCCAGAGACACCGGAATAGACGCGGCCGTTGTAGTAGAGCGGCGCCGAGGTGACGGTCTCGCCGTCCTGCCATTTGCCGATCGTCGCTTTCCACTTCACTTCGCCCGTCGCCTGGTCGAGGGCGACGAGGCTGCCGTCGAGCTGGCCGAGGAAGACCATCCCCTCGCCGATCGCGACGCCGCGGTTGGTCCAGCCGCAGCAGATCGTGTCGATCTCCGGCGGCATTTTCGCTTCGTAGACCCAGAGCTTTTTGCCGGTCTCGACGTCGACCGCGAAGACGTCGTCGGCGCCGGTGACGACGTACATCACGCCCTCGTAGACGATCGGCTGCGCCTCGGCCGAGTATTTGGTCGCCTCGCCGGAGCCGTTGAGGTGGGTCATCCAGACCCCCTTCAGGTCCTCGACGTTGTCGCTGTCGATTTCGTCGAGCGGCGAGTAGCGCGCGTTGGAGAGCGAGCCACCGTTGGTGATCCAGTTCTCGCGCGGGTCGGCGTCGAGTTCCTCGGCGGTGAAGGCGGGCGCCTTGGTGATGTCGCCGACCGTTTCGCCACCCGGCGCGGCCGAGCGGCCGGCGACCTTTTCGGTCACCGTCTTCTCGTCGCTGTTCGCGTGCCCGATCAGGTAGCCGATCGCGAAGGCGACGAGCACCCCGGTGAGGACGGCGGCGAGGCCGGCCAGAGCGAGGACGGGGGTGGACGGACGTTTCCCACTCACGTTGACGCTGCGTCTACCCCGTTCGGCCCGCGGCTATACCCTCACCTCGGTGCGGGTCCTCGTCGTCACCAACTTCATGCCCGACGCCGGCGCCCCGCAGCGGGGCCGCTGGGTGCGGGACCAGGTCGACGAGGTGCGCCGGCGCGGGGTCGAGGTGGACCTCTTCGAGTTCCCACCCGGGCGCGGTGAGTACGTCCCGGCGACGCGCCGCCTGCGAGCGCTGCTGCGCCGCGAGCGCTTCGACCTCGTCCACGCCCACTACGGCCTCGCCGGCTGGGTCGCGCAGCTGGCCGGGGCGGCGCCGCTGATCGTCACCTTCCACGGCACCGACGTCCGTCACCACCTCGTCGGCCACCTCTCGCGCCGGCTCGCCTGGCGGGCCGACCTCGTCGCCGGGGTTTCGCGGGCACTGTTCGAGCCCGAGGACGGGCGGCCGGGGCTGCCGGCGGTTCCCGGTTCGGCGGTTCTCCCTTGTGGCCCTGATCTCGAGCGGTTCGCGCCAATGGCACGGAACGAGGCGCGGCGCGAGTTGGACCTCGACCCAGACGGCAGCTACCTCTTCTTCCCCGCCAACCCGGCGCGGCCGGAGAAGCGGCACGACCGCGCCGCCGAGGTCGCGGCGGCCTGCGGCGCCGACCTCCTCAGCGGCGGCTCGATTGAGCCCGAGCGGATGCCGCTCTGGCTCAACGCCGCCAACGCCGTCCTCGTCACCTCTGACTACGAGGGCTTCGGCATGGCCGCGGTCGAGGCGCTCGCCTGCGACGTCCCCGTCCTCTCCACCCCGGTCGGGATCGCCCCCTACGCCCTCGGCGGCATCAACGGCTGCCTCTGCGCGCCGTTTGACTCCGACGCCTGGGCGGCCGTGGCGCGGCCCCATCTCAAGGCCGCCGACCCCCGCGTTCGCGGCGCGGCGCGCGCGGCCGGCCTCTCGGCGGCGGCGATGGCGGAGCGGGTGATTGAGGCCTACCGGGCGGTAGTAATAGATTGACGGCAATGAGCTCTGAGCCGGGTCCCGCAGGAGAGAGCCTCGAGGAGCAGATCCGCGAGGCCGAGCGGCGGCTGGAGGAGACGGCGACGCTGGCGGCCGAGGCCGAGAAGCGGGCCGAAGAGGAGATCAAGGCGCTGGAAGCCGACCTCGAGCGCGAGCGCGAGGAGAAGGAGAAGGCGCTGGCGGCAGCCGAGGAGCGGCTGGGCGAGATCGAGACGCAGGTGGAGACGGCCGAGCAGCGAGTCGAGGCTGCCGAGCGCCGTGCCGCGACCGCCGAGGCCACGGTCGCCGATGAGCTGGCGCGCGCTCGCGAGGGCGCCGCGGGCTGGCTGCAGGGTCAGCTCGACTCCCTGCGCCGGGAGGCGGAGGGCCGATAACCGCGGTCGGTGAGTTCGACGTCGCCGTCGTCGGCGGCGGCGCCGCCGGCCTCTGGAGCGCGCTGCGGGCGGCCGAGCTCGGCGCCCGGGTCTGCCTCGTCTCGCGGACGCCGCTCTCCCAGAGCGCCAGCTACTGGGCGCAGGGCGGGTTGGCGGCGGCGCTTGAACCCGACGACTCGCCCGAGCGCCACGCCGCCGACACGATCGCCGCCGGCCGCGGCCTCTGCCGCACCTCGGCGGTACGGGCGCTGGTCGAGGAGGCGCCGGCCGCCGTCCGCGACTTGATCACCCGCGGCGTCGTCTTCGACCTCGACCACGAGGGGCGGCTGGCGTTGGGCCTCGAGGGCGGCCACACGCATCGCCGCATCGTCCACGCTGGCGGCAGCCAGACCGGCTACGAGCTGACCTCGAAGCTGGCGATGTGGGTCGCGGCTGAGGAGCGGGTCGAGGTGAAGGAGCGGACCTCGGCCCTGGCGCTGTGGAGCGACGGCGAGCGCTGCCATGGGGTGATCACCGACGGCGGCGCGATCGCGGCCGCGGCGACGATCCTTGCCACCGGCGGCGCCGCGGCGCTGTGGCGGCGGACGACGAACCCGCGGGGGGCGATCGGGGCGGGACCGGTGCTCGCCTCGCTCGCCGGCGCCGACCTCGCCGACCTCGAGTTCTGCCAGTTCCACCCGACCGCCCTGGCGCTGCCGGGGACTCCCCACGACGGCGTCCTCATCACTGAGGCGATCCGCGGCGAGGGGGCGAAGCTGCTCGGAGCCGACGGCGAGCGCTTCACCGATGAGCTGGCGCCGCGCGACGCGGTGACGGCCGCGATCCTCGAGCAGATGCGCCGGGAGGGGACGACGACGGTGGGGCTCGACCTGCGCGAGATCGACCCGGCGCGCTTCCCGAACGTCTTCGCCTCTCTGGCTAAAGCGGGCCTCGACCCGCGCTCCCAGCCGGTCCCGGTCACCCCCGCCGCCCACTACACGATGGGCGGGATCGCGGTCGACGTCGACGGCCGTTCCTCCCTGCCGGGTCTCTACGCCGTCGGCGAGTGCTCCTGCACGGGGCTGCACGGCGCCAACCGGCTCGCCTCCAACTCGCTCAGCGAGTGCTTCGTCTTCGGCGGCCGGGCAGCGGCGGCGGCGATCGCCGAGGAGACCGCCGAGACGCGGCCGGAGCCGCCGCAGTGGCGGTTCGAGCCCCCGAGCGACGAGACCCGCGATTCCGTCTGGCGCTACGCCGGGCCGACGCGGAACCCCGACGACCTGGCCCGCCTGATCTCCAACCCCTATCCGCTGGCGCGGGCAATCGGCGCCAGCGCCCTCGATCGCCGCGAGTCCCGCGGCGGCCACCTGCGCCGCGATTGCCCGGAGACGGACCCCGCTCTGGACGGCGTCCATGTGGTCGTTCACCCAGGCGGCGGCGTAACCGAGGAGGAGTGGCATTAGCCGAACGCATTTGTCCCCGCATACCGGGGACAAATGCGTTCAGACTGCCTCCATGCTGCTAGGTGTCG
>DASTYZ010000095.1:0-13128 GCA_035764545.1 Solirubrobacterales bacterium | reverse complement strand
GCCTCAAACGGCGTGGGAAGTAGGCATTGCGGTAGGGAGGGTGTCGGTGGGGGTCCCTGGGAGCACCTCCGCCGCGTGAACTGAGTGCATCCGGCTGGCGCCTCTAGCCGTTTTGGCGCGGCTCCATGCCAAGTACCCAGGGACCCCCACCCAACCCCTCCACCACAGGATTTGTAGTTCCGTGGTTCTTTAGTCGTCTATAGAAGGACAAAGGAACCACGGAACTCAAAGCGTCGGAGCTTTGTCGTTCTGCAGAGCGTGTTGAAGAGGAGGTGGGTACCCCTCTCACAAAGGCTCAAGAAGTCACGTTGGCGCCCATAGATACGCCCAGCTGCGCGACGGTCTTTGGGAGAGGGGTACCCACCTCCTCCCCCACCAGTCCCTATGCCTTGGCCGGCTCGGGCTCCGACTCGCCCCCCTCGAAGCTGAAGTCCGGCACCAGCCTGTCCAGCCAGCTCGGGAACCACCAGTTCCAGTTCCCCATCAGCTTCATCGCCGCCGGCACGAGGATGAGGCGGACCAAGGTCGCGTCAAGGGCGATCGCGACGGCGCAGCCGACGCCCAGCTCCTTGATCGAGGGGACGCCGGTGAGGACGAAGACGGCGAAGACCGAGGTCATGATCAGCGCCGCTGAGGAGATCGTGCGGGCGCTGGTCGAGAGGCCCTCAGCGACGGCACGCTCGTTGTCGCCGTGGACCATGTAGCGCTCGCGGATCCGCGACATCAGGAAGACCTCGTAGTCCATCGAGAGCCCGAAGACGATCGCGAAGATCAGCGGGATGTTGATCGTGTCCAGCGCCCCCTGGCTTTCGAAGCCGAGGAAGCCGTCGAGCCAGCCCCACTGGAAGATCGCGACGAGGACGCCGAAGGCGGCTCCGATCGAGAGCAGGTTCATCAGCACCGCCTTTAGCGGCAGGATCAGCGAGCGCAGCATCACCATCAGGACGAGGAAGCTGAGCGCGAGGACGAAGAGGATGATCTTCCACATCGAGCCGCTGACCTGCTGGCGAACGTCCTCCCCACGCGCGGTCTCGCCGCCGACGCTGACTTCGGCCTGTTGCGCCAGCACCGAAGCCGGGACGACGCTGTCGCGCAGCCGGTCGACTAGAGCGACCGCCGCGTCCGACTCGCTCGGCGCGCTCGGCGTCGCCTGGACGAGGGCGCTCTCGCCAGCGTAGGCCGGGAGGCCGACAGCCGCGACGCCGGCGGTTCCCTTCAGTTCCTTGACGAAGCCGAGAGCGGCGGCTCGGTCCTCGCCGCTGGCCGGGCCGTCGAAGCGGGCGACGATCTGGATTGGGTCGGTGCCGCCGCCGAGCTCATCAGAGGCGATTTCGGTGCCGACCCGGACATCGCTGTCCTTCGGAAACTGGGCGATCGCTTCGGTCCCGGTCTCGAGCGAGAGCAACGGGCTCGCGAGCAGCAGCAGGACGGCCGAGACGCCGATGATCGCCGTCCACGGCCGCGCCATCACCCGTTCGGTCCAGCCGCGCCAGAAGCGGTTTTTCCCGGCCGCGGCCTGCTCGGGCGTGCGGCGGCGGTAGAAGCGGCGCTGGAAGAAGCGCTCGACTTTGCCGACGACGCCTCCGGGAAGCACGCGGTCGCCGAGCATCGCGATCAGCGCCGGCAGCAGCGTGGTCGCGGTCAGGATCGAGACGGCGACGACGGTCATCGCCCCCAGCGCCATCGAGCGCAGGGCCTGGTTGTCGACCATCCACAGCCCGGCCAGGGAGATGATCACCGCGAGGCCGGAGAAGGTGACCGCGAGGCCGGAGGTGGAGAGCGATAGCGCCCGCGCCTCCGCCGGCTCATGCCCCGCTTCGCGCTCCTCCCGGTAGCGGGCGAGGATGAAGAGCGAGTAGTCGACGGCGACGCCGATCCCGATCATCGAGGCCATGTTGGTGACGAAGACAGAGGTCGTCATCTCCAGCGAGATGAAGTAGATCAGCGCCCCGGTGACGAGGACGCTGACGAAGCCGAGCGCCAGCGGCAGCGCCGCCGCGGCGAGGGAGCCGAAGACGACGAGGAGGATGATCGCGACGATCGGGAAGCCGGTCCCCTCTGCCTTGGCGAGGTCTTCCTTGGAGATTTCCTGCATCCCCGCCCAGATCGTCGGCTGCCCGACCAGATAGGGAGTGACGCCCGCGTCGGCGGTGCCGGGGTCGAGGTCTTCGCGCAGGGTCGCGGCGGGGTCGATCAGCTCATCGGAGGAGAGGTCGCTGCGCAGCGGCACCAGGACCACGTCGGTGCCCGCCTGCAGCTGCCGCCGCGCCTGCGCCGCCGCTGCCGGGGGCAGGGTGACGTCGTCGAGCGTCGCCACCTCCTCCCGCAGCCGCGCGACCGCCTCACCGCGCTCGGCCGCGCTCGCGCCCGCTTCCGCCTTCAGCACCACGGCGATCCCGTCGGCCTGCGAGCCGAATTCGTCCTGCAGCGATTCGCTCACCTTCATCGACTGGCTGCCCGGGACGTCGAAGCCGCCACCCGTCAGGTGATCGGTCTGTTTCGCGGCGAACGGCAAGGCGACGAGAACGATCAGCACCCAGGCCCCGACAACAAGCCGGCGCCGCCTGCCAAGAAACTGCGCCAGGGACCTCATCGCGTCTTTCACTGCCAGAACCTCCTCGTCGCCGGGTTGAGCTCGTCCAACCCTCCCCCGGCGGCGGGACCCGGGTCTGTGACTCGCGTCACTGCGTGCGGGCCGTCACTCGCACGCCGTAGTCTGGGCCGATGATCGTCGACTGCGCGGCCTACGAGGGGGGACGGCGGCGAGAAGGGGAGCTGACGCTCGAGCGCGCCGGCGAGGCCGCTGCGGAAGCGGGCACGTTCGTTTGGCTCGGGGTCGTGGAGCCGAGCGAGGAGGAGTTCACGGCGGTCGCGGAGGAGTTCGGGCTGCACGAGCTGGCGGTCGAGGACGCGGTGCGGGCGCACCAGCGGCCGAAGGTGGAGGAGTACGGGGAGACGGTCCACGTGGTGGTGAAGACGGCGCGCTATGTCGACCCGCAGGAGGTGATCGAAGTCGGCGAGCTCTCGGTCTTCGTCGCCCCCGGGTTCGTGATCAGCGTCCGCCACGGCAACGCCAACCTGGCCAAGGTGCGGGAGCGGCTCGAGGGGCGTCCCGACCTGCTGGAGAAAGGCCCCGGCGCGGTCCTCTACGCGATCTGCGACCACGTCGTCGACGGCTACATGGAGGCGGCCCACGGCTTCGACGAGGACGTCCGCGAAGTCGAGCTGCAGGTCTTCGGCGAAGGCCAGAACCCGACCGAGCGGATCTACAAATTGGAGCGCGAGGTGCTCGAGTTCCAGGCCGCCGCGGTTCCGCTCGGCGAAGCGCTGGAAGAGCTTTGCCGCGCCGAGGGGACCGTGATCCCGCAGGCGCTGCACGAGTACTTCCGCGACGTCGAAGACCACCTGCGACGGGTCGCCACCCGGATCGAGAACTTCCGCCAGCTTCTCGACAGCGCCCTGGAAGCGAACCTGACCCAGGTCTCGATGCGCCAGAACGAAGACATGCGGAAAATCTCCGCCTGGGTCGCGATCGCCGTTGTGCCGACGATGATCGCGGGTCTCTACGGGATGAACTTCGAGCACATGCCCGAGCTCGAATGGACCTTCGGCTACCCCGCGGTGCTGGCGCTGATCGCTGCGATCTGCCTCTTCCTCTACTGGCGCTTCAAGCGCGCCGGCTGGCTCTAGCCGCGGCCGCTACTCGGAGCCGAGCAGGTAACGCGCCGAAGCGACGCCGACGGCGAAGGCGCCGGTGGTGTCGCGCGAGGGGTCCGAGAGGGCCTGCAGGGCGAAGCCGTCGCCGAGGGCGAAGAGGTAGGAGACGACGTCCTCGGCGGCAAAGCGCAGTTTCAGCACGCCCTCCTCTTCCTTGCTGCCGAGCACCTCGGCAACGTGGGAGCGGGTCTTCTCGAACAGCTGCCCGACCTCGCGCTGGATGTCGGGGTTGCGGCGACCGGCGCTGAAGAGCTCGTAGAGGAGGAGAAAGAACCCGGGTTCGTTCTCGATCATGTCGGTGAGGCTGGCGACGAGCGCGTCGAGCACACCGTCGACAGTTTTCGCCCCGGCCAGCCGCTCGTCGAGCCGATCGACCCGCAGCTCGGTGTCGCGGCGGACGACCTCGACCAGCAGCCGCTCCTTGGTCCCGAAGTAATAGTGGAGGAGGCCGCGGCTGACGCCCGCCTCGCGGGCGACGTGCTCAAAGGTGGAGCCGGCGGCGCCGCGCCGGGCTACGGAATCCCGCATCGCGTCAACGATGCGCTGCGCCTTGTCGCCGCTTAGCTCCCGCTCTTTGGTCGCAGCCTCCATCCAGTCCTAGCTTAGGTCCTGCCTAGGACCCGTTGATGCTCGTGGTCGAGGTGTACTCGAACTCCTCTTCGGCTCCGAAGAGCGCGTCGAGCACGGCCTTGCGGGCACCCTCGCTGACCGCCAGGGCGATCGCTCCGCCGATGATCGCGATCAGCAGCAGGCGGCCGATGCCACCCTTGCGCCGCTTCGGCTTGCTGCGCAGGCTCTCGGATGCTTCCTGCAGGCTCTCGGCGGCCTTGCGCAGGTCCTTCTGGACCTTCTTGTCGCTGGTCACGGCCTTAACCGTGCCCTTGCCGTTGCCGGTCGCCCGGCCGTAGGCGTTCTTCGCGGATTCGAATGCGTCTTTGAGGCTCTCGCGGAGGTCTTCGTCCTCGATCAGCCGCTGCACATAGGGGTTCTCGCGGGCGGTGTCGTAGATGTCACCGGCGCGCGCAGTCTTGGTCTTGCTCATGCGATCTCCTCACTGGATTCCGTAGCCGTACGCAGAATAACCCTCTGACCCATACCCGGGGATCAGTCAGGCCCAACCCCGTCCAAAAGCACCCCGTTGTTTCGAAAGTTCGTCCGTGCTTGGCGCAGGCCTCGCAGCCGCAGCGGCGCCAGCTCCGGCCCGGTCACCCGGTAGCGGCGGATGAAGAGCTCGCCGACCGCTTCGTGGCCGGTTTCGCGGAAGCGCGGACCGAGTAGGCGCGCCGGTGGCGGCGGCGCCTCGCCCATCGAGACGAAGGTGATTTCGCGGACCAGCCAGTCGTAGCCTTCCGAGGCTTTGAGCTGGATCGCCCCGGTCGAGAGGTAGTAGCGGAGAGGCGCCTCGCCGATCACCCAGGTCACCGTCGCCCGCGGGCCGTCGGGCTCGCCGAGGTGCTTCGCGACTGCCTCCCAGTCGGGCCGCTGCAGGTCCGGGTCGGTACTCGCGCGGATGCAGAACCCGAGCGAGTAGACGACGAGAAGGACCGCGACCGCGATGCCGAGACGGCGGGCGCGCTCGACCGAGAGGGCGACCGCGACCGCGATCAGGAGCGGGACCAGCGCCGGCAGCAGGTTGCGGGCGAGGACGAAGTCCTTGCCGCCGGGGCCGAGCGCCAGCAGCAGCGGGACCAGGATCGCGGTCGCTCCCACCGCCAGCGGGACCGCGGCCGCACGCCGCTCCTCGCGAGCGCCCCGCCAGAACAGGAGGACGAAGCCGGCGAAGATCAGCGCCAGCGGCAGCAGCGCCGGCTCGGGTTGCTCGGCGCGGCCGATGATGTCGCCGATCTCGCCGACGGTGAAGGCGATCGCGGTTTCGCCGAGCCGGTGCCCGAGGCTGAATTTGCCGATCCATTCGGCGTGGCCGTAGGACATCTGGTGGTAGGCGAGCGGCGCCAGCAACGCCGCCATCAGGCCGACGATCCAGAGGCCGGGGAGGATCGCCCGGCCGCGGCGGCGCCAGAGCAGGATGACCTCGGCGATCAGCGGGAAGACGGCGAAGTAGTGGGTCGCCAGCGCCAGCGCCGAGAAGACGCCCCAGAGGACGAAGTCGCGCCTCTCGCTCGGCCGCCCGGGCTGCAGCGCCCGCACGCAGAAGAGCAGCGAGAGTGCGCAGAGAAGGGCAAGCAGGGCGTAGGCGCGCGCCTCCTGCGAGTACCAGAGGAGCATCGGGTTGACCGCGACCAGCGCCGCCGCGATCACGCCCGCGCGCTCCCCCCGCAGTTCGCGGCCGACGAAGTAGGCGACCGGGATCGTCGCCACTCCGGCGACGGCCGATAGCGAGCGCAGCCCCCACTCCCCCGTCCCCGCCACCTGGGTCCAGAGCCAGGCCAGCGCGTAGTAGAGCGGCGGCGCCGACTCGGAGAAGCCGACCGCATCCATCGCGTGCCCGAAGCCGACCCGCAGCACCCGGCTGGCGGTGACGATCTCGTCGTGGTGGTAGGCCTGGACGCCGAGCGTGGCGAAGCGCAGGCCGAAGCCGAGGGCGGTCAGCCCGACGACGATCCAGAAGGCGCGCGAGCGGTTGCGCACTAAGAGAGGGCGACGTCGAGGGCCCCGGAGACCTCGTCGACGTAGACGAACTTGAGGTTGCCGAGCTCGTGGTCGGGGATCTCGGCGACGTCCCCCTCGTTGCGGCTCGGCAGGATCACCGTCTTGATCCCGGCGCGCTGCGCCGCCAGGGACTTCTCCTTGACGCCGCCGATCGGCAGCACCTGTCCCGTCAGCGTCACCTCGCCGGTCATCGCGACATCGTTGTGGATGGCGCGGCCGCTGATCAGCGAGGAGAGGGCGACGGTCATCGCCACCCCGGCCGAGGGGCCGTCCTTGGGCACGGCGCCGGCGGGGACGTGGATGTGGATGTCGTGTTTGGCGAACCAGTCGCCTTCGACCCCGGGGGCGACGTCGCGGCAGTGGCCGCGGACGTAGGAGAGCGCCGCCTGCGCCGACTCCTTCATCACGTCGCCGAGCTGGCCGGTGATCGTCAACTTGCCCGTGCCGGGCATCGAGGTCGCCTCGATGAAGAGGACGTCGCCGCCGGTCGGCGTCCAGGCGAGCCCGGTGGCGACGCCCGGGTCTTTCGTCCGCCGCCGCTGCTCGGCGAAGACGCGGCGGCGGCCGAGCAGCTCCCGCGCCTTTTTGCCGGAGACCTTCACCTTGCCCTTGGCCTTGCCCTCGGCGACTTCGCGGGCGACTTTGCGGCAGATGGTGCCGATCTGGCGCTCGAGGTTGCGGACGCCGGCCTCGCGGGTGTACTCCTCGACGATCGCCGTCAGCGCCGCGTCGGCGAACTCGATCTGCGAGGGCTTCAGCCCATTCGCCTCAATCTGGCGGCGGACCAGGTAGCGGCGAGCGATCTGGCGCTTCTCCTCCAGCGTGTAGCCGGCGAGTTCGATCGTCTCCATGCGGTCGAGCAGCGGCCCCGGGATCGTGTCGAGGACGTTGGCGGTGGCGATGAAGACGACGTCGGAGAGGTCGAAGTCGAGGTCGAGGTAGTGGTCCCGGAAGCTGTCGTTCTGGGCCGGGTCGAGCACCTCGAGCATCGCCGAGGCAGGGTCGCCGCGGAAGTCGGCGCCCATCTTGTCGATCTCGTCGATCATGAAGACGGGGTTGCGGGAGCCGGCGTCGCGCAGCGCTCGGATGATCGTCCCCGGCATCGCCCCGATGTAGGTGCGGCGGTGGCCGCGGATCTCGGCCTCGTCGCGGACCCCGCCGACGGAGATCCGCTCGAACTCGCGACCGAGCGCCTTGGCGATCGATTTGCCGAGGCTGGTCTTGCCGACCCCGGGCGGGCCGACAAAGCAGAGAATTGGACCCGGCGAAGAGGGGTTGAGCTTGCGCACCGCCAGGTACTCGAGGATCCGGTCCTTGATCAGTTCGAGGTCGTAGTGGTCGGCGTCGAGGACCTCGCGGGCGTGCCCGAGGTCGAGGTTGTCCTCGGTCTCCTGCGACCACGGCAGCTCGGTCAGCCACTCCAGGTAGGTGCGGATCACCCCATGCTCGGCGGCGGCGGGCGGCAGTTTCTCCAGCCGCGAGAGCTCCCGCTCGGCCGCTTTCAGCGCCTGCTCGGGCAGCTTCGCCGCCTCGATTTTCTCCCGCAGTTCGTTTGCTTCGGCCTGCTGCTCATCGCCCTCGCCGAGCTCGTCCTGGATCGCTTTCAGCTGCTGGCGGAGGAAGAACTCGCGCTGGCCTTTGTCGATCTCCGACTGCACTTGGGTCTGGATCTGGGTGCCGAGCTGGACGACCTCGAGCTCTGAGGCAAGGAGCTGGGAGAGGTGGCGCAGCCGTTTGGCGACGTCGACCTCCTCCAGCAGCCGCTGCTTCTCCTCCGTGTCGATCCGCAGGGCGCCGGCGATCAGGTGGGCGAGCGCGGCGGCGTCGTCGATGTTGGCGACCGCCATCTGCAGCTCCTCGGGCAGGTAGGGAATCTGCTCGATGATTTCCGAGAAGGTGCGCTGGACGTTGCGGCTCAGCGCCTCGAGCTCGGCGCCCGGCTCGATCACGTCCGGCAGGGCCGAGATGCGGGCGACCATGTAGGGCTGCTCGGCGACATAGCCGTCGAGCTTCACCCGCTGCATCCCCTGGACGAGGACGCGGAGGCTTTCGTCGGGGACCTTGACCATGCGGGCGACCGCACCGACAACGCCGACGTCATAGAGGTCCTGCGGGCCCGGTTCCTCGTTCTCGGGGTCGCGGGCGGCGACCATCACCAGCATCCGGTTGGCGCCGAGGACGTCGTCGATCAGCTGGATCGAGCGCTGCTGGACGACCGCCAGCGGCGCCAGCGTTTCCGGGAAGGCGACGGTGTCGCGCAGCGGCAGGATCGGCAGCGCCTCCGGCAGCGGCTCACTGGCGCAGATCGCGTCCTCGGCGTCGAGCGGCGAGTCGACGACTTCCAGGACCGGGGCGCCCTCCATCAGGATCGGTTCGTCCTCGTTCATTTGCGCCCGATCGGGACGCGGCGCGTGGTCTCGGAGGGATCGCGGAGCGGCAGCTCGATCCGCAGGATCCCGTCTTCATAAGTAGCGCTGGCCGCCTCGGCGTCGACCTCGACCTGGAACTCGACGACTCGGCGGAACTGGCCGGAGGGAATCTCGACCTGCTGGTAGACCCGGCCCTCGGTCTCCTGCACGTGGCGCTCGCCGACGATCGCCAAGTGGCGGCCGCTGACCTCGATCCCGACCTCGGAGAGCTCGACCCCGGCGAGGTCGACTTTGACGATCGCCCGCTGCGGTTCACCGCAGTAGTAGACGTCGATGTTGGGTGAGAAGCCGCTCTCGCGTCGGGTGACGTAGCGGGTGCGGCTCCAGTCGACATATAGGTCCCGGCGTGGCATCGCGCCAAAACATAGTGCGCCGATGGCGCCTGGGCGACTTAGGCCGGGCGCGAGGCCCAGCGCGGGGCGCGCATCAGCAGGACCGGCTGGCGGGGCGGGACGAGGCCCTCGGGGCGGTTCGGCCGGAAGGTGGTGCAGGCCTCGTTCAGCTCCAGGGCGCAGAGGAGATTTTTGCGGAAATAGCAGTCCTCACACGTCGGCGGCTTTGGCTTGCGCGGCACGAGGCGCATGTTTGCATCGGCGCTGGGTAAACGTCGGGGCCGATTCCGCAAATCGCTACCTCTTTGAAACAGCTTCGTCACAGCTTCCCTGCGTCTTGCGGGAACGCGGGGGCCCAGCGCTAATATCGAGAGCGATGGAGAGTCATTCCAGGACCGAGAAGCTCTCCGCTTCTCCCCCACTTTTCAAGAGCGACTTCCTTAACTTCTTCTCCCGCGTCCACCCCGCGATCCCAGCGGCGATCTTCCTGCCGGTGGTGGTGGCGATGGAGTGGATCGGGGTCGATCGCGGCTACGCCGCCTGGCAGCTGGCGCTGCTGACCCTGGCCGGGGTCGGCGTCTGGACGCTGACCGAGTACTGGCTGCACCGGCTCGTCTTCCACTGGGAGCCCGACAACGCCTTTGGCCGCCGCATGCACTTCATCATCCACGGCATCCACCACGACCATCCCAACGACAAGATGCGGCTGGTGATGCCGCCGTCGGTCTCGATCCCGCTGGCGGCGCTCTTCTTCTTCGCCTTCTGGGCGATCCTCGGCGACGCCGCCTTCCCGGTCTTCGGCGGCTTCATCCTCGGCTACCTCTTCTACGACTACACGCACTACTACGTGCACCACTTCGTCCCCAAGACCGACTTCGGCAAGCGCCTGCGCGAACACCACATGCGCCACCACTTCCAGGACCACAGCGCCGGCTACGGCGTCTCCTCGCCGCTCTGGGACCACGTCTTCAGGACGTATCCGAAGAAGCGCAGCAAGTACCGCGCCTAGGGCCTCCGCGGCTCCCGGTGCGCTGCAACATCAGTTGATTTGCAGCATCTAATTGTCACAGTATGTGTGACTGTGGCAGACTCCTCCCAGGGTAACTCTTAACTTTGGATGGAAAGGAACTAGATGCCCCCCACGAATAACGTCCTCGATGAGGCTCGGCAGCTCGTAGAGCGACGCCTGGCCGACCTCGACGAGGAGCGTCAGCGCCTCGAGCGGGCCCTGGCGGAGCTGGGCGGAAAAGCTGGCGGCACCCGTCGTCGTCCCGGCCGCCCGCGTGGTAGCTCGAAAAAAGCCACCAGTGCCACCAGCAGTACCGGCGCGCCGCGCCGTCGCCGTAAACGCCGCGGCGGCACCCGCGCTGATCAGGCGGTGAAATTGATCGAGGAGCAGCCCGGAATCAGCGCCTCCGAGGTTGCGAAAACGATGAAAATCAAGCCCAACTACCTCTACCGGGTCCTCGGCGACCTCGAGAAAGATGGTCGGGTGAAAAAGGACGGTCGGCAGTACTACCCAGCCGGCGGCTAACGCCCTTCACCGTTACTTCGCAAAAGAGGCCGGCAATTTGCCGGCCTCTTTTTTGCAATCTTCCTCCAGCTCCACACTGAAGGTTTCTCCACTATCTAGAGCAATCCAAGCTGACTGACCGCGTCGCGCTCCTCCTGCAGCTCCATCACGCTGCGGTCGATGCGCTCGCGGGAGAAGTCCGGGACGTCAAGGCCCTGGACGATGCTCCACTCGCCGCCGCTGCAGGTGCACGGCATCCCGCAGACGATTCCCTCGCCAATCCCGTAGGAGCCGTCGGCGGGGACGCCCATCGAGACCCAGTCGCCATCGGGGGTGCCGAGGACCCAATCGTGGACATGGTCGATCGCCGCATTTGCGGCTGAGGCCGCGCTGGAGGCACCACGAGCGTCGATGATCTCGGCGCCGCGTTTTGCCACCCGCGGGATGAACTCGTCGGCGATCCAGGCCTCGTCGTCGACCGCGTCCCACGCCTTCTGCCCGTCGACCGTCGCGTTGACGAGATCGGGGTACTGGGTGACCGAGTGGTTGCCCCAGGCGGTCATGTTGCTGACGGCGCTGACCGGCTTGCCGAGCTTGTTGGCGAGTTGCGTCTTCGCCCGGTTGTGGTCGAGTCGCATCATCGCGGTGAATCGCTCGCGCGGGACGTCGGGGGCGTTCGACATCGCGATCAGGCAGTTGGTGTTGGCGGGGTTGCCGACCACCAGCACCTTGATGTCGTCGGCGGCGCCGGCGTTGATCGCTTCGCCCTGCGGCTTGAAGATGCCGCCGTTGGCCTCGAGCAGGTCGGAGCGTTCCATGCCCGGCCCGCGCGGGCGGGCGCCGACGAGGAGCCCGACGTTGCAGCCGTCGAACGCCTGCTTCGGGTCGTCGGTGATGTCGATCCTGCTGAGCAGCGGGAAGGCGCAGTCGTCGAGCTCCATCGCGGTGCCCTCGGCGGCTTTGATCGCCGGCGGAATCTCCAACAGGCTCAGCTCGACCGGCGTCTCGGGGCCGAGCATCTGGCCGCTGGCGATGCGGAACAACAACGCGTAGCCGATCTGGCCGGCGGCGCCGGTTACGGTGACCTTGACAGGGGTGGTGCTCACTAAATCCTCTCCTCGGAGTCGGGGGTTTGGAAGGTTGAAGGCGGTTAGGCCATCGCCCGCTGGAGGTTCTCGTCAATCGAGGCGAGGAACTCCTGCGTGGTCTGGTACTCCTGGCCGCCGCCCACCAGCAGCGCCAGGTCTTTCGTCATCTTCCCGCTTTCCACGGTCTCAACGCAGACGCGCTCGAGCGTCTCCGCGAAGCGGGAAACCTCGGGGGTGTCATCCATGCGACCGCGGGCGCTGAGGCCGCGGGTCCAGGCGAAGATCGAGGCGATCGGGTTGGTGGAAGTCGGCTTGCCCTCTTGGTGCTGCCGGTAGTGGCGGGTGACGGTGCCGTGCGCGGCCTCGGCCTCAACCGTCTTGCCGTCGGCGCTCATCAGCACGCTCGTCATCAACCCCAGCGAACCGAACCCTTGGGCGACGGTGTCGGACTGGACATCGCCGTCGTAGTTTTTGCAAGCCCAGACGTAGCCGCCCTCCCACTTCAGGGCAGCGGCGACCATGTCGTCGATCAGGCGGTGTTCGTAGGTGAGGCCCGCGGCCTCGAACTCATCCTTGAACTCGGCCTCGTAGACCTCGGCGAAGAGGTCCTTGAAGCGGCCGTCGTAGCGCTTCAGGATCGTGTTCTTGGTCGACATGTAGACGGGGAAGCCGCGATCGAGGCCGTAGCGCATCGAGGCGCGGGCGAACTCCCGGATCGAGTCGTCGAGGTTGTACATCGCCATCGCGATGCCGCCACCCGGGAAGTCGTAGACGTCGAGCTCGACCGGCTCGGTGCCGTCCTTGGGCGTGTAGGTGAGGGTCAGCGTCCCCTCGCCCGGCACCACCAGGTCGGTCGCCCGGTACTGGTCGCCGAAGGCGTGGCGGCCGATCACGATCGGCATCGTCCAGCCGGGGACCAGGCGCGGGATGTTGGAGATCACGATCGGCTCGCGGAAGATGACGCCGCCGAGGATGTTGCGGATCGTCCCGTTCGGCGAGCGGTACATCTCCTTCAGGCCGAACTCCTCGACCCGCGCCTCATCGGGGGTGATCGTCGCGCACTTGACGCCGACCCCGTGGCGCTTGATCGCCTCCGCCGCGTCGACCGTGATCTTGTCTTCGGTCGCGTCGCGGCTCTCGATCCCAAGGTCGTAGTACTCGAGCTCGACGTCGAGGTAGGGCAGGATCAGCTGCTCTTTGATGAACGACCAGATGATCCGGGTCATCTCGTCGCCGTCGAGCTCGACGACCGGGTTCTGAACCTTGATCTTCGCCACCGAGCGGCGATGCTATCTGGCTTACGGTCTGGCTGACCGGCCAAGGCCTGTCACAATCGCGGTCAGATGGCAACGGTCGAACGCCCCAGCTTCGGTACGCACGAGGTGGCGAACCAGCCGCCGCCGCTCGTCGACTACAACGTCTTCGAGAGCGACACCGTG